>CAXRFY010000032.1:0-25241 GCA_964229925.1 Schleiferiaceae bacterium
GCAGCTAAAGGCTACGAGGCCCACCTCACTGCAGGGGGCAAAATGATGGTGACCTTGGCAGGTGCCATGTCCACGGCTGAACTTGGTCGCTCCTTGGCCGAGATGATTCGTCAGGGAAAGATTGACATCATTTCGTGCACGGGGGCAAACCTAGAAGAGGACCTCATGAACCTGGTAGCGCACAGCCACTACAAGCGTGTTCCCAACTACCGCGATTTAACGCCCCAGGACGAACGTGAACTCTTGGATGCTGGACTGAATCGTGTAACCGACACCTGTATTCCTGAGGAGGAAGCTTTCCGCAAGCTTCAGCACCACATCCATGGATGTTGGTCTCGCGCCGAGGCGAAGGGGGAACGCTACTTCCCACACGAGTACATGTACCAAATGATTCGCCTTCCAGAATTTGCTGCGGAATACGACGAGGCCGTAGACCCTGCGAATTCATGGATGCTCGCCGCTGCGGAGCGCAACTTACCCATCATCGTTCCAGGCTGGGAAGACAGCACCATGGGCAACATTTTTGCGAGCTATTGCATCAAAAATGAACTCCAAGCGAGCACCATGAAATCGGGCATTGAGTACATGGCGTACTTGGCGGACTGGTATGTGAAAAACTGCCGCAATCCACAGAACCCAGAGGCTCCGAGCGTTGGATTTTTCCAGATTGGAGGTGGCATCGCCGGTGACTTCCCAATCTGTGTGGTTCCCATGCTCTACCAGGACATGGAAATGGAGGATATCCCCTTCTGGGGCTACTTCTGTCAGATTTCGGATTCGACCACTTCCTACGGTTCGTATTCGGGTGCCGTGCCCAACGAAAAGATCACGTGGGGCAAATTGGATGCCGATACGCCAAAATTTATAGTAGAGTCTGACGCAACTATCGTCGCTCCGCTTATTTTCGCTTGGGTACTCAAATGGTAAACTGACCATGGAAAAGCAGCGTTTAATCGTTGATTATAAAAACATTACTGCAGAACAGCTGCAGATTCTCACGGACAAATACCCTGAGGGATTTGATCCAGATGACATGATTGTCTACAAAAACAGTGAAGGAAAGACCGTCCGAACTATCCCTTTGGAGACGGAAACGACCAAATACCTGTTTAAAATTTCGGTGGAACTCGAACGGAAAGCAGCGGCATTCTTAGAAGACGATGACGACCAAGAGGACGTGAGCGATGACGATGCAGCTCCCGATGCAGAGGCTGTAGAAGACGACGAGGATTAAGCCATAGGGCCGTCGCGAGCATACCATCCGTGTGTCGCACGGATGTCACCCACCCACATCATTTCCGCTAATGCATGTAAGCACTTTTCAGGGCCTACATGGGTGTGCTCGGTAATTGCTCCCAAGCGCATGGGGCCTTCAGCCAAGGCAGACCAAATTTTTTGGTGGGTTTCCGGCCAGCTCGGTACGGCATCGACTTTCTGGGGCTGCGACCACCCCAAATCCTCCGCGATATGCTGTGGATGAAGAACAAGGTGGGCTACTTGACGCTGCAAGAGATCCAAACAGCCTTGACTTCGCAAATCACTTAATCGTCCAGGCACCGCATAAACCCCACGATCGTATTGGTGGGCAAGATGTGCAGTGATGCCCGCCCCGGATTTAATAGCGGCCTCTATCACCAAGGTGCCTTGGGTGAGGCCGGCGATGATCCGGTTTCTACGTGGGTAAGCGCCTGGAGTGGGTGCAGTTCCTAACGGCCATTCGCTGAACCAGGCACCGCCAGCCCCCAGCATTTGCTCTGCCAAAAACTGGTTTTCTTTTGGGTGAACAGTGTGCAGACCATGCGCAAGCACTGCCCAGGTAGGCAGTCCTAGGTGTAGGGCGCTTCGATGGGCTTGAGCGTCAATCCCTCGGGCCAAACCGCTCACAATGGTGCAGCCATAAGGAGCTAGGCCTTCAACGAGGGTACGCGTCGTTTCCATACCCATGGGTGTTGGATCCCGAGTTCCAACCACCGCGAGTCGCCGCGCATCAGACGGGCTGTAGGTGCCCTTTACGAATAGAATGACAGGAGCATCTGGGATGTTTTTTAAGGTTTCTGGATAGCTTGGGTGGAATACACTCAAACTTTGAATATTGCTTGCTTCGTGCCGTTCTAATAGTTTACTCGCTTCTTGCTGTAGCTCTCGCCAGACCATCTGGCTGGGCCAATTAGGCGGAGCATTTTCGGGAGTTTCCTTAAACAAGGTCTCTGCATCCGGGTAGGCCTCCATAATAGCTCGAGCACGTTTGGGCCCAATGCCATGGGCCAGCTGCAACGTCAATGCATACTGTTCGTGATTCATGGGGCCAATTTGCGACCCTAGATTGGCGGTAGTCGTCTTCTCGGCGGTGCAAACGGGTAAAGGAGCACGCGCTTCGCGCTGTGGATAGAGAGCTAGAAAGCACGCGCTTCGCGATGTAGCCTTTTCGCTTAAACGTTTAATCTCTTTTACCCTTAAACTATTTGTTGGACCTTCGCCGCGCGCTGGGACTTTCCGTTGTTTTGCCAAGCTCTAGCCCTCTAGCCCTCTAGCCCTCTAGCCCTCTAGCCCTCTAGCCCTCTAGCCCTCTAGCCCTCTAGCCCTCTAGCCCTCAGCCCCTCCGACTCACAATCGTCGCAGACGCCTGTTCCGCGGGCAGGATAAGCACATCGGCCAAATTCACATGCTTGGGAGCATTCACCATATACCACACTACGTCGGCAATGTCTTGGGCCACTAAGGGCGTCATGTTGTGGTAAACGGCCGAGGCTTTTTCGCGGTCGCCATGGAAGCGAACTTCGGAGAATTCCGTGTCCACCATGCCGGGGCAAATTTGGCTGACTTTAATTCCAAATTTGGCCAAATCCATACGCATTCCAGTGGTCAAACCGTCTACGCCAAACTTGGTGGCATTGTAGACATTGCCATCGGGGTAGGGTTCTTTGCCCGCGATGCTTCCAATATTCACAATGTGCCCGCTACCGCGCGAGACCATGCCCGGTGACACGGTGCGCGTGACGTAGAGAAGCCCTTTTAAATTGGTGTCAATCATGCGCTCCCAGTCGTCAATGAGCCCTTGATGCACAGGATCTTTTCCAGCGGCAAGGCCTGCATTGTTGAGCAAAACATCGATGGAGGAAAAGGCAGAAGGCAGAGCAGAAAAGGCGGCCGCAACTTGGCTTAAATCGCGCACATCCACTTCGGAAAGATGCACGTGATCTTGAACCTCCGGAGCCAACTCAGAACGCCAGGATTCCATGCTAGAGAGACGACGCGCCCAAGCGATAACCTTCCAGCCATTTTGGGCAAAATGAAGTGCTGTTGCCTTTCCAAATCCAGAGGATGCACCGGTGACCAAAATGGTTTTCATACTTTTCTATTTAAATGCCGTAGCAATGATGAGTTTTCCTTCCCTTTTTCTGCTCGCAAGCTTTGCGCCAGGGCTGTCGTCCGGACCAGATTCAACGGTTTTTTTGGAGACTACCGTGGTGACGGCAAGCCGCACCGAACAGCGCCTTGAAAATACAACGGTCAGCGTAGATGTTTTGCCGCTTCGGGTATTGGAAGAAAAGGCCAATGCGCGGGTCGAACAGGTCATTCAAATGTCCCCCGGCGTGACCTTGCAGGATGGGCAGGCGAACATCCGTTCGGGCAGTGGCTGGAGTTTGGGTGCGGGTTCACGCGTCCTCATTCTCGTTGATGATTTGCCGGCGCTAAGTCCCGATGCGGGCGGCGTGCTTTGGAATGCCATGCCCATGGAGGCGGTGCAGCAAGTGGAAGTTTTGAAGGGGGCGTCTTCGAGTTTGTACGGCAGTTCGGCGCTCAATGGCGTCATCCATTTGCGGACCTGGGAGCCGAGTGCGCAGCAGCGCGTTCGGGTCAGCACCCTGGTGGAGGCCTATGACAAGCCAAAGATGCGCAGTTTAGGGTGGTGGGATCAGCCACGCGGTCGAGCGGCGGTTCGGTATGCGTTTTCGGACAGTTATGGCAAAAAAAATCAGCATGGCATTGTGCTGCATGGGCAGCTGTTTGGCGATCAGGGCTACCAGTATTTGGTTGGAGATCAATCGGCCCGAATGCACGCCAAGTACCGCTACAAGCCTAGCAATCAGCTCGAAATAGGTCTGCAGGGCCAATATTGGACGTCGGACCGAAGCTCGTCGCTCATTTGGGAAGACTACCGCCTCGGGTACACGCCCTTGGACTCTTCGGCCACCCAAACCCAATCCGACCTCGCAGCCCTCACGGGTCATGTGAAATACCGTCAAGGCCGGCAGTTGCATACGTTGCGTCTTAGAGGGATGTCCTATGCCAACGCCTCCGGACTGGACAGCAACGATTACAGCAATGCGGGGACTTCGGTACACGCCGAGTACCTCTGGCAGCTCTTTAGTTCGGAAGGCTGGACCCTGTCGGCGGGGGCGCTTTACCTGCGCAGCGCGATGAACAGCCCCCTCTTCAGCGGGGCGCACCTTGGGGTGAATCAAGCCGTATTTGCCCAAGCGGATAAAACGGCCGACCGTTGGGATGCGAGCATGGGCCTTCGTTGGGAGTCCTTTTCCGTAGACGGAACAGCCGATGCTAAACCCGTCTTGCGCCTAGGCGGTCACTACGAATTGGCCGAAAGCAGCCATCTCCGCGCCTCCTGGGCCCAGGGCTACCGCTTCCCATCCATCGCCGAACGCTTCAGCGCCTCCGCCGCGGGAGCCCTTCAAGTCTTCCCAAGCCCAGGCATCCAGTCCGAATCTGGCTGGACGGCCGAACTCGGCTACAAACAGGGCTTCCGCCTCAAAGGACTGCAAGGCTACCTCGATGCCGCCTTCTTTTACACGCAATTCAACCACATGCTGGAATTCACCTTTGGCAAATGGGGCAACCTCCCCGGAACCACGCTCGCCAACTACGGATTCACCTCCCTAAACGTTGGCCCCACGCGCATCACCGGCCTTGAGCTTACAGGCGGTGCACGCGGCTTTGTGGGCCCCGTCAAAGTGGAAGGCATGGCGGGATACACCTATTCGTTGCCTGTGGCCTTGGATCCCACCGGCGTTTATGCGACGGATGTGGATGGCCAGGCCCTCTCCTACCAGAGCACGTCCTTGGATCCGAGTCAAAATTTCCTCAAATACCGCTACGTCCACAATGCTAAGGCGGACGTTCAGGCCTCTTGGAAGGGCTGGACCTT
Organism: Schleiferiaceae bacterium; assembly: GCA_964229925.1. Lineage (GTDB taxonomy): Bacteria > Bacteroidota > Bacteroidia > Flavobacteriales > Schleiferiaceae > TMED14. The sequence goes on from CAXRFY010000032.1 coordinate 5,165, forward strand.
GGGCGGAAGTGTGCGCTACAACTCCTTCATGTCCAATATTGACGCCATTTTCACGGACCCGCTCATCGCCATTTTTGTGCCCGGCGTGGCGGACAGTCGCTACCAGTTGAATAAGGGGGATTTCTTTGTGGACTTTCGGCTCAACACGCGTTTGACGGACCATCTAACAGTCCAAACGGGCATCCTTAACGTCCTCAACCGCCTCGCTTCTCCCCGCCCCGCATTGCTCGCCGAACCCCGAACCTTCACCCTGCAGCTCTCCTATGCATTGAATTGATTTTTCCGTCTATCTTTGCCGTCCACTTGGGGGATTAGCTCAGCTGGCTAGAGCGCTTGCATGGCATGCAAGAGGTCATCGGTTCGACTCCGATATTCTCCACAAAACCAAGGTCCCCCGCACGGAAGTGCGGGGGGCTTTTTTGTTTAGCACAAGACAAAAGTCTGCGCAACTAGAGGTACGCTTTGGCGCGTTACGGACGTTCGACCACCAGGGGCAAGACGACGGATTGATCGGGATAGGTGAGCACCACATAGTAGATGCCAGCGGGAAGTGGCAGGATGTCCCATTCCGACGTTCCAGCGGGGAGGAGGTCCACGAGCGTCCCGTTGGTATGATAAATTTTCCCTTCTAAAAGCCTTTGGGAACCGGGTGCACGAAGGAAAATGCGCTGCTGTGCGGGATTTGGGTAGAGGTATGCGCGGTTGACCGCTTCATTGGGAAGGGATACTTGGGTCAAAGGCTTGGAGATGCTCAAGGTTTGACCGCAGGAATCCAGGGTGCTGAGCGTAACGAGGTAATTCAGGCCAGGGATGACATAGGTTTTTTTGGGACTTTGGCCCGTTCCGGTGCTGTTGTCCCCAAAATTCCATTGGTACGATTGTATGGAACCCAAACTAACGGCTGCATCGAACTGAACCGTCATGCCTTGGGCATTGGTCGAAAGGATTTGGGCCGTGAACTGAGGACTGAGCGGGCTGCACAAGCGGACCGTGTCGTAGGCGGTGGTCGATTCGCCACAGGTATTGGTGGCGCTCAATTGGACGGTAAATGCGCCGGTGTTGGCGTAGGTGTGGGTGGGATTTTGGGCCGTTGAAGATGCACCATCGCCAAAAGACCAGTAGACATTTGCGATGCCGCTGCCTTGGGCCAAAAAGCTCACCGTATTGCCCGAAAGACTGTAGGAAATGCTGGGTTGGGATGGAGCGCAAATCTGCAAAGTGCCTTGGGTGGAATCGATGCGCCCACATTCCGACGTCGTCACCAACGTGATAGTATAGCTTCCGGGGCTCGAATAGCTGTGCGTAGGCGTGGTGGATGTACTACTTCCGCCATCTCCGAAGTACCATTGGTAGCTGAAGTTGGGTTTGGGATTGGCCAATGCGAAGAAGCGCGTAAGGCCTGTTCCCGAATACGTGAAAGGCGAAGCAATCGGGGGGCAGGTCGTATCCCGAACGGAAAATGCATCCAAGCCCACTTTGAGGTAGGCATTTGGGGCGCGTGTAACGGTAAACTTGAACTGCATGGTGTCCGCTCTAAACGGGTTCAAATAGATGATTCGGCGGTCCCACGGGGAATTTTTTACGATCTGTGTGGACGTTGTAATCGTTTGCATGGGAAACCAGCCACTACCGGTATCGGCAGATACTACCATGGATACAAAATCGCCGGTGGTGTATTCGAGGATGTGCGTGTAGAATTCAATCGCAGCCGTGTCGAGGGGGGCCATGTAATACCTAGGCGTCAGCAAGGAAGTGGCAGAAGGACCGGAACTAGGCGAGGTGTAGAGGTATTTCCCCGAACCCCCTGCGCCCGAATAGGGCCCCGTGAATCCGCCTGAGGTAATCCCGACAAAGGGCGTCCAATAGAACCCCGTCGTATCGCTTCGCGACCAGCAGGGGCCGATGTCTCCGGGGTCGCTAAAAATGAGCGCGCCAATTCGCCATGTGGAGTCTTGGAAGGATTCCGTGCTCGGGGCTGTCTGTATGCCGCAAATGCTATCGGGCGTGGCGACATGTACGAAGGAGCTGATACTGAGGAAAAGGGCGGTCAACATGGGGCGTGCGTGTACGTGCTCTTAGGAACACCCACCCCCCCAAATGGTTCACCCTTTCACCCTTTCACCCTTCAACCCTTTCACCCTTTAAACATGCGCGACAGCGTGGACATTCGGAACGTTAAAAGGAGCAAGGCGCCCGAAATCACGAAAGAAAGTCCATACCAAAGCGCCTCGGATCCTGGATGGAGCAAGAAGCTTCCCATGGCGAAAAGGAGGCTGTAGGCGGCTACTACGGCGAGGATCCATCGGGAGAGGAGAATTCGGACTGAGGTCAATCCCTTGCTGTAAATGCGCGCTTTAAACGCCGGCCATGCGGCTGAAGGCTTGGTCACGAGTAAGACGAGGATCCAAGCAATGGTAGTGAACGCGACGGTAAAGAAAAAGGAGTTGGGGAAGGCGCTGAGCGAATCGGAAATCCAGCCGCTTCGCGCGAGTCCAAAGCCGACGAATGGGGCAACCGTGGCGGTGATTTCCACGTAGGCGTTAATGCGCCCCCAGAACCAGCGGAGGATGAGCACTAAGCCCAATCCGGCACCGCATTCCATAATGAAGAGCCAAACGCCTTTGATGCTGTTGATTTGCGTTGAAACCGCTAAGCTGATGGCGGCCAGAATGAGGACGAGCACAAAACTGCGGCGGACGATAGTGGGCCCGCTTGGCTTGTCCTTGCCGAGTCGGAGCCAGACGTCATTCATTAAGTAGGAGGCCCCCCAGTTGAGCTGGGTCGAGATAGTAGACATGTAGGCGCTAAAGAACGCCACAAGCATGAGGCCCATCCAGCCTTTTGGGAGGTAGTGCTTCATGGCGAAGATGTAGCCAAACCGCGGATCAACATGGTATTTGAGGGCTTCCGCGAGAGCGGGCGAATCTTGGGCCGCTTGGCGAAGGCCTTCGCGCACCACGAGGACTTGGGTAGCCGCGGCAACGTCACTAGGCGACTCCTCTCCGGTGAGCCATTTGGGGCTGTAGCCCTCCAGGGCTTGCACCTCGGTGAGGGCGGACTGGAGTTCGGTCGGGACCTGGTCTGGAAGGCGGAAGAGCGTAATAGCCGCCAAACCGACCAAAATCCAAGGCCATGGTCGCAGGGCGTAGTGCGCAAAGTTGAAAAAGAGGGTGGCGCCGACGGCATGAGATTCGTCCTTGGTGCCCATGACGCGTTGCGCGACGTACCCGCCGCCGCCTGGTTCTGCACCGGGGTACCAGGCACTCCACCACATCATACCAAAGTAGGCGAAGAAGGCCCCGAGGCCTATGGCGAGACCGGAGCCAGATGCCGAAGAACTAATGGTCGGGAAGAAGTCCAAGGTTTCGGCCGGTAAAGCGGCCTGTAGTCCGTCCAAACCGCCCACTTCAGGAGATTGAATGACAAAGATGGCTAGAGCAATGCTGCCAGTCATGGCAAGAATAAACTGAACGGCATCCGTGAGCACCACGCCAAAGAGACCGGAGGTCGCGGCGTACAAGGCTACGATGAGGGTGAGTCCTGTAGTCAGCCAAAAAGCGGTGTCCGCAGGGAGGCCAAACAGGCCTTGCAAAACGGAGGTCATGGCCACGTGTACCCAGCCCAGAATGAGCAAATTGATAAAAAGCCCGAGGTATACGGCGCGGAAAATCCGAAGCCACAATGCGGGCTTCCCGTGGTAGCGGAGTTCAATAAGTTCTGCCTCTGTTACTACTCCTGCGCGTCGCCAAAGCGGTGCAAAGACCACAGCGGTCAACATGCCGCCCGCAAGGAGGTTCCACCACAGCCAGTTGCCACTGATACCGTCCGCCGCTACCATTTCGGTGACCGCTAAAGGGGTGTCCGCCGCAAATGTGGTCGCTACCATGGAAAGACCGGCCAAAGCCCAGGGAAGGTTGCGCCCTCCTAAGAAATAGCCCTCCAAGGACTTTTCAGCGGAGCGTCCAGCCCACAAGCCAAGGGCAATCATGCCCGTCAGGGCCACCACAATCAGGGCAATATCGAGGGGGTAGAGGTGTATGGAATCCATGGCAAGAAGGTACGGAAGATTGCGACGGATTTGCGAGCGTTCGGGTGGGCTTAGCCGTTTTAAACGGGTATATACGTTTACAAACGAATGAAGCAATTGGAGGGTTGTACTTTTGGCAGCAAATCAATGAAACTCATGAACGTATTGCTCCTTGGATCCGGCGGCCGCGAGTCGGCCCTGGCCTGGAAAATGTCCCAGTCGCCCCTCTTAGATCAGCTTTTTATTGCTCCAGGAAATCCGGGCATGAAGGCCTATGGCACCTGTGTGTCGGTGGATTGGAAGGACCGCGAGGCCCTGAGCCATTTTTGCACGGCAGAGAACATTGACATGGTGGTAATCGGTCCAGAGGATCCCTTGGTGGCAGGTTTGGCCGACTTTTTTGAAGAAAATCCCGCTCTTTCGCACATCCACGTGATTGGCCCCAAGGCAGCTGCTGCACAATTGGAAGGCTCCAAGGATTTCTCCAAGCAATTTATGGAGCGCAACAAGATTCCGACGGCTGGACACCGAACCTTTACCGCCTCTCAGCTCGAAGAGGCCAAGCAGTACCTCACGACCATTGATGCGCCCTACGTTCTGAAGGCAGATGGCCTCGCAGCGGGCAAGGGCGTGCTCATTATTGACAACTTGGCGGAAGCCCTCCATGAAATGGATGCCATGTTGGGTGGAAAGTTTGGCAGCGCCTCGTCGAAGGTCGTGGTCGAAGAATTTTTGGACGGCATTGAATTCTCTGTCTTCGTCTTGACAGACGGCCAGGATTACATGCTCATGCCCGAGGCCAAGGACTACAAACGTATTGGCGAAGGCGACACGGGACTCAATACCGGAGGCATGGGAGCGGTTTCCCCGGTGCCATTTGTCGACGCGGAGGTCAAAAAAGAAGTTTTACTCCACATCATCGAACCCACCATTAAAGGCTTGAAGCACGAGCAAATGGACTATGTGGGCTTCATTTTCTTTGGGTTGATCCTCACGAAAAAAGGTGTGAAAGTCATCGAATACAATTGCCGAATGGGCGATCCCGAGACGGAAGTAGTCATTCCCCGCGTGGACGAAGATCTCTTGCCCCTCTTTGTCGATGCTGCCAAGAAAAAACTCCTTACCCGCCCCATGGCGCAGACGGCCCATGCGGCCTGCACGGTCATGCAAGTGTCAGGGGGTTATCCCGAAGCCTACCCCAAAGGCCATGTAATTAGCGGCCTGGAGGAGCACGTCGAAGGCACGGTGGTTTTCCAAGCGGGAACGGCGGAAAAAGACGGAAATATTGTGACGCACGGAGGACGCGTATTGTGTGCAACGGGTATAGCACCCAACGCAGCACAGGCCTTGACGCAAGCGTATGAGCGCCTAGACCAAATCACCTTTGAAGGGGCGTACCGCCGCAACGATATCGGAGTAGATCTAGGTTTGCGCGGCTGAGGGAGTCAAATCCATAGGTGGCGACTCCACCAAACCCATACCGTGTGGACTAGAAACAAAAAAGCCGCCCTTTTCGGGGCGGCTTTTTCATTCGCGAAAAGCGTATTATTTCTCGCCAGCCTTTTGGTGCTTGCGCATTTCCATCAACCAGTAGATGCCTAGACCAGCTCCTACAGCCATGAACAAATAGTTGGCAGAGTTATCCAAGAAGGGGAGAATCTGGAAGGTCCATTCTAAAAAATCACCAAGACCTTCAAAAAATGAGCGGAGGGGCATAGCAGTCCAATTAATTTTGGACAAATTTAATCCAAAGCGTGCGCCAACCCAATCATATTTTCAGAAATCCGCATCCCGGAATCGCAGTGGTCCTGTTTGTGGCTACGGCAGGTCTTACAGCGGCCTTTAATTTCTGGGTGAAAGGCGCAGAAACACTGGGGAGTTGGAGCTTTTGGTATACGCCCATTCTCGTAGGCCTCGCCGCTTGGTTGATAAACGTCCTTCTCGTTTTTAGAAGCCGTTACCTTAAGACCAACTACTTGCTGGGTTGGTTTTGGTTCTGCTTGCTGCTCGCCACGCACCCCAAGGGCATAGGTCTGGCGGAGGTAAGTACCAGCGTGGGCTTCGCCATTTGGCTGGCGATGGCCTATGAATTGAACGATGATCGTAAAGTGGGCTTGGTTTCACGCTCCAATTTGGGGCTTTATTCGGCCTTGCTTGGCGCCTTAGAGCCCGGTTGGTGGACCCTCATTTTGGTTGCAGTCGTTGCCTTGCGCGCGGGACAGTTGCGGCAGCCAACCCACTACTACTTGCAAATAGTCACGGGCTGGCTCATTGGATGTGGCCTGGTGGCTACGTGGTCCGCGTATACGGGGGGGCTACCCGATTTTTGGGCAGAATTCACCCAACCTTGGACGCAACCCTTCCACTGGGAATGGCCCCATGCGGGACAATGGATGGTTGGTTTTTGGCTCCTTTTGGCGGTATTTGAAACCCTGCGGGCACTCTCCTTTGCCAAGAAGGCCAAGCGCAGAGGCCTCCTCATTGGCTGGATGGGCATCGTTTGGGCGTGGATTCTCAACCCTTGGCTTGGTGACGAAGCCATGCCTGGTGCCATATTAGCGGTATTTGCTGCGCCCCACATGGTGAACTTGCAGGCCTATTTCAAGCGCCCATGGATTACCCGAATGCTGGACATCAGCTTACTGGTAGCCGCGTTGGGCGCAGCCATACGCTAGGAGGGCTGGGCAAAAGCTTTTTCGCAGGCCTTTGAAGCGCGGTGCAAAAGGCCCGCGCAAGCAAACGCAACTTAACTCGGGAAGAAGAGTGCTTTGAGCTCCGTAGCCTCGTCGGGCTTCATTTTTCCGGAGAGAATCAACGCAAGTTGGCGGCGGCGCAAAGCGCCATCAAAACGCGCTTTTTCTTCGTCGGATTCGGGCAGAACGGCAGGGACTTCAATGGGATTGCCCAATTGATCCACAGCCACAAACGTATAGATGGCCTCGTTGCACTTGGTGCGTTCGCCAGAACCGCGCTGATCCTCCGTAAAGACGTCCACAAAAATCTCCATGGACGAGGTGAAGGAGCGGCTGATTTTAGCCTCCATGGTGACGATGGCACCTTGTGGAATGGCTTGCTTGAAAGACACGTGATTGACCGTTGCCGTGACTACGGTGCGACGGCAGTGGCGGTGTGCAGAAATAGCCGCACAGCGGTCCATCCAACTCAGGAGTTGGCCTCCAAAGAGGTTGTTCAAATTGTTGGTGTCGTTGGGAAGAACAATCTCCGTCATGACGGAGAGAGATTCAGAGGCGCGTTTCTGCTTCATTCACTGTAAATCCAAACCGCAGGGAAGGCCGCTTTGGCCTCTTCCTTTGCTGCTTGCGCAGCTTCTCGGTTGGCAAAGGTACGAAGGGCCACTTTGGTCAAGCCGACTTTGGCTTCAAGGACTTTAGCAGGGTAGCCAGCGTCTACGAGGGTTTTAGCTAGCCGATGGGCGTTCGTTACATCGGAAAAAGCGCCCACTACAAGGGCGTATGAACCTTCCGACAAAGCGGATTTAGGCGCATCCGATTCAGGCTTCACGGCTGGTTTTTTCGTGGCACTCACCTCTTTGGGGAGTTCTGCCACGAGCACTTCTGGAGCCTCAACGGCAGCATCGTCAAAGGTGAGTGCAGGAACGGATTGTTGGCCAAAGGTGTCGGCCACCGCTACCTCTTCAGCGTTGGGCTCAAACCAGGTTTGAACATTGTCGACCCATTCCTCCCATTGTGGACGGAAAGAGGCGTTCTGGACAAAGTCGCGGAAGTCCGATTTGGTGGTGCCCAAAGCCAGCAAACTCACAGCGCCCGTAACGACTGCAGCGGCACGCAAGGGAGCGAGCCATTGTTCGCGGCGGCGCTGTACTTGAGGAAGGGGCAGGGTGTAGCCGCTTTCCTGCGTGGGCTGATGGCGTTGAGCCAAGGGCGTCACACGGAAAATGGGCAGGCCGTAGGCTTCTGGCAAGAAGTTGCTCTCAATAGCCGCTTGGAAAACCCATTGGAGGCCCGTCTTGGAGAAAGAGCCAATACCGTCTAAGCGAAGGCGCTTGCCTTCGAGCAACTGACGGTTCCAGGTGTTCACGGTAGCGGCTATGGCGGTCTGTGCTTGAGCGGCAGACAGACCTTCAAATCGGCCGAGGTGGTTGATGAGCACTTGACTTGGGCCAGCCACGGGGGTAAAGCTCAGGCGACGAGCTGGGGGCAAAAAGAGGCCCGATTGCAGCTGAATTTCAGCTCCAAAGCGTTGCGCTTCCAAGCGGCCAAAACCGGGCACATCCACGCTATCTTCTTGAAAAAGAAGGTGGAAAATGTGCTGCTCTAAGGGGTAGTGCAATGCCGCCATGGACTAGCCAATATACAGGCTCCCACAAGCATTTTATCCACCTTGGGACAAGAGTTTTCAACAAAAAACTAAACGTCTAAAAGACGTCAAAATAGGGGGCGGTAGCCGTGGCAGTATGGCGTGCTGCCTTTGTGGTTGTAGTAGTCCTGGTGGTAGTTTTCGGCCGGGTAGAAAACGGCAGCGGGAAGCACCTCTGTGGCGACGTCATAGCCCTTCGCTTTGAGCAGGCCAATGAGCATTTCAGCCGTGGCTTTTTGCGCCTCATTCAGGTAGAAAACCGCACTGCGGTACTGGGGACCAATGTCGGGTCCTTGGCCGTTGCGTTGTGTGGGATCGTGCGTTTCAAAAAACATGCGAAGCACCGTCTCGTAGTCTGTGACGGAGGGGTCAAAAACCACTTCGGTGGCTTCGTAGTGGCCGGTGCGCTTGGTACACACTTGTTCATAAGTGGGGTTTTCCACATGGCCGCCGGTATAGCCTACCGTTGTGGAGATGACGCCGTCGATGCGTTGTAGAAAGTACTCGGTGCCCCAAAAGCAGCCGCTGGCGAGAATAGCTTTTTCCATGGTGGTGTCGGTAGGTTGAGGTTCAGCGAAAGTGGCGGGCTGCGCAGAGGACTGGCAGGCGCTTAGTATGCTAGCGAGGAGGGGGATCGCCCAAAATTTCATTACATATCGATATCGCCGCCGCCTCCCATGTCCATGCCTTGACCCATGCCTCCGGGGCGACCGCCACGGCCCCCGCGGGAGCGCTCGGGCTTACCGAAGTTGTACTGCAAGGTGAGGAAGCCAATTCGGCTCTCGCGACGGCGCATGAATTCTACGTCCAAGAGGTCGGTGAACTGATCGTAGCGGAAGCGGCGTTGGTTAAACACATCGCTTAAACGCGCTGACAGGGTCCAATGTTTATTCAGGAAGTCCACCTTGTAGCCCAAGTCGATGAACTGAATGCCACGGCGGTAGCCTTGTCCGGTAGGCCCAGTGCCCCATTGGTTGTAGGTAATCTGAATCTGTTGCTCCTTGGGCAAATTGAGCATGAGGTTGCTACGGCCTTGCCAGCCAAAGCCTCCCTGGGTCAAGTTGCCCGAAACATTTCTGCCATTGATGACCGAGTAGAAAGCATCGGCCGAGGCTTGGAGCTGGACATTTTTGTTGAAGCGCAACATGGCATTGGTGCTCAGACCGACGTTATCGCGGGTGTTGAAGTTCAACCAGGTCATCATCAATACACCACTGGGAAGAGGCTCCAAATAGCGAGACATCATGTTGATCGTGTGGCGGCCGTAGGCAGAGCCAGAGAGCGAGCCCCAACGGCCAAATTGCACCACGTTGAACTCCATAGAGTGGGTGTATTCGGGCTTGAGGTCGGGGTTGCCCTTGCGAAGGCCGCTTGGGTTGGAGTAGTCGATATTGGGGTTCAAGCTCCCTCCCCAGTGGCCGTCGGGACGGTTGACACGCATGGAGTAGCTCGCCTGCAAATCCAGGCCTTTTCGGGGGCTGTACGTCAGGTAGGCGCTGGGGAAGAGGCCGGGGTAGGAACGTTGGAGCGTGGTGCTGTCCTTCAACACAATGTTGACCAAAGCCGTTTCGTAGCGCAGGCCGACTTGGCCTTTCCACTTGGGCGAGAAAACATAACCGTAAGTGGCGTAGGCCGCATGGTTCAACTGACTCATGTCCGTGAAGAAACTGCGCAGGGTATCGGTCAAGAAGCTGGAGGAAACAGGCTCGAGCAACTGACTGGCCGAACGCACTTCCACATTGGCGCTAGACGACGTCCGCCATCCAAAATCTACGCGGGCCTTATCGTTTAACGGCCATTCGACGTCCGACTGGAGGTTCAAGCGCTTCGAATTCCCGGGCACATCAAAACGTTGGAGGTAGGCTCCAAACGTAAACGCGGTGGGGTACAAAGGATCCGTAGTGAAGAAGTTGTTTTCCAGGTCGTGATCCTCGCCCCAAGAGTAGTTGGCGTCCGCGGTCCACTTCTTGTTTTCGTCGGCAAACTTGCGTTCGTAGCGGAAGGAGAGGTTTTGGTTGGAGCGGCTGCTGGTTTGGTCCTTGAATTGAACGGCTCCGGCAGGAACGCCGTCCTTCCCGATATTCACAAAAGTGGCCGAATCCCAATCCGTTCCACCGCGCTGGTCCATGCCAAAGGAAACCCCCACTTGATGCTTGTCCTTGAGGTTCCAATCCAAGCCCAGACGCGCATTGGTACCGATGTTATGACGCAATCCGAGCGATTCTTCCGACGTCCGGTAGGTGGAATCGGGGAAGTAGTAGGTTCGGTAGGTGTAGCCGCCCGAAGACATTTGACGGTCGTCCGCGCCGATAGAGGCATTGATGCGCATCTTGCCGACGGGAATGGACACGTTGCCGCCCAAATTGTACTTGTTTCGCGTGCCAATACCCGCCTGGATGGCGCCGTTCAGAGGCAGTTCGCGTCCTTTTTTCGTGACGATGTTGATAATACCGCCCGTGCCTTGAGCGTCAAATTTAGCGCCGGGGTTGGTGATGACTTCTACGCGCTGCACCATACCTGCGGGTAGTCGGTCAAAGGCATTGGTGCCCTGGTAGCCCATGAGAGAGGCGGGGCGGCCGTCGATCAGAATGGTCACATTTTCATCGCCGCGAAGGGCCACATTGCCATCGATGTCCATGGTGACGTTGGGCACTTGGCGGAGGATGTCGGTGCCCGTACCGCTTGCCACTTGGAGGTCGCCGGCTACGTCGTAGACTTTTCGGTCCAAACCGTTGAGCATAGCGGGGCCTTCAGATACAACATCGGCCTGCTGAAGGACCACGGAGGCATCCAAAGTGAGCTTGAGAACGCCCAAATTGACTTGAACACCAGAAGTGCCTTGCAAGCTTTGGCGCAGGGCGGTATACCCAAAAGAGGAAACGGAAAAGCCTCGCGTTCCGCTGGGCAAGGTCACGGAAAAATCCCCTTCCGCATTGGTGTATCCCACGGGTTTGATGCTGGGGCGGTCGCCGCCATTCATCTGCATGGTGGAAATCACGGCGCCGATGATGGGCTCGTTGGATTCGGCGTCGACCACCTGGCCGGTGACGGTTATTTGGGCCGACAGCCCCCAAGAACCAAAGCTCAGCAGGAGGGCGAAAAGGAGTTTTGCGTGTTTCAAATCGTTCGCATTTAGGGATATGACGCGTGAAGCGCACAATTGTTTAACAAGAATCAGGCCTGAAGTTTTCCGCGGCGAAGCAATTCTTCGGCAATTTGGACCGCGTTGGTCGCAGCGCCTTTGCGCAAGTTGTCTGCAACGATCCAGCAATTCAGGGCGTGGGGGTGGCTATGATCCTCACGAATCCGGCCGACGAAGACGTCGTCTTGACCCTCTGCAAAGCGGGGCATGGGATACGATTTTGAGGAAGGATCGTCCAAAACGGTGACCCCCGGGAAATCGCGCAAGCAGGCACGAACTGCCTCCATGGAGGGGCGCCCGCCGGCGAATTCAATGTTGACCGCTTCGGAGTGTCCGCCTTGAACGGGAACCCGTACCGCCGTCGCAGAAACCAGCACGGATGCGTCGTTCAGGATCTTTTTGGTTTCGTGCGTGAGCTTCATCTCCTCCTTGGTGTAGGCATTGTCCAAGAAGACGTCGCAATGGGGCAAGCAGTTTTTGTCGATGGCGTAGGGGTAGACCATGGCGCCTTCGCGGCCTTGACGTTCGTTTTCGAGCTGGTCCACAGCGGCCTTACCGGTGCCCGTCACACTTTGGTAAGTGCTGACAATCACGCGCTTAATGGGGTAGAGGGCGTCAAGTGGCTTGAGCACCATAACCAGCTGAATGGTGGAGCAGTTGGGATTGGCGATGATGCGCGAATCCATGTCCAGCGCCTCGGGGTTGACCTCGGGGACCACCAAGGGAATCTGGGGCTCCATGCGCCATGCGCTGGAGTTGTCGATGACGTAGCAGCCGGTTTCGGCAAATTTGGGAGCCCAGGTGAGCGAGGTCTCGCCCCCCGCCGAAAAAATGGCCACGTCCGGCTTGAGGGCCACGGCTTCTTCCGGAGTCACCACGGTGTAGTCTTTTCCTTGCCAGGTTAAGGTTTGGCCGGCTGATTTGGCCGAAGCCACGGGGATAAAATGCGTGATGGGCAGATTTCGCTCCGCAAGAACGGCGCGCATGACTTCGCCAACCATACCGGTGGCACCAACGAGGGCTAAACGCATAACTGACAGTAGATGTGTAATTCTGCGCAAAAATACCACCACCTATGCCGAATTCAGCCACTTTGCGCCGGCCCGCCCGATGGGCTCTTTTCCTCCTGCTGTATGCAGTTCCTTGGGGCACGAACGCCCAGACCTACGAGCTTCTCACCTGGACCCATGCGGACAGCGTCCTCTGCCAGGGAGCGACCGCGCATTTTCGATGGGGAGGTCCGATGGTGCATTTGGATGCGCCGACGGGGGGACAGTCCGAAATGGAGCGCCGCCTGCCGTCTCTAACACAGGAGACGTACCAACTGGACATAGAGATGGATTTTAATCCAAGCAGTAGCAACTACCTGGAGCTGCAATGGGAATCTCCAGAGGGAGAGAGCTACCTGGTGCTGCGGGTGGGTAAGACGGAGGACCGCATAGAACTCTGGCGCATGAGCCCGGCCGATGAGGAGCGGCTGGCCACGTCGCCCCCGGGACTTTTGGACCGGTCTTCCACGGCGCTTTCCGTCGCACTGGCGCACCAGGCGCACCATCGCTACGCCCTTAGCTGGGGCCTGGACGGGGCATGGGAGACGGTCACCTCCGAGCCCGATAGCCTGCTGCTGCCCGCCGCAAAGCTTCTGATTCGCTGCGTGTACAGCGCTTCGCGCAGCGATAAAATGGCGCTGGGGCCCATCACGGTGACAGGACTGCCCACAGCACCAGGCGCCAAGCCGAGGGCGCGTGATTGGCATTTCACGGAGCTCCTCGCGAGTCCGCTGCCCCTGCAACCCGGCCTGTCGCCCGAACATCCCTTTGTCGAAGCGGTGTGGGCGGGAAAGGACCCCCTGCTCCTCGACGGTTGGCATCTGCGACTAGGCAGTCGAAGCTACCCCTTGCCGACGTGCTGGGTTCCGGCGGGCGGGACGGTGGTTTTTGGGGATTCGGCGTTGGCAGCGCTCCTGCCCTCCGGGGTGCTGCATGTACCAATTTTGCTCACGGTTCCGCAGGCTTCTCTGCTGGTGTTGGAAGGGCCAAAAGGTCAAAAGTGGGGGCCTCTGTCCTACGATTTGGACGCCTTTGCACCGGAGGACAAATCCGCCGGCGGCTACAGTTTGGAAGCGTACAACTTGGCCCAGTCCTGCCTGCTTTCCGAATGGGGCTGGTCCACCGATGCCCGCGGCGCCAGCCCGGGGCTCCCTCCGGATTCCACCGCGCGGACCGTTGCCTTCCCGGCGCCTATGTTGCGGGTTTGGGGCGCCCAAACCAACCGCCCCGAACTCCGCATAGACTTCCAGACGCCTATGGACCTCAGCAGTCCGCTCCCGCCAGGGCTGTGGACCTGGAACTCCGATCGGGAGCTGTTCGGCAGCCCGCAAGTCTGGCCCCACGTGGGCGGTACGGATAGCCTGCCGCTTCCCCCGGGCTTGTGCCGGTGCGACGGACAGGCCTATCCCTGGGAGGCGCTCCCCTTTGGCTGGCCGGTGCCGCCCCAGCCCGGCGATCTGCAACTCACAGAATGGCTCCCCGACCCCTTGCCCTACGAACCCCGCTTCGTCGAACTCTACAACGCGAGCACCCGCGCATTGGACCTTGGGGCGCTCTTTTTAGCCGATGCCGAGGGAGGGAGCTACTGGCGGCGGCTCGCCGCGCCCGGCACCTTTCTCCTGCCAGGCAGCATCCACGCTTACAGCGACGATCCCGATCGCAGCCTGCAGCGCTACCCCCGGGGTGCCCGGACGCAAACCTGGGCAAGCGAAGAGGACCTTCCCCCACTGGAGGAGGCCCAAGGTTTGGGGCTTTTTGGGGCCAATGGCACAGCCCTCGACAAGGTGGACCCGACCTACTTCCAAGGCCTCACGGGCGAAGAGGGGATCTCTTGGCGCTGGAGCCAGCCTGAACGGTGGGTCCTATCCGGCGACTCCGCCTCGCCGGGGGTGCACCGCTGGCTGCAAGCCAGCGGAGACGTCTCCCTCTTACACGTCCACTTGGACCAAGCCATGTACGGGGGCCTACTGAGGCCGACCGTTTCCTTCCACTGGCGCCAAGACGGGGCCTGGACCCTGCAGGAGCGCTGGACGGAAGCGCGGCTGGGCGTTGGGGGCGACTGGAGCCCTGAAGTGCGCGTCGAACCTCAGTCGGTCTGGGAATGCGGACTGCCCCCCGCTCCGACTGACGGGGTATGGCTATGGGACCTTCGGTTCACCTCTCCCAAAGGCCGAGTGTACCGCCGAAGCTTTGAGGTCCGACAGGTCCCCTAAAGCCCCTAAATTTGTGGCGTGAATTCCCAAGACCTCCAGGCCCAACGCGCCGCCAAGAGAGCGGAGCAGGCCACCGATTTTGACCCCAACGGATTGGCCGCCCCCGGCCAGGTGTATGGACTGCCCTACGATGAGACCTCCGCGGAGGTGGTCATTTTCCCGGTGCCCTGGGAGGTGACGGTGAGCTATGCCGCCGGAACCGCAGCCGGCCCTGAGGCCATGCGCGAGGCATCCGCCCAGGTGGACCTGTACGACCCCAGCGTTCCCAATGCCTGGAAGATGGGCCTGTGGATGGCCCCCAGCAGTGAAAAATGGGCCCACAAGTCCGAACGTAACCGCGAGCGCGCCGAGGCCTACCTCGAAGCCCTGGCCGAGGGCCTACCCACGGCGCGTTTGGCCAAGAGCTTGGACAAAATCAACACCGCTTGTACCGCCATGGTGGACTGGGTCTATGCCCAAACCACGCACTACCTCGACCAAGGCCAGTTGGTGGCTCTGCTCGGCGGGGACCACAGCACGCCTTTGGGCTACATTCGGGCCTTGGCGGATCGCCACCCCGGCATGGGCATCTTGCAAATCGATGCGCACATGGACCTGCGCAAGGCCTACGAAGATTTCACCTTCTCGCATGCGAGCATCATGTAC
Organism: Schleiferiaceae bacterium; assembly: GCA_964229925.1. Taxonomy (GTDB): domain Bacteria; phylum Bacteroidota; class Bacteroidia; order Flavobacteriales; family Schleiferiaceae; genus TMED14. The sequence continues at coordinate 20,579 of CAXRFY010000032.1, forward strand.
AACGCCATGCAGCACGAAGGCATTTCCAAGCTGGTGCAGGTGGGCATTCGCGACTACTGCGAAGAGGAATTGGAGGTCATGGCCGACTTGGGCGACCGCATTTCTGTCTACTTTGACCGCGACCTCAAGCAGGCACAGTTCCAGGGGGCTACGTGGGCGCAGCAGGTGGAAGGCATCGTGGCCAATCTGCCGCAGCAGGTCTACCTCAGCTTTGACATTGACGGCTTGGATCCCAAATTGTGTCCCCACACGGGTACGCCGGTGGCGGGCGGATTTGAGGTGGAGCACATCCTCTTTTTGGTGGAGCGCGTGCTCGCATCGGGCCGAACGCTCATCGGGCTCGACCTCAACGAAGTGGCACCCGGCCCCGAAGGCGACTGGGACGCCAACGTGGGCAGCCGCCTGCTCTACCGTTTGTGCAATTTGCTAGGCGCCTCCAACGGCCGAATCTAAGCCCCCTTTTTTTCGCCAAAACCTGTTGGGCTTCCCTACCTTTGTCGCATGAAATTTGGCGTTGTCACCTTCCCTGGCTCCAACTGCGACCAGGACATGATCGATACCCTGCGCGACGGCCTGGGCTGTGAAACTGTTTCCCTTTGGCACAAGGACCACGACCTCCAAGGCGTGGATATGGTGGTGCTTCCTGGAGGCTTCTCCTACGGCGACTACTTGCGTTCGGGCGCCATCGCGCGCTTCTCGCCCATCATGGAGGAAGTGGTGAAGCACGCGGCAAAAGGCGGCTACGTCTTGGGCGTTTGCAACGGTTTCCAAATTTTGACCGAAAGTCAATTGGTTCCCGGCGCCTTGTTGCACAACAACAGCCACAAATTCATCTGCAAAAACGTTTACTTGACGCCTGCCTCCCCCTTGAGCCCCATGACGGCGGATTTGAAGGAGAACGGCGTGTACAAAATCCCCATCGCCCATGGCGAGGGCCGCTACCACGCGGACGAGGAGACGCTCAAGCGCCTCAACGACCAGGGCCAGGTGATGTTCCGCTACTGTGAAGCCGACGGAGCCATCACCGACGGAGCCAATCCCAACGGCGCGATTCAAAACATCGCAGGGGTTTGCAACGAAGGCCGCAACGTCATGGGCATGATGCCTCACCCCGAGCGCGCCGCGGACGAAAACCTCTTGAACACGGACGGCTTGGCCCTTTTCCACAGCTTGCTGAACCACATGGTCACCGCCTAAGGGTTCTGGCCTAAGCTCGGAGCAAAGTCTACAAAAGCAAAACCCCCGCGGCACGCCGCGGGGGTTTTTTTATGCGCGGCCGCCGAGGGCGCCGCGAGGTCGTTAGGGCCGAGCTTAGAACTTGACCACGCGTTGGGTGACGGGGGCGCCGGCGCTGCGGCGTTCCACGAAGTAGAGGCCGTTGGGCCAGTCGTGGAGGTCAAAGCGTTCCACGGTGATTTGGCCGGTGCCGGTGCCTTGGCGTTCCAGGAGGAGGGCGCCTGAGGCGTCGGTCCAACGCAAGGTGTAGGCTTCGCCAGCGGGTACGGCCGTGAGGACTTCGATCCAGTCGCGCGTGGGGTTGGGGCTCACGTGGAGGGCTTGGAGGTCCACCTCGTCGATGGACGTGACGGCCACCGCGATAGAGGTGGGGAAACAGCCCAAGCCGACTTTGAGGCGCGCGTAGAAGGTTCCAGGGGCGCTAGGTACGTACCAGGGTTGCGTAGCCCCCGTGATGGCGTTTTGGTTGGCGTCCAACCATTGGATGGTCCATCCGTTGGCCGCTTGAGGGCAGTAGAGCGAGTCGCCACCAAAGACCTGAACCGTGGGAACGGGAGGCGCGGCTTTGACTTCGAAGCTGTCCGTGCGTTCCGCCGTACAGGTGCTGTTGGAGTAGACGTAGGTCAGGTAGTGCCAGCCCAAGGTGAGGGTGCTCGGTTGGATCTGCGTGATGGGCGAACCGTCCAATTCGTAGGAGCCGCCACCGGGGTAGCCGCCGGAGGGATTGAAGGCTGCGTCTGCCGCACATACCTCGTCGATGTTGAAGTTGAGGAAGACGTTTGGAGCGGGAAGGACCTGAACCGTGCTGGTCGCTGAATTCACACAGCCGTTGCTATTCATGTAGGTGTAGGTCACCGTGTAGGTGCCTTGGCCGACCGTGGTGGGCAAGAACTGGCCGTTGCTGACACCGGTGCCGCTGAAGACACCGCCGGCGGGGGTGCCGCTGAGGTTAACAGGAGCGCTGCCGACACAGACCGCCGAATACGTTCCGGCCGTCACCACAGGCAAGGGCAAAATCGTTGCAATCACGGTGCTGGACGAGACCTTCTTGGGTGCGGCGCAGTCTTCCGAGGAGGTGACCACACAGCGGATGCTGTCGCCGGTATTCAGGGTAAAGAGATCGATGCTCGCCGTGTTGCCGCCGCGTTGCTGGCCATTGACGATCCACGCATAGGTCGGGGCAGCCCCGGCATTCACGGGGCTGGCCGTGAAGGTGATGGTGTCGCCCAAACAGGCCGTTGGCGTGCTGGCGGCAATGCTCACGGAGGGGGTGGACAAGCTGCCCACGCTCAGGTAGCTGGTTTTGGAAACCGTAGAGGTACCGCTGCTGTTGGTGACCGTTAGGCTGACGGTTTTGGCACCTGCGCTCGGGTAGCTAACCACGGGGTTGGCCGCGGTGGAGGTGGCAGGGCTGCCGCCGGGGAAGCTCCAGGCGTAGCTGAGATTTTGGCCCGAACCGGCAAAATAGAACGGCGTAGGCTTGTTGACACAGCTGGTCGTATCGCTAAAGAAATCCGACACGGGAGCGGCTTGAACGCCGGCAATCACGCGGAGGTTGTCCAGATAGAGGTGGTTGCCGTTGCCGTTTTTAGCCTCAAACTTGAAGCGAACTTGGCCGCTGAAACCGGACAAATTCACGGTGTCCGTGCGCCAATCGCTGGCGCTGCTGGGCACAAAGGCGTTGGAAATAGCAGACCCCGTGGCGAAGGTGTTGCTGCCGGTTTCGACGTACTGGCGGACCTGGGTCCAGGTGCTGCCGCAATCGCTGCTGACGAAAAGGGTCAGGGTGTCGGACGTGCCGCCGCTGAGCATTCGGTACGCGAGGTCGTACACCAGAATGCTGCTGCTATCCACCAGGTAGCTGGGGGAAATCAGATCGTCTACTTGGCCCGTGTTGCTGTAGCCAAAGCCGCGGAAAATGGCCGAATGTGGATCCGTCGTGCTGCCGACAGGCGCGGTGCCCCAGCCCAAGGAGAAGTCGGGGTTTTGGACGGTCCAGCGCTGCGGAATGGCATTGTCAAATTCTTCGGCGGTAGGCGCTTGAATACCGCCCACATGGATGTAGGCCACGCGGGTCAAGGTGTCGGAGCCGTAAGCATTGGCGGCTACCAACTGGACGGTGTAGGCGCCTGTGGCCGTGAAGACCACTTGGGGGTCCGCATCGCTGGAGCTGCTTCCGTTTACGTAGGCGAATGAAGCGGGATAGATGGTCCAGCTCCAGGACGTGGGGTAGTTGCTGGATTCATCCGTCAAGGCCAGGGTGTCGCCCAAGCCGCAGGTGACCTGTGGGCTAGCGCTGAAGTCCGCCTCGGGGCGGTCTTGGAAGAAGGTGGCCAGGGGGCTCTGCCAAACACCACGGCCATAGGTACCTGCACGAATGACGCCGTTGGTCATCAAGATTTCCAGGTCGTTGACAATGGTGTTGGGCAAGCCTTGCATGAAGGGAACCCAGTCCGTCATGGACGCATCGCGGTAGTAGACGCCGAGGTCCGTGCCCACATAGACCACGCCGTTGCTGTTGGGCTGGATGGCGATGCAGTTGGCGGGGATATTGGGCAGGCTGCCGCTGCGGTTGTACCATGCGCCACCCGCGTTGAAGGTCTCGTAGACTTTGGTCCCTGCGTAGTAGCCGGATTTGCTAATCCACACGTGGTTCTCGTCGGCGGGGTCCACTGCGATGCCGGTGATGACGGTGCTCGAACCGATGTTGGAGGTGATCCAGGTCCAGGTTTGGCCGCCGTCGTTGCTGTAGAAGAGTCGCTCGTCGATGCCCACGTAGAGGACGTTGGGGTTGCTCACGGCTTCGGCGATGCAGTCGATGTTGCTGGAACCCTGAATGTTGTTGGTGCTCGTTGCGGTAAAGCTTCCCCCGGCGTTGGTGGATTTCCACAACTTGGTAAAGCCCGCGTAGAGGGTGTTGGAATTGATTCTGCTCGCTAAGAAGGGGGTTACCCAATTGCCCGTTCCCGCAGGAGGCAGGTTAAAGGGGGCATTGAAGGTGATGCCTCGGTTGGTGGACTTGTCAAAGTCGCCGTAGTAGATGGAGCGGTACATGGTGTTGCCATCGGAGGCTGAAATAGCACAGTCCATTCCGTCGCCACCGCCGACTTTGTCCCAGCCGTTGTCGCTCAGGTGCGTCCCATTGTCTTGCGCACCGGCAATCGTCAATAGGGTGTCTGCTTCGGTTGCGCCAATCTTGTAGTACTGCGTGATCGAAAGGCCTTGGTTGCGCGCCACCCAGCTGTTGCTCATGCCGCCATTGGCCGATTTGTAAACGCCCCCGTCACAGCCGGCATAGACTTGGCCGGTGCCTGGCTTGAAGGTCATCCAGTGGTGATCCGCGTGCACAAAGGAGGCACCGCCACCGCCGTACCAGTGGCCGCTCAGCGCAAAGCTGGATCCGCCATTGTTGGAGCGCCAAACGTTC
>CAXRFY010000033.1:0-15308 GCA_964229925.1 Schleiferiaceae bacterium
CCGATGCGTGTGTAGTATTTAAACTGGGCATCCTGGTAGGTGGGTAGAACGGGGATGTTAAAGAGCTTGAAGTAGTGCTGGGAAAAGCTGTTTCGGGCCGAAACCATCAACCCAGAACGCTTCGACAAAGGCATCTCCACGGTGGCGCCCACATCCGTCGCGCCCAAGGTCATCCGAACACCGGGGCGATCGCTACGCGCTTGGCGCAAATCCAGCTCCAAAGCTCCGGAAAGCACGTTGCTCATACTCGAAGGAAAAGCGCCCGAATACAACGCCGCGCCTTGAATGAAGTCCATGTTGAGCAGGCTGACCGCACCGCCGCTTGCGCCTTGAATGCTAAAGTGGTTAATCGTCGGAAGATCAATGCCGTCCATACGGTAGGAATTTTCGCTGGAAGCCCCGCCGCGGATGGAAATGTTGTAGCCAAAGCTGGACTTGGGCAGAACGCCGGGGAAGCTTTGAATGGCCTTGCTGATGTCCAAAGTAGCGCCGGGCATGCGCTGCATTTCGGACCAGTTGATGTTTTTGATAGAAAGGGGTGTTTCCTCCGTTGTTTTAAACGCTTGAGCGCTCACGTACACCTCGTTGAGCTCGAGGCGTGGACGCTCCACCTCCACGAGGAGCTCGAGGGGCTTGACGCCGCTGAGCATCTGTTCGTGAAGCACTTGGAAGGACTGCCCGTCGGGGCTGCTGACCCGAATGTTGCACAAGCCGCTGGGCAAGTTGCCAAACGAGAAGGCGCCTTCTTGGGTCGCCGATTGTTCGGCTCTAAAGTCGCCCTGTACAACGGCCACACGGTAGCCCGCTGCGGGCTCCAAACTTCCTTCAAAAACGATCTGTCCGCGGAGGACTGCATTCTGGGCTTCTGCGGCGAACGGCAGAAGGGTCAAAATAAAAAATGCCCGAAAAATTGTTTTCACGCCGCGAAAGTAGACGCCCTACAGCGCCAAGCATACCCAAAAAAGTAAAAAAGTAGCCCTACTGGTTGTACTGGTTCATGGCCATTTGGGGGCCGGCGAGTACAAAGGTTTCGAGCAATTTGATGGCGCGCTCCACGCCGGGGGTGATGAACTCCATTTCGGTGGCTTGCCACTTGCCCAACACAAAATCGACCTGGTGGCCTTTGGGGAAGTGCTGGCCAATGCCAAAGCGCAGGCGCGCATAGTCTTGACGGCCGAGTACCGCCTGAATGTCTTTCAATCCATTGTGGCCGCCATCCGAACCTTTGGTCTTCAGTCGAACCTTCCCAATCTCTAAGGCCAATTCATCCACGATGATGACCACGTTTTCGAGGGGAATTTTTTCCTCTTCCATCCAATAGCGGACGGCCTTTCCACTCAAATTCATGAACGTGGTAGGCTTGATGAGGATGACCTGACGGCCTTTGAGTTTAAGCTCCGCGCGGTCGGCATACCGCGCGGGGCTAAAAACAGACGTGGACGCCTGAGCCCAGGCGTCCACGATGTCAAATCCTATATTGTGTCGCGTCTGGGCATACTCGGGACCCGGGTTGCCCAACCCAACCATTAGGAATTTTTTCATTCAGCAGCTGCTTCGGTAGCTTCAGCGCCTTCAGCAGCAGCTTCAGCGCCTTCAGCACCTTCTTCAGTTTCTTCTTCTTCGTCAGCAACAGCCTTACGAGACATTTTGATGGTCACAACAACCGCTGCGTCTGAATTCAAAATTTCAAAGGGCTTGCCCGCTTTCATGTCGCTCACGCGCACGGACTGGCCAATACGGAGTTCGGTGATATCGTGCTCGATGACCGAAGGAAGATCGTTGATATGGCCCTTGATGCGCAAAGAGCGAAGAACCGACTTCAACTTACCACCGTTGCGGACACCACGAGCGTTACCGGTCATCACAACAGGTACGTCAATGGTTACAGCCTTGCCTTCCACAACTTCAATCAAGTCCATGTGGATCAATTGGTCCGTCAAAGGATGGAACTGCATGTCTTGGATAACCGCTTGGATGGCCTTGCCGTCCAATTCGATGTTAGCTACGCGAGCTTCCGCCGTGTACACCAAATCGCGGAAAGCGAGGATGGGGGCACTGAAGTGGATAGGCTCGTTACCGCCATAAACAACGCAGGGAACTTGGCCTTCTGCGCGAACTGCTTTAGCGTACTTGCTACCGAGGTCGGTGCGGACAGTTCCTTTAATGGTTACGGATTGCATGGGGATGGAGATTTCAGAGTTTACATTACAAAGTGGCCGCTGATGGACTCGTTAGAGTTCACCTTGTGCATCACTGCGGCAAAGAGTTTACCAATAGGGACGACCCGAATCTTGGAAGACGTTTGGGTCTGAGGAATCGTATCGGTGATGACCAATTCTTGAAGCGCCGAATTTTCAATGCGCTCTACAGCATTGCCCGAAAGCACGCCATGCGTACAGTAGGCACGAACCGACTTGGCGCCTTGCTCCATGAGCATATCAGCCGCTTTGGTGAGGGTGCCCGCCGTATCGACCATATCGTCGAGCAGCACCACATTGCGGCCAGCCACGTCGCCAATCACGGTCATCTTGTCGATGACGTTGGCTTTTTTGCGCTGCTTGTAGCAAATGACGACTTCAGCACCCAATTGGTTGCCGTAGGCCGTAGCGCGCTTGGAACCGCCCATGTCGGGAGACGCAATGGTCAAATCGTCCAACTTGAGGCCTTCGATGTCCGAAATGAAGAGCGTCGAAGAATACAAGTGATCCACAGGGCGCTCAAAGAAGCCCTGAATCTGATCTGCGTGGAGGTCCATGGTCATGACGCGGGTAGCGCCAGCCGCTTCAATCAGCTTGGCCACCAACTTGGCGGTAATGGGAACACGGGGCTTGTCCTTGCGGTCCTGCCGTGCGTAGCCAAAGTAGGGAATGACGGCCGTCACGTGGCGGGCAGAGGCGCGCTTGGCGGCGTCAATCATCTGCAAGAGTTCAAACAAATTGTCTGAATTCGGCATCGTGCTCTGGATCAAAAACACGCGGCTACCACGGACGGATTCTTCAAAAGAAGGCTGGAATTCACCGTCCGAAAAATTCAGCATGTTGACTTTGCCCAAAGGCTGGCCATAGGCCTCTGCAATAGAGGCAGCTAGCGCTTCGGAAGCTTGTCCTGCGAAAATTTTTGCAACGGGTTCCATACTTTTGATAAAACGGGGGTGCAAATGTATGCAATTTGTGCGTATGTTTGCGCTCCACAATTGCCCAGGTGGCGGAATTGGTAGACGCGCACGACTCAAACTCGTGTTCCCCTGGAGTGCGGGTTCGATTCCCGCCCTGGGCACTCTCTCAAAAAGTGCTCGCAAACTCATGAACAAACAAGAAAAGTACGACCGAGCCTATCTCAGGATGGCGTCGGAATGGTCGGGACTTTCTTACTGCGAGCGCCGCAAGGTGGGTGCCCTCATCGTCAAAGGCCGAATGATTATTTCGGACGGCTACAACGGAACGCCATCGGGATTTGAAAATGTCTGCGAAGACGACCAAGGATTTACCAAATGGTACGTGCTTCACGCAGAGGCCAATGCCATTCTCAAAGTGGCGGGTTCTACCCAAAGCTGCGAAGGTGCCACGCTGTACCTGACCATGTCCCCCTGCACCAACTGTAGCAAGCTCATTCACCAAGCGGGCATCAAGCGTGTGGTGTACGCCACGGAGTACAAGGACCTTTCAGGCGTTTATTTCTTACAACGCGCCGGGGTGATTACGGAGTTCTTGCCGCCCGTAGCTGGCTAGAATTCAAGGAGCTGAAGGTTAACCCAGCTCGATTTCACACAAAGTTTGTCCACAAAAAAAGCCGCCCCTCGGGGCGGCTTTCTGTCTTAGAAACTGTCGAATATTATTCAGCAGCTGCTTCTTCACCTTCAGCGGCAACTTCCTCAGCACCTTCGGTAGCCTCGGCAGCCTCTTCGGTAGCCTCCTCAGCGGGGGCCTCTTCAGCAACTACTTCTTCAGTGGTCTCTTCAACAGCTGCTTCTTCAGCGGCGTTGTTACAAGCAACAAAGGCAACCATGGCCAGTGCGCTCAGAAAAAAGCTTACTTTTTTCATTTTGATTGGGGTTTTTTAGGTTGAGATCTCAAAATCTTGAATCAAAGGTAGATAAATATTGCACCCGTGCAAATGCGGCTCAAAATATTTACACCTTCTTCAACAAACTCTCCATGGAGGCAATCTCCTTGATAATCAATGCCAATTCGGTTCGATGCACACGCTTTTGGCTCATGCTGTCGCGGTCGCGTAGGGTAACCGTGCCGTCTTCCAAACTTTGGTGGTCCACCGTAATACAGAGGGGCGTACCAATGGCGTCTTGACGACGGTAGCGTTTTCCAATGGCGTCCTTTTCATCAAAGGCCATTTGGAAGTCGAATTTGAGGTCGTCGTAGACGCTTCGCGCCAATTCAGGCAGGCCGTCTTTTTTCAGCAAAGGCAGGATGGCTGCTTGTGTCGGGGCCAGGGCATGGGGTAGGCGGAGCACGGTACGCGTGCTGCCGTCTTCTAAGGTCTCTTCTTCGAGGCTCTGGCTGAGAACGCTGAGGAACATTCGGTCCAAACCGATAGACGTTTCCACCACGTAAGGGGTGAAGTTTTGGTTGGTTTCCGGATCAAAAACCTGCTGTTTTTTACCGGAGAATTCCGCGTGGCGGCCCAAGTCAAAATCGGTCCGACTGTGAATGCCTTCTATTTCTTTAAATCCAAAGGGGAATTCAAATTCAATATCCGCAGCAGCATTCGCATAGTGCGCCAATTTATCGTGGTCGTGGTAGCGGTAATGCGAGGCATCAAAACCCAAGGCCAAATGCCAGCGCAAACGGGCCTGCTTCCAATGTTCGTACCACTCCATTTCAGAGCCGGGCATCACGAAAAATTGCATTTCCATCTGTTCGAATTCGCGCATGCGGAAAATGAATTGACGAGCTACGATTTCATTCCGGAAGGCCTTTCCAATTTGAGCGATACCAAAGGGGATCTTCATGCGCCCCGTCTTGTAGACATTGAGGAAGTTCACAAAGATGCCCTGCGCGGTTTCTGGGCGCAGGTAAAGGTCGCTGGCGCCCTCGGCGACCGAACCCATTTTCGTGGCGAACATCAAATTGAATTGACGCACCTCCGTCCAGTTGCTGCTTCCACTTACCGGGCACACAATGCCTTCGTCCACAATGACCTGGCGCACCGCCTCTAGGTCCTCGGCCTCCATGGCTTGAACAAAGCGCGCAATGACGTTGTCCGCCTTCTCTAAATAGCCCACGACTCGTGGGTTGGTGCTCCGGTAGAGATCGGCGTCAAAGCTTTCGCCAAATCGCTTCGCAGCTTTCTCGACTTCTTTGTCTGCCTTTTGGCGCAACTTTTCAGCATGCTCCTCAATGAGCACATCTGCACGGTAGCGCTTCTTGCTGTCTTTATTGTCAATCAAAGGATCGTTGAAGGCGTCGACGTGGCCACTTGCTTTCCACACCGAAGGGTGCATGAAAATGGCCGAATCCAATCCCACAACATTTTCGTTCAACTGCACCATAGAACGCCACCAAAAGTTCTTGATGTTGTTCTTAAGGAGCACTCCATTCTGGCCATAGTCGTAGACCGCAGAAAGGCCGTCGTAGATTTCGCTGCTTTGAAAGACGAAACCATACTCTTTGGCGTGGGAAATGACGCGCTTAAATGCTTCTTCAGGAGAGGTGGACATAGATACTGTGTGCTAAAAAGCGATTAACGAAGGCAAAGGTCGGGATTTGCTTGGAGATAGCCGTATGCAGAGTGGTAAACCCGGATGCTCTGGCCTTATCCAATCAAACTGGCAATGTTTGCAGTGAATAGACGAACGGCAATAGCCATCAATATGATACCAAAGACCTTGCGAACCACGGCGATGCCATTTTTCCCCAACCAACGCTCCAAATGGCGCGTATTCTTAAGGACGACATAGACGAGTGCGGCATTAACAAGGATGGCAATAAGTATGTTCTCCGTGGCATATTCGCTGCGAATCGAAATGAGCGTCGTCAAGGTGCCTGCGCCGGCGATCAAGGGAAAGGCAATGGGAACAATGCTGGCTGATTCGGGCTCGGCCTCGCGGTAGATGCGAACGCCCAAAATCATTTCAAGCGCCAAGAAAAATAATACGAGCGAACCGGCCACTGCAAAGGAGGCGACGTTGACCCCAAACAAGCCCAGCAGATCTTCGCCCACAAACAAAAACAAAAGCATAATGGCTGTGGCTGCGACCGTGGCCTTTTCACTCTGAATGTGGCCGACCTTGTCGCGCAAGGAGATAATGATGGGGATGCTGCCAATGATGTCGATGACTGCAAATAGGACCATCGTGGCGGAGAGAATTTCGGCAAAATTCATGGTGGGAAAGGGCTTTGAATATGACCCTACAAAGGTAGACCTTTGGGGAATGATTCAGATTGGCGATACCATAGTTTCCCAGGTGGCCTTTGAGCATGCCTTTTGCTGCGACTTGTCTAAATGCAAAGGTGCCTGCTGTGTGGAAGGCGATGCAGGAGCCCCCTTGCAGGAAGCAGAGGTGAAAATCTTGGAGGAGATCCAGGATAAAATTCGGCCCTTTTTGCGCCCAGAAGGCCTCGAAGCCATTGCTGAACAAGGTCCATCCGTTCGAGACGAAGATGGGGAGTGGGTTACCCCCTTAGTGGAAGGGAAAGAATGTGCCTATGTGGTCTTTGATGGGGCTGTTGCCAAGTGTGGAATTGAACAAGCTGCCGCCGCAGGGGCGGTCGACTGGCCTAAGCCCATTTCCTGCCATTTGTATCCGATTCGAGTGACCAAATACACGAATTTTGACGCCTTGAATGTGCACCATTGGACCGTGTGCGAACCCGCTTGTAGCCTGGGTCAAGAGCTTAAGTTGCCTGTTTTCAGGTTCTTAAAAGGCGCCTTAGTTCGTGCGTATGGAGAAGCCTGGATGGAGGAGGCTGAAGAGATCTACTCCTTCCTAGAAAATCAGAAATCCAACGAGGGTTATTAACAATTGATGTGAATTTCTTTGCCCCCTTGAGGCAAAAAAATAGTTGCACATGTGTAACCCTTAGGATTTGCGGCATTTGAGACCGAAGGGGGGTATTCAGAATGTTGAAAACTCCGGTTCAATGTTCAAATCTATCCCTTGCGATTCCCCCCTCGCTTTCCAAGATTTGTAAAGCTCATCAGCGGACATCTTCCCCGGTCTCCCAGACATAGATCCCGCTAAAATGCACCTAAATTATACGTAACCATCTCGCCGTGAGGCGATTAACGCTGTAAAATTATGAGCGCAGAGAACGCCGCTATGGAACCCATTTTGACCGACAATCCCAATCGTTTCGTGCTATTTCCCATTGAGCACAACGACATTTGGGACATTTATAAAAAGGCCGAGGCGAGTTTCTGGACAGCGGAAGAAATCGATCTGCACCAGGACATCACGGACTGGGAAAATAAGCTCACTGCCGACGAGCAATACTTCATCAAACACATCTTGGCCTTCTTCGCAGCCTCTGATGGCATTGTCAATGAAAATTTGGCCGAGAACTTTGTGAACGAGGTGCAGTACACGGAGGCCAAATTCTTTTACGGCTTCCAAATCATGATGGAGAACATCCACAGCGAAACGTATTCGCTCTTGATCGACACGTATGTGAAGGACAAGGTGGAACGCAACCGCTTGTTCAATGCCATTGAAACCTTTGATGCTATCAAGAAAAAAGCGGATTGGGCTTTGCGTTGGATTGAATCTCCTTCCTTTGCCGAGCGCTTGATCGCCTTCGCAGCCGTAGAAGGTATCTTCTTCAGCGGCGCGTTTTGTTCCATTTTCTGGTTGAAGAAGCGTGGCTTGATGCCAGGATTGACCTTCTCCAACGAGCTGATCAGCCGTGACGAGGGTATGCACTGCGACTTTGCGGTTCACTTGCACAACAACCACTTAGTGAATAAGGTGCCTCAGGAGCGCATTAACCAAATCATTACCGAGGCTTTGGCGATCGAGCGTGAGTTCATCACCGAATCTCTTCCCGTAGACCTGATCGGCATGAACAGCCGTTTGATGGTTCAATACCTGGAGTTTGTGGCAGACCGTCTCTTGACCGAATTGAACTGCCCCAAGGTCTACAATTCTGAAAACCCCTTCGATTTCATGGACATGATTTCGCTCGAGGGCAAAACCAATTTCTTCGAAAAGCGCGTTTCCGATTACCGCAAAGCAGGTGTGGGCATGGAGCAAGAATCCACGGCGGACACGTTCAAGTTTGACTCCGACTTCTAAGCTTCCCCCTTATGATGCATGTAATAAAGCGCGATGGCCGCAAGGAAGCCATCAAATTCGATAAAATCACGGCCCGAATTCAGAAGCTCTGCTATGGCCTCAGCCCGCTAGTCGACTCTGTGGCCGTCGCCATGCGTGTTATTGAGGGGCTTTATGACGGGGTAACGACCTCGGAGTTGGATAGCTTGGCCGCTGAGACAGCCGCCTCCATGACGGTGCGCCACCCAGACTTTGCCCTTTTGGCCGCCCGTATCGCTGTATCCAACTTGCACAAGAACACCAACAAGTCGTTCACGGAGACCATGCGGGATCTGCACCAATACGTCAGCCCCAAAACGGGCTTGGCGGCGCCATTGATTGCCGACGACGTGATGGAAATCATCGAGGCCAACAGCGAATTGTTGGATTCGACGCCTATCTACGACCGCGATTTCAACTACGACTACTTCGGGTTCAAGACCTTGGAGCGCTCCTACCTGTTGCGCACCAACGGCGAAATTGCCGAACGCCCCCAGCAGATGCTTTTGCGCGTTGCCATTGGCATCCACAAAGAAGACATTCAAGCTGCGGTGGAGACCTACGACGGTATGTCAAAGGGGCTTTACACCCACGCCACCCCTACGCTTTTCAATGCAGGCACCCCCAAGCCACAGATGTCCAGTTGCTTCTTGCTCCAAATGCAAGACGACAGCATCGACGGCATCTACGACACCCTGAAGCAGTGTGCCAAAATCAGCCAAAGTGCCGGTGGCATTGGACTGAGCATTCACAACATCCGTGCGACGGGGTCGTACATCCGCGGCACCAACGGAACGTCGAACGGCTTGATCCCCTTGCTCCGTGTATTCAACGACACGGCTCGCTACGTGGACCAAGGCGGCGGCAAGCGCAAAGGATCCTTTGCGATGTACTTGGAGCCCTGGCACGCCGACGTGTTTGACTTCTTAGACCTTCGCAAGAACACAGGTAAAGAAGAGCAGCGCGCTCGTGACTTGTTCTATGCACTTTGGATTCCAGACCTCTTCATGCAACGTGTGGAAGAAGACGCCAAGTGGACCTTGATGTGCCCCAACGAGTGCCCCGGGTTGTACGATACCTACGGTGCCGAATTTGAGGCCCTCTACATCAAGTACGAGTCGGAAGGCAAAGGCCGCAAGACCATTGCCGCACGTGAGCTTTGGACCAAAATCATGGAAGCCCAAATTGAAACGGGCACCCCGTACATGCTCTACAAAGACGCGTGTAACGCAAAATCCAACCAGAAGAATTTGGGGGTTATTCGCTCGTCTAACCTATGTACGGAAATTATCGAGTACACAGCTCCCGACGAAGTCGCAGTGTGCAACTTGGCGTCTATTGCCCTCCCCAAATACGTGGAAGACGGCGCCTTTGACCACCAAATGCTCTACGACGTCACCTATAAAGTGACGAAGAACCTGAACTGCGTCATTGATGTCAACTACTACCCCGTACCGGAGGCGCGCAATTCCAACATGCGCCACCGCCCCATTGGACTAGGCGTTCAGGGTTTGGCAGATACCTTTATCAAGCTTCGCTTGCCATTTACCAGCCCTGAAGCGCGTCAACTCAACCAAGACATTTTTGAGACCATCTACTTTGCCGCGGTAACAGCGTCTTGCGATCTGGCTGCCGAACACGGTGCCTATGAAACGTACGAGGGTTCTCCTATCTCACAAGGAGAATTTCAACACAATTTGTGGGGCAAAAAAGATAGCGATCTCAGCGGCCGTTGGGATTGGGAAGCACTTCGCAAGAAAGTGAAAAAGCACGGTGTTCGGAACTCCTTGCTGCTTGCTCCAATGCCCACGGCATCCACCTCGCAAATCTTGGGTAACAACGAGTGCTTCGAGCCGTACACGAGCAACCTGTACACGCGCCGCGTGCTTTCGGGCGAATTTATTGTAGTGAACAAGCACTTGCTGGTGGATTTGGTGAAGTTGGGCCTTTGGAATGAAGACGTGAAAAATGCCATCATGGCGAACAACGGATCGATCCAAAGCATTGAAGGCATTCCCGACAACATCAAGGAACTCTACAAAACCGTTTGGGAAATGTCCATGCGCGATATCATCGACATGGCCGCCGACCGCGGTATGTTCATTGACCAAAGCCAGTCCCTCAACCTCTTTGTGGAGTCGCCCAACATGGGCAAGCTTACCTCCATGCACTTCTACGCATGGAAGAAGGGCCTCAAGACGGGCATGTACTACCTCCGCACCAAAGCAGCATCCGCGGCTATCAAGTTTACAGTAAAGAAAAAAGCGGAAGCTTTACCCGGACAGGAAGTCGCTTTTGAAGGAATGCCGGCCTCCGCAGAAGCTGCAGCCGTATCCGTGGAGCCCAGCAAAGTGTACACAGCCGAAGAAGCCGTAGCCTGCTCCCTGGACAATCCAGATGCATGTGAGGCCTGTGGCTCATAAATACGCAAAGAATGCACGTTCTAAACTCCGCCCACGGGCGGAGTTTTTTTTGCCTGAACAAAAGTTAGATAGGCTGAAAATTATGGGCTAACCCTTTGTTTTTAAGTAGAATAATGGTACATTCAACCTAATCAATACCCACAGTACCCATGGCAGAGCGTGACACACGCGATCGAAACAGTCCACAAGAGCGCTTGAGCCGACGGGAACGCTTGGCTGCACGCCGCCGAATGGAAGCGGAACGCGACAAAGCCTCCCTGTCGACCACAGTGATGGTCATCGCATTTATTGCGGTTATTGTCGGCTTCGCTATCTGGCTGACGAGCTGAGTTTACCGCCGTACCTTCGCCGGGCATGAGAAGTTGGGCGACGATAATTGGCGGAGGCATTGGTTGGGCCCTTGGCGGCGGCCCAATAGGCGCCATTTTGGGTGCTGCTTTGGGAAATTCCCTATCCGACTACTTTTCAGATTCTTCGGAGCGTTCAGAAAATCGTTCGGAACAAGACTTCCACGCGAGTCTGCTCATCTTGGCGTCCATCGTCATCAAAGCGGATGGGCGCGTTGACGAGCGGGAACTGACCTTTGTGCGCGAGCATTTTCGGAAGTGGTTTGGCGAGGAAAAGGCCAACCAAAGTTTTAAAGCGTTTAAGGAGGTTGTGAAGGAGAAGCCTGCCATTACGCAGGTTTGCCAACAGGTGCGTCGTCATATGTCCATTCAGGGCCGAATTCAGCTCATCGCCTTCCTCTTTGGCCTAGCGCATGCCGACGGGAGTATGACGGCCGATGAGCGGCAACAAATTGCCCGAATCGCGGGTTACCTAGGCATACATCCCAATGATTTTCGTCGTTTGGAAGCCGTGCACCGACCTGCGGCACCGAACCCTTACGAAGTTTTGGGGCTGTCCTCTTCAGCCACGGATGCAGACATTAAAAAGACCTACCGAAGCCTCGTGAAAAAATACCATCCGGATGCCCTTCATGGACTTGGGGAAGCGGCGGTCAAGGAAGCGGCGGCCACGTTTAGAAAGATTCAAGAGGCCTACGACCATATTTGCAAACAACGCGGACTTAAATGAGCTTTCGAACCCCCATTCAGGCAGAGCTGAAACGCTTTGACGAGGACTTCCCCAAAGCCTTCAGTACCAAGGTTCCTTTGATGGACTTGGTGCTCCGCTATGCCGTTAAGCAAAAGGGAAAACGCCTGCGTCCTGCATTGGTCTTTTTGACGGCCAAAAGCTTCTCATCCGGGGAGGCCTCGCCACGCGCACAACGTGGCGCTGTGCTCGTAGAGCTCATGCACACGGCTACGCTCATTCATGACGATGTCGTCGACGATGCCAACACGCGCCGCGGGGCCTTTAGTATTTCTGCGCTTTGGAAGAATAAAATTGCCGTGTTGGTGGGCGATTACATGCTTTCGCGCGTGCTCTTATTGGCGGTGGAAAACGAAGACCACGACCTCTTGAAGTTGGTAAGTCGGGCTGTGAAGGAAGTCAGCGAGGGAGAGCTTTTGCAGATTGAAAAGGCGCGCCGTTTGGACATTACGGAAGAAGTCTACGACGCGATTATCGAAAAGAAAACGGCCTCCTTGATGGCTGCATGTTGTGCGGTGGGTGCAGCGGCATCGGACCAGGGAGCGGAACAGATTGCGAACGCACATGCTTTTGGTCTGGCGTTGGGCATGGCCTTCCAAATTCAAGACGACTTGCTGGACTACCATGCATTTGGAACGAGTGGAAAACCGACGGGGATTGACGTCAAGGAGCAGAAAATGACCTTGCCCTTGATTCATGCGCTTTCTGCGGCGTCGAGTTCGGACAAGAAGACCTTGATGCGCATTGTGAAGAACAAAAAGGACGATCCACAGAGCATTCAATGGCTGATGGAAAAGGTCCGTGAACTGGGCGGTATGGATTATGCCCAGAAGCGTATGGCGGAATGGCAAGCACTGGCCCGAACCCACCTACAAACCTTCCCAGAAGGACCCGCGCGTCAAGCCCTCGACGAATTGGTCGATTACATGGGCAACCGCGTGGCGTGACGGGCCAAATTCGGTACCTTTAACGTATGGGCCGCATCACCGCTTCCTGCGTGGAAAAAATTCTTGATTCCGTTCGAATTGAGGAAGTTGTGGGGGATTTTGTGCAGCTGAAAAAGAGCGGTTCGAGCTTCCGCGGCCTCAGCCCCTTCTCCCAAGAAAAGACGCCGTCCTTCTACGTCGTCCCATCCAAGCAAATTTTTAAAGATTTCTCCTCGGGGAAAGGGGGTTCGGCCGTCACGTTTTTGATGGAGCACGAGCAAATGACCTATCCGGATGCTTTGCGCTGGCTAGCGAAGAAGTACAACATCGAGATCGAGGAAGAGGCCTCATCGGAAGAAGCGGACGAGGCGCGCAATATTCGCGAGAGCCTGCTGGCGGTGAATGCCTTCGCAGCGAAGCAGTTTTCAAGCTGGATGTGGGAGGATGCCGTGGGCCGCTCGGTGGGCTTGTCCTACTTCCGCGAGCGCGGATTTACCGAAGAGACCATTCGCCGTTTTGAGCTGGGCTTCCACTTGGAAGGCCGCGCAAGTTTTTACGATGCCGCAGTGGCTGCCGGGTACCAGGCTGAGTACCTCGTCGGCACGGGGCTTTGTATTGCCCGCGAAGATGGCAGTCACATCGACCGCTTTTGGGGCCGCGCCATGTTCCCCATCCACAGTTTGGGTGGGCGAATTGTGGGCTTTGGCGGACGGGTGCTCAAGTCCGACGCCAAAACGGCCAAGTACCTCAACAGCCCGGAGTCTGAAATCTACCACAAGAGCCGCGTCGTCTATGGCCTCTTCCAGGCCAAACAAAGCATCGCGCGCCAGGACCGCTGTTACATTGTCGAGGGCTATACGGACGTCATCAGCCTGTCTCAAGCAGGGGTTCAGAATGTCGTTTCCTCCTCGGGCACGGCGCTTACGGTGGAGCAAATCCGACTGATCAAGCGTTTGACGTCCAACGTCACCTTGCTCTACGATGGGGACGCGGCGGGTATTCGGGCCTCTTTCCGTGGGATTGACCTGTTGCTGGAGGAGGGCATGCTCGTGCGCGCCGTTCCACTGCCCGAAGGGGAAGATCCTGATTCGCTCGCGCGTTCCATGGACACGGAGGCGCTCCAGGCCTACCTCTCGGAGCACGAGGTGGATTTCATGCAGTTCAAGTCGGACCTCCTGATCGAGTCTGCCGGCAAGGACCCCATCAAACGGGCCGAACTCGTCAAAGACATCGTCCACTCCATCGCGAAAATCCCCAACGCCATTCTTCGCGAGGTCTACCTGCGGGATTCCGCGCAGCGCTTGGGGATGGAAGAGCGCAGTCTCTTCGCCGAGTTGGACCGAATTAGGGCCGCCGACGGCCGGGCGGCGCAGCGCGAGCAGGAGCGGCAGCAGCCGGAAGGGCCCACTTTGGTGGTGGCCCCTGCGCCGGTGGTGGACCAGCGCCCGCCCGCCGTGGAAGAGGCCCTTATGCGGATTCTCCTGCTGCATGCGAACGATCGAATTACCGGTAAAACGGAGGAGGGTGAAGAATTTTCCGATGCGGCTGGGGCTGTGATTTTGGACGATTTGGCCGCCGATGAATTGACGTTTTCCTTCCCCGTGTACCAGCAGATTTACGGCCAAATGGAAAAGAGCTGGCGGGAGGACGAACACTTGCTTTCGGCCGAGCTTTTTAGCCGCCATCCGGAACCAGAAGTAGCTTCTGTCGTAGCCGAATTGCTCACAGAGCGCTACGCCCTTGCGGACTGGAAGCGCAAAAACATCTTCGTCCAAGAGCGAGAGGACCACTTGTCCAAGCATGTGGAAGAATGCCTGTTTCGCTTCAAGGAATTGCGCCTGACGGATATGATTTCGGGCCTAAAAACAGAATTAGACTATACCGACGAGCCACAAGAGCGTATGAAACTTCTGGAGCGTTTTACCCACTTTCAAGGCGTTCGGAATGCCTTGCACAAAAAACTTAACCGTGTCCTCTAACCGGCCGAAATCCCTCTTTAACTCATTGGCCGCGTGGCCGGTTAATGGGGTATCGTACCTTATCGCTTTAGCCTCGAACTTAGTAGCTATGCCTATCCAATTTTCACTTACTCGACTCCTCTTGGTTGTTCTGCTTTGCTTCCATTCGTTAAATCTATGGGCGAAGTACGATGTTCCTTGGGAACCTACTTTACACCCATCAGAAGAGACGTTAAGCACTGAAACCGCGCCTTGCTCCTTCACATTGGCATCAACTATTTCAAATGTTTCTTGCTTCGGAGGAAGCGATGGGGGAATAGAAATTTCACTCACGAACGCGGTGGCGCCCATATCCTATATCTGGAATACCGGCGCCACAACGGAAGACCTCACGGGCTTGGCGGCTGGAACCTATACGGTGACAATTACGGACGGCACGGGCTGTTCGGTGACGCAGAGCTTTACGGTGACGCAAGGCGGAGCCATTTCTATAAATCTAATCCAGAGTAATTTGAGCTGTTTTGGAGCAGGCGACGGATCGCTGGCAGCATTAGTCTCTGGCGGTCAGGCCCCGTATTCCTATTCATGGTCTTCAGGGGG
Source organism: Schleiferiaceae bacterium (assembly GCA_964229925.1). Taxonomy (GTDB): domain Bacteria; phylum Bacteroidota; class Bacteroidia; order Flavobacteriales; family Schleiferiaceae; genus TMED14. Next base: position 15,269 of record CAXRFY010000033.1, read on the forward strand.
GACTACTCCCATTCAATCTAATCTTTCAGCTGGCACCTAT
>CAXRFY010000034.1:0-2493 GCA_964229925.1 Schleiferiaceae bacterium
GTGCCTGTAGATCCAAATTGCCGCCGGACAAGACGACGCCCACACGCTGGCCGGTAAAGACCTCGGGGTGCTTGAGGACGGCGGCAAAGGGAGGGGAGCAGTTGGTTTCGACGATGATTTTAAGGCGTTCGGCCAATAGGAGTTGGCCGCTGAGAATTTCCGGATCCGTCACCGTGTGGATGGCCGTCACATGGGCTTTGATGACGGGGAAGTTGATGTGGCCCAGCTCCGTGCGCATGCCATCGGCGACGGTTTGGGGATTTTCGTTGTGTTCAATTTGGCCCGAGGCCAAGCTGCGGTAGGCATCATCGGCTCCGGTGGGCTCTCCCGCGTACACGCGCACGGACGTTCCATGTTTGAGGTTCCATACGTGGACCGCAAAGGCCGTTCCCGCCAAAAGTCCGCCTCCGCCAACGGGTACCCCTACCCAGTCCAAGGGCTGGCCCTGGGCGGCGCAGTCTTCCAAGAGTTCCCAGGCCGCGGAGCCTTGGCCCAGAATCACGGGGGCTTGGTTGGACGGATGGATTTCTACCGCGCCTGTTTCGCGCTGAACGGCGTCTACCGCTTCGATGCGGGCGGCCAGCGTGGGAGTACACTCGACAATGCGCGCACCCGTCAACGCCACGGCCCGCTTTTTAAAATCGGGGGCATTGGAGGGCATGACCACCGTGCAGGGCAGGCCCTTTTCGGCGCAGGCCCAGCCGAGGGCTTGGCCGTGGTTGCCGCTGGAATGGGTAACGACCCCGGCGGCGGGCAGGCCGGCACGCTCTAATTCGAGCAGGGCGTTTTGGACCCCGCGCATCTTGAAAGCACCGGAGCGTTGGAAGTTTTCGCACTTAAAAAAGAGCGAAGCTCCACTGAGTGCATCGAGGCTGGACGAGGTTAGGATGGGCGTTCGGTGCAGTTTGGGCGCGAGCAATTGATAGCGTTCGGCCAAAACCGAAGGCGTCAAAAAGGGGGAGAAGTAGGGATCCACGGTGCAAAGTAACGCCATGCAAAGAGACCTGCGAAGAGTCGGGCATTCGCGTACCTTTGAAGCATGTCGGGCCTGAAATCGCTCATGGGGGACACCGCCCTCTACGGACTCAGCAGCATCCTCGCCCGGGTGCTGAATTTTGCCTTGACCCCGCTGTTGACGGTCGTCCTTACCAAGTCGGAATACGGCGTCAACTCCCTCCTTTATGTCAGCATTGCCTTCCTGATGGTCATTTTGACCTATGGATTTGAGACGGCGTATTTCCGCGTCAGCCAGAAAGAAGGGGCGGATGAGCCGACCGTGTATTCGACCGCGATGTGGAGCCTGCTGACCAGCTCGGCCCTCTTTTTGGCGGCCATGACCTTCCTCTACGGCCCCGCTGCCGACCTCCTGCGCATGGGCGACCGCCCGGAACTGGTCCTCATGATGGCCTGGATTGTGGCCATGGACGTCGTCGCCGCGGTGCCCTTTGCTCGCCTCCGAGCCCAGCGCCGCGCCAAACGCTTTGTTGCCATCAAAATCACCCAAATCGCCGTCAACTTCCTCCTCTGCTACGCCTTCTTTTTGATTCTTCCCAAGGCGGGCTTTTGGCTGCCGGACCTGCAGGTAGGCTGGGTGCTGATCGCCAATCTGGCCGCGAGCGCCGCCATGATCTTAATGCTGCTGCCCGAGTTTTTGACCATCCAGCGCCGCTTTGATGTGGACATTTGGAAGACAATGCTGGCTTTTGGCTTTCCGCTGCTTTTGGCGGGCTTGCCGGGCGTGGCGAACGAAATGGCCGACCGGTTTTTCATTGAGTACCTCATGCCCTTGAACGAAGCCAAGGAGGCGGTGGGCACGTATTCGGCCATTTACAAGCTGTCGATTTTCATCATCCTCTTCAACCAGGCCTTTCGCTTTGCCGCGGAGCCCTTTTTCTTCAAGCAATCGACCCAAACGCGCCAACAGCTCGCCGACGTCCTACGGGTCTTCACCGGCATATTGAGCATCGGCATGGTCCTCGTTTTGGCCGGTCTGGACGGCATCAAATACTTCATTGACGCCAAGTACTGGGACAGCCTGCCCATCCTGTACTTCCTGCTGCTGGCCAACGTATTCTTGTCGATGAACACGCAGATTTCCATGTGGTACAAACTCTCGGACCAAACCCGCATGGGCCTCTACATCACCCTCACCGGCTTTGCGATTACCGTCGTCGGCAACCTCTACTTCATCCCGCGCGTGGGCATTTTGGGCGCCGCCTGGACCACTTTGGCGAGTTACGTGGCCATGGCGCTGTTGAGCGTGCTGCTCGGACAGTACCACTATCCCGTTCCCTACCACTTCGCCCGATTGGCCCTCTACGTGGGCAGCGCGGCGGTCTTGGGTTGGGTGGCGGCCTTTTATTCGATGACGAGCCTCTGGCCATCCCTGCTTTGCGCCGGTTTGATGCTGGCCATTGTGCTGTATGCCGAACGCGATCTGCTTCGCCGCAAACCCTCAAGCACCTGATCCATGGACATTCAAATTGTCAACCG
>CAXRFY010000035.1:0-2073 GCA_964229925.1 Schleiferiaceae bacterium
GGATACCAGTCTTTCAAGACCTGTGCGCCCACGCCTTCGTAAAAGTCAATAGCGGGCTGGTTCCAGTCCAAAACCTCCCACTGCAAGCGCTGCGCTCCAATGTGGCGGGCCCAGTGCATGGACGCTTCCAAAAGCTGGCGGCCCAAACCGCGTCCGCGGTGCACCTCGCGCACAATGAGATCTTCGAGATGAGCCGTCAAGCCTTTCCACGTGGAGTAGCGCGTGTGGCAAAGGGCCATACCCACCACGCCGTGTTCCGTAGAATCCGCCAGCACACAGACGTAGTGGCCTGCCGCCATATCCGCTGCCAACTGGGTTTCCGTCACGGTCACCTCCTCGGGGGCACGCTCAAATTCAGCCAGTTCCCGAATCAAGCCCAAAACGGCCGGAATATCGGATTCCTCTGCCCAACGGAGCGAAACATCTTTGAATTGCGCCTTCACTGGCCCAAAAGTAGCACCTTCCCCTATCTTTGAACAACCCTTGATTCTTGACTTATGAGCCCACATCGCCCCACCACTCTGGGCGAGTTTCTGGTGGAAAACCAGGAAAAGTTTCCCTACGCAACGGGGGAACTCTCGCAATTGCTATCGTCTATACGCTTGGCGGCTAAGGTCGTCAACCGCGAAATCAACAAGGCCGGACTGGCCGATATTTTGGGTTTGGCCGGTTCGGAAAACGTCCAAGGCGAAAACCAAATGAAGCTGGATGTCTTCGCGAACGACACATTCATTCGGGCGCTGCGCTCGATGGGCGAGGTTTGCGGAGTGGCCTCCGAGGAACTGGAAGACTTCATTGCTTTTGACGACGAAGCCCACAACGAATCCAAGTACGTCGTCCTCATGGACCCCTTGGACGGCTCGACCAACGTGGACGTGAACGTCTCCGTGGGTACGATTTTCAGCATATACCGCCGCATCAGTCCCGTGGGCACACCGGTCACTTTGGACGATTTTCTGCAGCCCGGCAGCGAACAAGTCGCCGCGGGCTACGTCATCTACGGCTCCAGTACCATGCTTGTCATCACCACGGGCCATGGCGTCAATGGCTTTACGTTGGATCCCAGTATTGGCACCTTCTGCCTGTCGCACCCCAACATGCGCTTCCCGGAGCGCGGCCAGATCTACTCCATCAACGAAGGAAACTACGTGCATTTCCCCGCGGGCGTCAAGCGCTATTTGAAATACTGCCAGGAGCTGGATCCTGCCAGCGGTCGGCCCTACACGAGCCGCTACATTGGCTCCTTGGTCAGCGACTTGCACCGAAACATGATCAAAGGCGGCATTTACATTTACCCGACAGGCACCAAGAATCCAGAGGGCAAATTGCGCCTGTTGTACGAGTGCAATCCCTTGGCCTTCATCGTGGAACAGGCCGGCGGCCGGGCGACCAATGGATTTGACCGAATTTTAGACATCGTTCCGCAGGAACTTCACCAGCGAGTCCCGTACTTTGTAGGCTCCACCGCAATGGTCCTTGAGGCCGAATCATTTTTGCGGTCGGATGCTGATGCATGATTGCACTGCTTGATGCCTACCGCGCAGATGCGCGTTTCCACGGCCTGCTGAACGCCTGGCTAGACCTCCCCCCTGGCGACGCCTTGGGGCTGGGAGGCGTACGCGGTTCCCTCAAATCCGTCTTGGCTGTTTTGGCCTTGGAACAAAGCCAAAAGCATGTGCTGGTGGTGCGTTCAGACAAAGAGGATGCCGCCTATTTTCTCAACGATTGCGAGAAATTACTGGGGCCTGGCCGTGCCCTCTTCTTCCCGGATTCCTACCGCAAGCCCTACGGCGAACGCGACCAAGTGGACAATGCCAACATTGGACTGCGCGCTGAGGTCCTGGAACGATTGCAAAAATCCAAGCAGCCATTGGTGCTGGTGACCTACCCCGAAGCTTTGGCGGAAAAGGTAGTTACGCGCAAAACGTTTGGCAGCAAGAGCTTACGCATTGCCACAGGGGACAAATTGGATTTGGACTTTCTGAATGAGAGCCTCTTTGACATGCGCTTTGAGCGGGTAGACTTTGTGGAAAAGCCCGGTCAATTTGCCGTGCGGGGGGGCATTGTAGACGT
>CAXRFY010000036.1:0-5545 GCA_964229925.1 Schleiferiaceae bacterium
ATGGGGTACCAGGTGCCGTTGTTCATTCGAATCTCTGCGCCGGCAATCGTTTCATTTCCGTCGGGATCCGTGGCGGTCCAGCGGTAGGTCAGGACGCCCAGGGCAGCACCCAAAGACTGCGAGGTCTGGTCCACTTCGGCCACCGGGGGAGCGTTCTTCAGCGGGAAGACCAAACTGGCGGGACTCTCGTCGCGCTGCCCTTGGTTGTCAATGGCCCGAACGTACAACGTGATGTCCGCCGTATCGCTACCTGCGGGAATGGAAAAGAGAAAAACGCTGTCTTGCTTGGCGCTGTGCTTCCAGGTGCTGCCGTCCAGGGACAGCTCATAGCCGGTCACATAGCCGTCCACGTCCGTACCGTACCAACTCATGCTCACTTTGGAGTTGAGGCGGTCGGCTCCGGTCCGTTCAATGTACTTGACGGCCAAATGCGTTTCCGGCGCGACGTTGTCAATGGCTTCGCCACGGTCACAGCCCATGCCGCCCATGGCGAGGAGCGCCACGAGGAGACCACCCGCACCCAGGGTGCGCGCGCTGCGAACGGGAATGTGTGCAAAGCCCATGTGCGACTTAGTCGATCAAGGCGATTCGGAGCACTTGGCGCTGGCCGTGTTTTTCGACCACCAAGAGGTAGGTGCCTCGGCCCAAATGACCTAGCGCCAACGTGTTGCGGTTCTGGCTCAGCGTGCCCTCAGCGACCGGACGCCCCATGGCATCGACGAGCTGGTAGGTACTACCCGCCTCTGCTTCCACCACGAGGGTTTCACGGCCGGGGTTGGGGTAGGCCTTGACCTGAAGCGCATCTGGGTGCTGGATGCCCACCGTGCTTTGGGGCAGGTCGGTCGTATCGAGGGAGACGTTGATACCGATAAAGTCGTCGTTGTTGCGCGGAAGGACACGGAAATTACTGAAACCGTAGAAGCAAATACCCTCTACTGCATCCATGTTCATCGTATCGCTCACCACGATAGGCGTGACTTCCATGCTACCGTCCAAAGTGTCGTAGGCGGCATTGGTCACAAGCTGCACATACAGGGAGCTAAAGGAGGTGGCGGATTGACGTCCGGCCAATACCAAAGCGCGGTTCCAGTAGCCTGCGCCAGGCGTGTTGGAAACGGCATAGTCGCCATAGCCCAGGTTGGTTTGGGCAATGTGCAATTTCTGCTGGGCGGGATCTTCCAAGCGAACCAAACAGCCTTCCCATTTCTCCCAGGCGTAGCCGTATTTCTCGGCGCTGTCGGAGGGATTGACCACAGCGGCAACAGGTAGCATGCGGTTGCCCGTCTTGCTGATTGACGCCACGTTCAAGCGGGTCATGCCGTAGTACTCTTCAACGGTGCCGCTCACGATGACTTCTTCTTCGCGGAAGAATTGGGTGATGCCCGACCCCACACACCAAATGCCGCTCCAGGGACCGCCACCCGCATCTTGAATGTACAAGAAGCCCAAGTCGTGCTGCTTGGTCGATGCGGTTACGATGCCCTTCACCGTGACGTTTTGGCCCATGTAGGGGCTGTTGCCATTGCTGGACAGGGTGAACTGCAAGTCTTGAATGATGGCGCCGTTTTGGCGAACCGTGTAATAGTCCACATTGGGCTGAACTTGACCCACGGGAGTGGTGGGGTAGTAGGACGCATTGCTCTCGTTGTCCCAGGCCAAAATGTAGTAGCGCACCAAGGTGCCAAGGGGTTGGTTGGGCAAGGTCGCCTCGTATTCGTCCGTGGAACCGGCCGCCAAGGTCATGGCCATCTTGGTAAACTGCGTGGGCAGCAAAGAGGTGTCCGCACTGTAGTACACAAACACGGAATCCACGGTGCCGTCAAAGTCGGTGATGTTGCACACGAGGTCCACCGACTGGTTGGGGGTGGGGACCATGGGATCGCGCTCAAAGTTGGAAATGTAGGGAGGCGCGTAGGCGACCACATAGTGCGTGGAATCGAAGGGGTTCAATTCATAGCCGCGCGAGCCAGAGCCCACCAAACAGCCGTTGCCGTCGTGGCGGACCACGCCTTTCAAGCTGGAGTAGAACGTGCCGGGGACGGGCGTCACAAAGGAACCCGTGGACTGGGGAGAATAGGGGTTGACGGTTTGCCAAGAGGGGAGCTTTTGGGCCAAGAAGCGGTCCGAAACGTTAATCTTGTTGCCGTTGCCGTCCACCACATTGAAGCTGATGCGGTTGCCCGAAAACGGAATGACCTCCGTGACGGTGACGTTGTTGAATTCGACAAAGGCATTCTCCCACTGCTCGCCCGTAGTCAAAATATTGACGCGCAAGGGGTCGTTCAAATCGCCCACCGTGATCTGCGCGGGAGTTGGAACAGGACGCGAGCCAATCACCTGCAAGGAGTTGCCGTCGATGGCCTCGAGCTGGGTGCCGTTGTTGTACGCGCCCACACGGCCGGTAAACTTGACCAAATCGCCGGGGAGCAAGTACTCTACGTTGGGCAAGGGGAGGAGTTGACCTTGTGCGTTGGTGTAAACGCCCATGCACTCCATGCCGCGGAAAGAACCTGCCGCGCCTTGAGCGACCGTATCCACCAAGAAGAAGAAGGGACGGTGACCGCCTTGAACGGAGCCCGATGCGACCTCCGAGACATCCCCTGGAGTGACCACGATGCCGTAGGTCATGACGGTATCGCCCAAATAGGCGGAGGTGTCGTTGCACGCAGCCAAGTCGGTGGCTGAAACGTACTGGATGTTCGTGATCGAGGTGTAGGGCAAGGTTTGGCCAAACGTGGCAAAACTCCATAGGCCTACACAGAGGGTGAGAAAACGCTTCATAGTTGAGAGATTGGTCATTTTAAAACGGTGAATTGGCCGGTGAAGAGTTCTCCGGTTTGGAGGTCTTGTACGGCGTAGAAGTAGAGTCCTCGGGCGAGGATTTGACTTTGATCGGTCAGCAAGTCCCAGGCGTGTTCGCCGCCCGAGAAGACGCGGTCTTCCGCGGACTCGCCCGCAAAGGTTTGGAACCAGCGAATGTCGCCGCCTTGGTAGTCCGCATGGTGCTCAAACTGGTCCATGACATCGCCCGCAGGAGAGGTAATCGTAATGCGGCAATCCGCAGGGAGGTTGGCAAAGACCAATTTGCGGGATTCCTCTTGGAAGTTGGATTGGCCCTCCCAGGCAGCCCCAGCGTAGTAGGGGTTGGGGTAGACGAAGGGCGGGAAGTTCTTCATGCTCGGGTTGGCAGGGGTGCCCGCAAAGGCGCGCACGTCATTGGCCAAGAAGCTGGACTCCAGCGATTCCAGCTGGGTGTCCGGATTTCCCTGGTCAAAGGCGGTCACGGCGACCGCATGCTGCCAGCCGTTGGGCAAGCCCTCCAGGGCATAGTGGTAGTGGTAGGCCGTCGTGTCGCCGGCAAAGTATAGCGGCTCGGGTAAGGCGATGTCGGCAAGGCCCGTTTCGTAGAAGAGCCCGTTGCCGGACAGGTCGTACTCGGCGGCACGGACAAAATCTTCGGAGAGGTTTTGGCTGCCTTCCACATCGAAGCCCAAGCGACTCACGTAGACGCGGTAGCCTTCAAAGTCCTTTTTCTGGGTGATGGGGTCCACACTTTCTTCGGCATTGCGCGCCCAGAAGAGGTCAATGCGGTGGTCGCCGGGAACGGCGCGCATGCGGGGGGCATCTGGGGGGCTGGGAAGAATGAAGCGGGTGATTTTGCCGTTGCCGTCGCGGTCTTCGCCCTCGTCGAGGAGGCCGTTGAAGTTGATGTCTTCACCGTTGTACGCGACTTGGGCCCATTCGGCATTGCTGATGAAGCGCGCTTTTTGGGCCGCGGTGTTGGCGCTATTGGGCTGGCCATCGTCCACTTTTTTGCCCATGACAAAGGCGAAGGCGAGGGTGATTTCGTCCCCGGGGGCAAAGGCACTAAAGGGCCCAACGCTCACAAGGTCCGAACGGTTCCCGCTCGCATTCAACAAGCCCTGGATGTTCATGCCGACGCCGTTTTGGCAGTCTACGCCTTGGGGGTCCTCCCAACAGGGGTTCTGGTTGAGGCCTTCCGTCATCTTGACGTAGCGCTGCGGATCCGAGGTGGGGAAGAAGAAGAGGGCTTGGCCCGAATTGTTAAAAATCCACGCGTTGTAGTGGTCCTTGAATCCGGGCGTGATGTCGGGATGTTTGAAGCCGTTCTTGTCTTCGGCGCCCAGGAATTTTTGGCCGATGTAGGAATCGGTCAAGCCCACATCGCCCGTCGCGTCATAGCAGTACGCCATGTGCAGGCTGTCCAAATAGCCGTTGCCGCCCTGCGAATAGAAGACTGCCCCGCCCGAACCGGCTGGGGTGGCGTTGATGTTGCGCACCACGGTATTCGCCCAGAGGGCAATGTGGAGGTCGTCGTAGGTTTCGAGGCCCACGTTTTTAATCGTGAGGTTGGCGATGACAAAAAAGTCCGAAAAGCGGTAGTTCCAGTTGTAGGTCTCCATGGTCACTTCCAAGCCCATGGGCGTCGTGTGGCCACTGATGGGAATGGAGGTGCCCGGAACGAGCAAGTTGGCATCCGTAAAGGTGCTCTTGAAGTCCTGGTGCGAGACGGCCTCGGGGCGGAAATTGGGGTTGTCCCGCAGCGACGAAATCTCCTGCATGCCCCCCACCGAATTGGTAAACTCAAAGCCCCCTCGGCCGGGTGCATAGCCTTGCGGCGCATCGTAGGCAGAGGTGCTCACCCGCACGGTGCCGCTCCCATCCACGCCGCCGATCCAAATGCCCGACTCAAACAAATGCTCCGTCCCAGACCCCGCAGGATATTCGCCCGACGGATTCCCTGTCCCGTCTTTGTAGCCGCGAAACGCATTGCCAAAGGTGCCCACATTGGTCACGGTCATGCGCACGTTGCTGGCGTTGGTCAACTTCTCCACGAAGTTCTGCGCATGCAGGAATCCAGCGCCCAAAATCAAAGCAGCAAGCGTCAGATGGAACTTTCTCATGGCAGCTTGAGGGTGCTTTGCAGGCGCCCCTGCGGTTCAAGAACAAAGAGCACCAGGCCCGAAGACGCTGGCAGCTCGAGGGGAAAGCGAAGGGAGGAGACCGGGCCGCTTAGGAGCGTTCGGCCCAAAAGGTCCACGCAGCGCCACTTGGCGCCCATGGCCGCTTGGCTCAGCTCCACCCAGTAGCCGTCTTGGCGGTTGCCTAGAATTTGGACCGGAAGCGCGTGCGTTTCATCCACGGAAATCTGCAAGCGCTCCACGTCGATGTCCACGTACACGGGCAGGTGGTCGCTCATCTCGTACAAGGCCGTCAGCACCGTAGCGGGCACGGAATTGTTGGTCGGGGAATTGATGGACGAGTTGAAGTGCAGCCCGTCGTTGCCCACAGGCGTCAAGGAACCCGCCACGTAGGTCATTTTCCCGGAGCCATTGGCCACGTTGTCGTTGAACAGGATGTGGTCAAAGCGGTCATCCAAGCCACCCCCGGAAAAGCAGCCGCTGTTCGTAGCGCCATCCCGAGTGCTCTGCGTGTGCAGGTTGCGGAAGGTGTAGTTGTTGTTCCAATTCCCAGGCTGGTTCTCCGGATCGTTAAACCGAATGCTGCTCGTGCTGGGATTCAG
>CAXRFY010000037.1:0-4350 GCA_964229925.1 Schleiferiaceae bacterium
GCAGACCATGATTTGGCCGCTGCCTTGGCGCAGTATCGAAGAAGCCCCCGCCTTGAAGCGAATCCCGCTCCGAGCGCATGGCGTCGCCGCTAAGAATCTTCTTGCTCAGCGCCGCGTGTCTATGGGCAAGCGTACAGGCCATGGGGCAGATCGAAGTGATCTACCAAGGCAAGCCGTCGCAGGCTACCGTTATTGGACAGGACACGGTGCCTTGGATTTTCTTGGACGAAGTGATGGTCTTGGACAAGCCGACGTTTTCGGACACCGAAGCGCGCCTGAACTACCTAAGGCTGAAGCGGCGCGTGATTAAAGTTTATCCCTATGCAAAGGGGCTGGGGGAGCGTTTGGACAGTTTGAATATGCGCCTCGCCAGCGAGAAGAACTACTTCAAGCGCAAGCGCATGGTCAAGCGCTACCAGAAGTATTTGGCGGATCGCTTTGAGCCGGAGCTGCACAAGTTGACCGTTTCGGAGGGCCAAATTTTGTGCAAACTGGTGTACCGCGAAACCCACATGACGGTTTTTGATGTAATCAAGGAATACCGCTCTTGGCTTCAAGCCGTGGGGTGGAATGTGACGGCTTCTTGGTGGGACATCTCCATCAAAAAGGCCTACGAACCCTCCAAAGTGGAAGAGGATGCCTGGATCGAGAAGATCTTGCAGCAAGCCTTCGCCAACGGCCAACTGGAGCCTCGAACGTACTTTTACTACCCTCCAAGCGAAGAATAATGCAGTTTAGCCCTCAGCCTCATGCAGGCACGCCGCTGGCCCGTCGCGCGCTCACGTTGCGCGAAGGGGCATTTGCGGGTTCACCGCATCTGCAAGGCTTGAGCGATGCCTTTATCGAGGAGCGTGCGGCGGGTTATTCGGCCGAGGCGCGCGCCACACTGGTGGCTGTGCTGCGAGATCACTACGCATTGCAAGGGCTAACCGAGGAGCAAGAGGCCCAGCTTCATGCGCTGGCCCAACCGGGCGCCGTGACCATGACCTGTGGGCACCAGCTGGTTTTAGGAGGTGGGCCCTTGTACGTTCACAGCAAGATTCGCGAAGTGGCAGCCTTGAGCGCCCAATGGGAGGTGCCCACGCGTCCCGTGGTGCCCATCTTCTGGATGGCTACAGAGGACCACGATGTGGAAGAAATTCGGCACATTTCCTTTGAGGGAAAGTGGTACAGCATGGCCAATGCCTTTGAAGGATGGGCCACTGGCGGCATTCCCTCGGAAGCGGTTTGGCCCGTGATCGACGCCCTGGAAAAGGATTGGGGGCAGCACGCCGCGCTGGCGGAGCAGCTAAAGGTCTACCGAGCGGCCTATCTCCAAGGTGAAACGCTCGCAGATGCGACGCGCCGGCTCATGGCCCATTGGCATCCCACCGTGCTCTGCTTGGACGCTTCGGACGCACGCTTGAAGGCTTTGGCCGCTGAGCTTTGGACGGATGAAATCCAGCATCAGCGCATGTTTTCGACGCAAAACGATGCGCCATGGACGGCACAAGGGTGGGAGCCTCCCGTGGACGTCAAGCCTTCTACGCTCTTCTTGCTCGAGAACGGCCGTCGGACGCGCCTGGACTTTCTTGGAAAAGGGACCTGGCAGGCGGGAGCACGCACAGTGCGCCAAGAAGAGCTGCTAGCCCGAGTCCAAAGCCAGCCCGAAACCCTCAGTCCCAATGCGATCCTGCGCCCCATCTACCAAGAGTGTATCTTGCCCAACGTGCTCTACGCGGGCGGTGCAGGGGAGATGGAGTATTGGTTGCAGCTCATTCCCTATTTCCAGGAACGCAATTTTCCCGCTGTGCGCATGCACCTAAGGACCTCCTTTGAATGGTGGCCTAGTGCCTCCTGGCGCAAATGGCAAAAACTAGCCCCGCAGAACCTGTCCTACCACCGCAGCATTTCGGAGGTGCGCGAGGCGTGGCTGCAGGAAGAGGGAGCGCCGGAATCGGGTGCATTTCCCGTGGCGGAGGCCTTGCGTAATTTGGTTAAGAAGGAATACGGTAAGTATTCTGATTTAGAGCGCTCTACAGAGGCTTGGCTCAAGCGTATATCGAATGAAGAAGAACGAATGCGCGAACGCGCTCGTCGGTCGGTTTTGCGGTCTCAACGTGAACGCTGGGAGGCCTTCTTGGCGGTTAAATCCACCCAGTTTCCGGGTGCTGTGGAAAGCGGTGGCGCTGGGGCCATGCAAGAGCGGACCTGGACCGCCTTAGAGCTGGCCTACCACTTTGGCTACGTGCCGTTTCAGGCGATGGAAGACGGGCTGATTCAGCACTTGGACCTGAACGAGGGCATGCCCTTTCTGTGGGCCTGGATGCTTCCCGAATCAGGCGAATAAACCTGTTGAAAAACCTGCTTTTTAGGGCTGTGTGCCCTAGGGATGCGAAGTATCTTTGTACTCCATGCAAGACGCTATCCTCATCCTCGATTTTGGTTCGCAATACACCCAGCTCATTGCACGCCGGGTTCGCGAACTCCAGGTCTACTGTGAAATTCATCCCTTTCACCACATTCCGGAGAACTGGTCGGACTTTAAGGCGATCATTCTAAGCGGTTCGCCCTTCTCTACCTTGGAAGAAGGTGCGCCTGCCCCCGATCTGAGCCCGATGCTCGGCACCGTTCCCGTGCTAGGAGTCTGCTATGGCGCTCAGTATTTGGCCAAAACCCGCGGCGGCCAGGTAGCCCGCTCCACGCACCGCGAATACGGCCGTGCCAACATGGCGGCAGTAGAAGGGGAGTCGCGCTTGCTCAAAGGCGTTCCCGTCGGGTCATGCGTCTGGATGAGCCATGGCGACACCATTGTAGCCCTGCCAGAGAATGCCGTAGTGGAGGGGTCCACCGCCGATGTACATGTGGCGGCCTACCGCTTTCAAGGGGAAGAAACCTACGCCATCCAATTCCACCCGGAGGTCCACCATTCGGAACACGGCGTGCAGTTGCTGAAAAACTTTGTGTACGACATCGCGGGCTGTAGTCCTTCGTGGACGCCGGATGCCTTCATTGAAAGCACCGTAGACGCCTTGCGCGCTCAGATTGGTGAAGGAAAAGTGGTCTTGGGCCTGAGTGGCGGTGTGGACAGTACCGTGGCGGCTATGCTGCTCAAAGAAGCCATCGGCGACCGTCTGTACTGCATCTTCGTGAACAACGGCTTGCTCCGCAAAAATGAATACGATTCAGTTCTTACCCAGTACGCCGGCCTCGGCCTCAACGTCAAAGGCGTGGATGCCTCCGACGATTTCTATGCTGCGCTGGACAACCAAGAAGATCCCGAAGCCAAGCGCAAAGCCATCGGCCGTGTATTCATCGAGGTCTTTGACCGCGAAGCCATGGCTATTTCAGGAGTAGAATTCTTGGGCCAAGGCACCATTTACCCGGACGTGATTGAATCCGTATCCGTCAATGGACCTTCTGTGACCATCAAATCGCACCACAACGTGGGCGGATTGCCAGACTTTATGAAGCTTTCCGTGGTCGAACCTTTGCGTTCGCTCTTTAAAGATGAAGTCCGTCGCGTCGGGAAGGCCTTGGGCTTGTCGCCGGCACTGCTTGGACGTCATCCTTTCCCAGGGCCTGGCTTAGCTATTCGGATTTTGGGAGCTATTACGCCTGAGCGTGTGAAAATCCTCCAGGAAGTCGATCACATCTTCATTCAGGGCTTGCGTGACGCGGGCTTGTACGACGAAGTTTGGCAAGCTGGGGCCATCTTGCTACCCGTCAAATCGGTTGGCGTGATGGGGGACGAGCGCACCTATGAGCAAGTGGTCGCCTTGCGTGCCGTTCAGAGCACGGACGGCATGACCGCGGATTGGGTGCATTTGCCGTATGAATTTTTGGCCCGAATTTCGAATAGCATCATCAACAACGTCCGGGGCGTGAACCGCGTGGTCTACGACATCAGCAGCAAGCCCCCCGCAACCATTGAATGGGAATAAGAAGCCTCTTTATTACTGCGCTGCTGGCCGTCACAACGGCGGTCCAGGGGCAAGTCCTTTTGGCCGATAGTACGTTCGCCATTGCGCGCCAAACGTGGATTGTCGCCCTTCCCTTTGAGGTGGCTATGGATTCCGCAAGTGCGTTGAACTTCGACCTCCCCGCTACCTATACGATGAAGAACCGCATGGCCGTGCAGTTCTACACGGGACTTCGGGCAGGGGTGGATTCGCTCAACCGTTCGGGTTTTGACATTCAGCTTGCCTTGGTGGAGCACGTGGAGGCTACGAATACCTACCGCTTGGAAGCCAATGGCTTTTTAGTTAGCTACAGCCCAGAGGTCTTTATGTCCCACCTCAACCGTCAAGCGCTTTGCCAAAATGGCGAATGCAAAATTATTGGGCCATTCCGCGGGGATGCCAGCGAGAG
>CAXRFY010000038.1:0-2558 GCA_964229925.1 Schleiferiaceae bacterium
ACGCGAGTCGGACATCCTCTTCCATGTGGTGGACATTTCACACGATTCCTACGAGGACCACATGGCCTCCGTGAACCAAATTCTGACCGAACTCAAAGCCCACGAAAAGCCCATTCTGGTCATTTTCAACAAAGTGGATGCGTGGGTCGCTCAGCCCGACGAAGAGGGGCATATCGGCCGAATTGAAGACGTCCAAAACCGCTGGATCAAAGAACTCGGCGGCCAATGCGTATTCATTTCCGCGACCAACAAAGACAATTTTGACTCCTTGCGCGAGTCTATCTATCGCGCCGTCGCAACGCTGCACGCCGCGCGTTTTCCCTTTGATACCTTTTTGTACTAGGGGTTAAAGGGTTAAAGGGTTTAAGGGTTGAAGGGTTAAAGGGCGCTGCGCGCCTGCTCTCTAGCCTCCTAGCCTTCTAGCTATCAAGCTGTTTACTTAAACGCCGGAATCCCCGTCACATCCATGCCTGTAATGAGCAGGTGAATGTCGTGGGTGCCCTCGTACGTCACCACGGACTCTAGGTTCATCATATGGCGCATGATGGGGTAGTCACCGGTAATGCCCATGCCGCCGAGCATTTGGCGTGCGTCGCGGGCGATGGTCAAGGCCATGTCGACGTTGTTGCGCTTGGCCATGGAGATTTGAGCGGTGGTAGCGCGTCCTTCGTTCTTGAGTTGACCCAAGCGGAAGGTGAGCAATTGGGCTTTGGTGATCTCGGTGATCATTTCGGCCAGTTTCTTCTGCTGAAGTTGAAAAGCGCCGATGGGCTTGTCAAACTGGATACGTTCCTTGGAGTAGCGAAGGGCGGTATCGTAGCAGTCCATGGCCGCACCGATGGCGCCCCAGGCGATGCCGTAGCGGGCGGAATCCAGGCAACCTAGAGGAGCTCCCAAGCCAGACTTATTAGGCAAGAGGTTCTCTTTGGGAACCTTCACGTTGTCAAAGACGAGCTCACCGGTAGCGGAGGCGCGCAACGACCATTTGTTGTGCGTTTCTGGCGTGGTGAAGCCTTCCATACCGCGCTCGACGATCAGACCGTGGATACGGCCTTCTTCGTTTTTGGCCCAAACAACGGCCACATCACAGAAGGGGGCGTTGGAGATCCACATTTTGGCGCCGTTGAGCAGGTAATGGTCGCCCATGTCCTTAAAGTTGGTGACCATGCCACCGGGGTTGGAGCCAAAGTTGGGTTCGGTCAAACCGAAGCTGCCGAGCCATTCGCCGCTCGCCAATTTGGGCAAGTACTTCTGGCGCTGCTCCTCATTGCCGTACGCGTAAATGGGATACATGACCAAGGAAGACTGAACCGAACAGGTCGAACGCACGCCGCTGTCACCGCGCTCGATCTCCTGCATCATCAAGCCGTAGCTGATTTGGTCCAAACCGGCTCCGCCGTATTCCGTAGGGATATAGGGACCAAAAGCGCCAATTTCCGCCAAGCCTTTTACGATCTGGGTGGGGAAGGCCGCCTTCTGGGCGTAGTCTTCAATAATGGGGCTGACATCCCGTTTTACCCAGTCGCGCGTAGCGTCGCGAACGAGCTTGTGCTCTTCCGTGAGGAGTTCGTCCAAGAGGTAGTAATCGGGGGCTTCAAAGAGGTCAGGTCGCATAGCAAAAAGGTTGTTGCGGCAAAGGTACGGCAGAGTCCTTTCCGGTTTGTTTAACGAAGCTTTGGATTGCTCGCGTGGCGGTCTTTATCGCGCGCACCCTTGGCGGCCATGCGGCGGTCGAAGGCGGCTTGGAGGTCGATGCCCGTTTGGTTGGCTAGGCAGAGGGTGACGAAGAGGACATCGGCGAGCTCTTCGCCCAGGTCTTTGGCTTTGTCGCTTTCTTTTTCCGACTGTTCTCCGTAGCGGCGTGCGATGATGCGGGCCACTTCGCCCACTTCTTCCGTGAGCTGGGCCATGTTGGTCAGTTCATTAAAGTACCGAACGCCAAAATCCTGGATCCACTGATCGACTTCGGCTTGCAAAGATTGAAGGGGTGCTGCCATGTTATTCTTTGTTTTTGCTGTCCATGGTGATGGTGACGGGGCCGTCGTTGATGAGGGCCACTTTCATATCGGCTCCGAATTCACCTGATTTCACAGGAAGGTCAGAGGCATTCCAGAGTTGATCCAAAAAGTCCTCATACAGAGGCTTGGAAACCCGAGGATGCGCCGCCCGAAAGTAGCTGGGGCGGTTGCCCTTTTTGGTCGCCGCGTGCAAGGTGAACTGCGAAACGACCAGGAAATGCCCACCCACTTCCATGATGGAGCGGTTCATAACGCCTTCGTGGTCTTCAAAGAGGCGCATTCGGCTGATTTTCTGCGCCATCCATGCATTGTCCTCCGGGGTGTCGCTTTCCTCCCAACCGGCAAAAATGAGCAGACCAGGCCCAATGCTCGCGTGGACCTGTCCACCGATTTTCACGGAAGCTTCCGATACTTTCTGGACGACAACTCTCATTCGTCTAAACCTTTAACCTCCGCATGGCGGTAGGGGTCATCGCCCTCGTCGCCGTGCAGCATGCGGAGGTAGTTTTCATAGCGGGTGGGCGCCAATTGGTGGGCTTC
>CAXRFY010000039.1:0-4988 GCA_964229925.1 Schleiferiaceae bacterium
GATGCTTTGGTCCGAATTTACATCCAGCACCCACCGTCCTTCGGAGGCCGTTCGGCTTGTCGCGAGGACATCCTTGCCCAGCTCGTTAAGCGCAGCAACCGTTGCAGCCCCTATTCCGCGCGAAGCACCCGTTACAATGTAAACGCTGCTCATGACAAAGAAGATTTAGCACAGTCGCAGCCGGCCGAACACCCTGACTCCTTGGGAGCAGGAAGGAACAAGCGCAACGCAGCATAGAAAACGAGGGTCCAAAGTATGACGGCCATAGAACAAAAATAGGCGATTATCCGGGAGCAAACGTTTAAGCGAGAGCGACGTAGGCAATCAAAGCAGCCCCATACGCCAAGGCGCCTAAAGCTACAAACTGGACGATGGCAAAGGTGTAGCTCTTCGTTTCACGAGCAACGACCGCAAAGGTGCTCATGCATTGCATGGCAAACGCATAGAACAGCAAGAGGGATACACCTACCGCTAAGGTGAAATAAGGTTGCCCCGTTTTAGGATCTACTTGGCGGGCCATTTGGGCTCTGATCGTGGCGCTGTCTTCGTCGTCCACACTGTAGAGGGTCGCCATGGTGCCCACAAAGACTTCGCGGGCCACGAAGGAGCTGAGAACGGCTACGCTGACTTTCCAATCAAAACCAAGGGGCTCCATCACCGGTTCGATGGCTTTGCCCAAGTGGCCGATGTAACTCGCCTCAATGGCAATAGGTTGGTGCTCTTGGGTAAAGTCAGGCGTCTTCTCGGGGCCAAAGCTGGCAAAGAACCACAGCACGACGGATATCGCCAAGATGATTTTACCCGCTTCCGACACAAAGCTCTTGGTGCGGTTCCAAACGGCGGTCGCCACGTTGCGCAGTTGTGGGAGGCGGTAGGGAGGCATTTCCAAGAGGAAGGCGGGCGATTTTTGGGCGGGTGTAAAGCGATTAAGGAGGGCCGAACCGCTCAGAGCCGCGATAAAGCCCAAAGCGTACAGGGCCAGCAGCACCACACCGCGGACGTTTAAGCCCAGGAAGGTTACATCGGGAATAACAAGACCGATTAACAAGGCATACACCGGGAGGCGGGCGGAGCAGGTGATGAGGGGAGTCACTGCAATCGAGAGCCAGCGCTCGCGGCTGTTTTCCATGTTTCGGGTAGATAGAATGGCAGGAATCGCACAGGCCGTGCCAGACACCATAGGCACCACAGACTTGCCGCTCAAGCCGAAAGGACGCATGAAGCGGTCCATAATGAAGACCACGCGCGCCATGTAGCCGCTTTCTTCGAGTAAGGAAATAAAGGCAAAAAGCAGGGCGATTTGCGGAATGAACATGAGGACGCCGGCGATTCCGGGAAGGACACCGTTGGTGAGCAAATGCGTGAAGAAGCCGCCGGGCAAATGGCCTTGCATCCAACCGGATAGGGCGGCAATTTGGTCGTCAATAAAGTTCATGGGCGCTTCTGAACCGTAAAAGAGCGCTTGGAACAGGATGAAGAGGAGGCCAAAAAGGACGATGGATCCCCAAACGGGGTGCACAACTACGCGGTCCAGACGGGCGGTCCATCGGCGGTCTTTGACGGGATCTGCCACAAAAAATTGGCGCAGCCACTGATTGACTTGGCGGTAGCGCTGGATGGCTTCGTCGGTTCGGGCACGCTGGGGCGGCTTGCCTGACTCCTGTTCGATACCCGCAGAAGACTCGACATGGTTCAATCCCCACAGCCATGCCCGGTAGGGAATGGCCAAATGCTGTTCTTCTTGGACCTGGGCCAGCCAGCGCAGATGGACCCCGCCGGGTTGGAAGAAGGGGGTGCGTTTGGACGGTTCTGCTTCGAGGACCGCCGTGCGCAAGGCGTCGAGGCCTTCGCCCGTTCGAGTGTTGACCAGTACCACAGGACAGCCCAACGTAGCGGACAGCTCCTCCACCTTGAGCTCCATTCCGCGGCGCTCCATTTCGTCGACCATGGTTACTGCAAGGACAGCGGGCAGGCCTAAATCCAGAACCTGGCTGAATACAAAGAGGCAGGTTTTGAGGTTGGTTCCATCGGCCAAGCCAATCACCCGGTCGATTTTTTCCTCTGGCGCCGTTTGGAACAGCGCATTCATGACGACTTCCTCATCGGTAGACGATGCGTGCAAGGAATAAACGCCGGGTAAATCAATGACCTCGGCCAACACGCCGGGGGCCCACTTGCTAAGGCCCGTTGTGCGCTCCATGGTGACGCCAGGGTAATTGCCCACCTTTTGGTTCATACCGGTCAAACGGTTGAACAAGGACGACTTTCCCGTATTGGGACGGCCGACCAGTGCAATTCGGAGCGCTTTCTTATCGGGCATCCGGCTCAGTTATGGGGATGATGGCGGCCAATTCGCGGCGCATGGAAATCAAGGTTCCCTGAACGCGAAAGCACATGGGGTCCTGAAACGGAGCCGAAAACACCAACTCGATTTCCTCTCCAGGCAGACAGCCCATCTCAAACAGTTTCACCGGAAGGGTTTCCGGCGCCTGCAAGACGATGGCTTTCTGGCCCAAGGCCAGCTCAGAGAGGAACATCAGCGGGTTGTTATTTAGAATGAATCTACCTTACAAATTTCGGGAAAAAAAGGGCCCAACGGCCCTTGATTTTTGGAAAGTTTTGCCCCTTAGAGCATCATGGTCACGGGAGACTCCAAGAATGCCTTGACCGAATTCAAGAACGCTGATCCCGTAGCGCCATCCACCACGCGGTGGTCACAGCTCAAGGTCAACTTCATGATGTTGCCGGGTACCACTTGGCCGTTTTTGACCACAGGTACCGCCTGGATGCCACCAACTGCCAAAATGCAGCTGTCCGGTGGGTTCACAATAGCGGTAAACTGGTCAATGCCAAACATGCCCAAGTTGGAGATTGTAAAGGTGTTGCCCTCCCAATCGGCAGGCTGAAGCTTCTTGGTCTTGGCGCGCTGCGCAAAATCCTTGACTTCTGCAGAAATTTGGGTCAAGCTCTTGGCGTCCGCGTGACGAATCACCGGAACCAACAGTCCGTCTTCTACAGCCACCGCAACCCCAACGTGTACGTCGTAGTTGGTGCGAATCACATCGCCCAACCAAGCGCTGTTAACGGCAGGGTGCTTCTTCAGCGCCTTGGAAACGGCTTTCACCACCAAGTCGTTGAAGGAGATTTTGTGGTCGCCCGTGGCGTTCAATGCCTGGCGCGCCTCAATAGCTGCATCCATATCTACCGACATCGTCAAGTAGAAGTGGGGCGCCGTGAACTTGCTTTCGCTCAAACGCTTGGCAATGGTCTTGCGCATCTGCGAAATGGGCGTGTCTTGGTAGCCCGATGAGGGGAAGCTCACCGCCGCAGGGGCTGCAGCAGGCGCGGGGGCTGAAGCTCCGCTGGCTGCCGATTCAATGTCGCGCTTAACAATGCGGCCACCTTCGCCCGATCCTTGAACGGTCGAAAGGTCAACGCCTTTGTCAGCCGCCATGCTCTTTGCCAAGGGAGACGCCTTCACACGCGCATCCGTGGATGCTGCCGCGGGAGCAGGAGCCGCTACAGGGGCTTCCGCAACAGGTGCAGCGGCAGGAGCAGCGGCAGGAGCCGCTTCAGCTGCGGGAGCTGCGGGCGCAGCACCACCGCCCGCCAAAAGGGCTGAAATGTCTTCACCTTTCGCACCAATCACCGCCAAGATGGTATCTACGGGAGAGGTTTGGCCTTCCTGAACGCCAATGTGCAAAAGGGTACCTTCTTGGCCTGGAAAGGCCTCAAAGTCCATGGTGGCTTTATCTGTTTCAATTTCCGCGAGCAACGTGCCCTCGGTAATTGCATCTCCAATTTTTACGTGCCACTTCGCCACCACCCCTTCGGTCATGGTGTCGCTCAAACGCGGCATATTGATTACGATTGCCATGGATTATTCCTTGATAAATGGATAGTCTTCTTGAACGTAGATGTGCTGCCAAAGTTCATGCGCTTCGGGGAAAGGAGAGTCCTCACCGAATTGCACACACTCAGCTACCAGCGCTTTCACGCGGGTATCGATCGCTTCGATATCTGCTTCGGTCGCCCATTTCTTCTTGGTCAACATCGTCTTAGCGATGAGAATGGGATCAACTTTCTGGTATTCCGCTACCTCATCTTTTGTGCGGTAGTGCTGCGCGTCGGACATAGAGTGTCCCTTGTAGCGGTAGGTACGGATTTCCAAGAAGGTTGGGCCGCCGCCAGAACGCGCGCGGTCAATCGCCTCTTGCATGGCTTCGTAGACCACAGCAGGGTCCATGCCATCTACCGCTTGACAAGGCATTTCATAGCCCAAACCAAGCTTCCAGATGTCCGTATGGTTCGCCGTGCGCTCTACGCTCGTTCCCATGGCGTATCCGTTGTTTTCACAAACGAAGACAACGGGCAGGTTCCAGAGCATGGCCAAATTGAAGGTCTCGTGCAACGAACCCTGACGAACTGCGCCATCGCCCATGTAGGTCAAGGTGACGTTCTTATCGCCCTTGTACTTGTCGGCAAAGGCCAAACCAGCGCCCAAGGGAATCTGACCGCCTACGATACCGTGGCCGCCGTAGAAGTGGTGTTCCTTCGAGAACATGTGCATCGAGCCGCCCTTACCGCGAGAGGTACCCGTGACTTTGCCCATGAGTTCCGCCATGATTTTGCGAGGATCTACGCCCAAGCCAATAGGCTGCACGTGGTTGCGGTAGGCGGTAATCATTTTATCGCCTGGCTCCATGGCCAACAAGGCACCGGCCAACACCGCTTCTTGTCCGTTGTAGAGGTGCAAAAAGCCTCGGATTTTCTGTTGGATGTACAGGGCCGCAGCCATGTCCTCAAACTTGCGCCAGAAGAGCATGTCTTCGTACCACTTGAGGTAAACTTCTTTGGTGAGTTTTTTCTTAGCCATTTCTCGCAATTGATGGAAACGCCGTAAGGCGGCCTCAAAAATAGTGCGTAGCGCCGGAATACCGGCCCTAGGGTAAAAAGTACACTAAGGTTCTCAGTCGAGGAGCTGATTC
>CAXRFY010000040.1:0-3014 GCA_964229925.1 Schleiferiaceae bacterium
ATGGGCGAGCGCTTCATCATGATTTCGCACCATTCTACGGTTGTAGCTTCTAGGTCGGCCAAAGGCACGACTTTATTCACCATACCCATATCCTCGGCTTCTTGGGCCGTGTATTGCTGACAGAGGAACCAAATTTCGCGGGCCTTCTTCTGACCTACGTGGCGGGCCAAATAGTTGCTACCAAATCCGGCGTCAAAACTGCCCACCTTAGGTCCGGTCTGACCAAAGCGCGCATTGTCCGAAGCAATCTTCAGGTCACAAACGACGTGCAGCACGTGTCCTCCACCGATGGCGTACCCATTCACCATAGCCACGACGGGTTTGGGTATTTCACGAATGCGCTTGTGGAGATCCAGTACGTTCAAACGGGGCACCCCATCTTCACCGACATAGCCGCCAACGCCTTTGACGTTTTGATCTCCTCCACTGCAGAAGGCCTTCTCACCTGCGCCGGTCAGAACGACCACGCGAATGTCCGAACGCTCGCGGCAGATGTCGAACGCTTCAATCATCTGGATATTGGTCTCCGGACGGAAGGCGTTGTAGACCTCCGGGCGGTTAATCGTGATTTTAGCGATGCCGTTGTAAAATTCAAATCGAATGTCGGAGTAGGCTTTGATCTCCGTCCAAGTAACATGACTCATGTGGGCAAAATTAAGGTTGAAAGCGTGCTTTCCATGCGTTTTCTGAGGTAGCCGAATCCGTCATTACCTCCAACAGGGCGGGACCTTTTTGGGCCAAGAAGGCGGGCCAAACCTGACTCCACTCCTCTTGCGATGCCGCTCGGCTGTAGTTCAAACCCGCGTGCGCCGCGAGATGTTCACACGTTCGCTGGTGCGCCCACGTAAAATGGCTATCCAAGAGCTCCGACTGCTTAGGGCCTTCAATCCAACGGAAGATGTTTCCCCCTCCATTGTTGAAGACAATGACTTTGAGCTGCTCCGGTAGCCGCGCCGTCAGCCAGGCATTGGCATCGTAGAAAAAGGCCAGTTCCCCGGTGAGCAACAGGGTGGGCTTTTGGGTCACCAAAGCGGCTCCCAGCGCCGTCGAGCTGCAGCCGTCAATACCGCTCGCGCCCCGGTTGCTGTAGTGGGAATAGCTCCTTTTCCAACCGCCGTGCGCCCAAGTATGTACACCGTAGCGCACGGAGGTGGAGTTGGCCCAATGGACCTGGGTACCTGAAGGGATTTGCGAAGCCACCTGTTCGTGGACCCACAAATCGCTCCATCCTTCTGGACTGTAGGCAATCCGTTGGCGCCAAATGCGAGCCCAGTCTGCCTCGTAGCTCGGCGAAATAGCGGCCAAAGCCTGCAAGCCCGCCATGGGAAGCATGTCCGTCGCTTCTTTTAAGCTGCCGAATAGATCCGGATGCGGCGCACACGGACCGATGTGCCAATGGGGCGTACCCGCTAATTTCTTTTTCGATTGCTTGGCAATCCAGGCCCCTCCCAGGGTCACAACCACGTCGACCCGGGCCGCGGGCGCGTGCTCCCAGGCGTCTTCCAGGTGGATGGCACTGCCCGGCTCTAGTTGACTGAGCTGTTCCGCAGCCACCAACCAGCCTTTCTGCTTGAGCTGGTTCACAGCGCGTTGCGGCGAGCCCCAGGCGGGATTCCACTGCCCAAGGATGAGCAAGGGGCGGTGGGCCTCCTTGATCCATTCGGGCACGATCAGTTCAAGGGCCTCCGGCGCGCGCAGGGCCCACTCCGGCAGCTCCAAGCCTGCTGGCAAGCTGGGGCGTCCGTACAAGGGTTCGGCCAGGGGAACATTGACATGAACAGGCCCATACGTGAGTCCTTCTAAGGCCTGCGTGAGCACGGCCCATTGCGCCTCTAGGGGCTGCGAAGGGTCCAACAACGCTTGACCGCGCAAATGTCCCTCGTACATGGCCTGCTGCCGAATGCTCTGGCCGTGCCCATTGTCAATCAAATGCGCTGGGCGATCCGCCGTGATGACCAGCAGCGGGACGCGCTGGTAGAAGGCTTCTGCCACCGCCGGTGCGTAGTTCAAACCGGCCGTGCCAGAGGTGCAGACGGCCGCCGCCGGTTGGCCGCTGGCCACCGCGGCGCCCAATGCGATATGGGCCGCTGCCCGTTCGTCCAAGGCGGTGGTGCTCGGCTGCCCCAGCGCCGTCAAGGCCTGCATCAACGGAGCGTTGCGGGATCCCGGTGAATAGACGGTGAGTGCGGGCGACAGGCCGCGTAGGGCATGCGCGACGAGCGCAGCGAGGGGTTGAAATGCGTCTGCCATTACCCGAAAATAACGCGTTCCAGCGTCTTGAGTTTTTGTTCGGTCTCCAACCATTCTTGGTGTGGATCGCTTTTGGAGGTGATGCCACCGCCCGCATAGCAGAGCATGCCGTCTTGGCCCCATTCGAGGCAGCGAAGGTTGACATAGAAGGCCGAACGCTGGTCTTCCGACCACCCAAAGTAGCCCGAGTAAAAGCGTCTATCGTAGCCCTCCCGCTGACGGATAAAGGTGGCCGCCTGTGCGCGGGGCAATCCGCCCACGGCAGGGGTTGGATGCAGGGCCGCTGCAATTTCCTCCGGGGCAGATCCATTTCGCACTCCGTGAATCATCGAACAGAGATGCTCCACAGGACCGGCGTTCAGGACCGTGGGACCTTCGATGGTCAAGTCCCTGCAGCCCAAGACTTGGAGCATGTGCGTAATGTCGCGCGTGACCAAATGCTGTTCCTCGCGCTCCTTGGCGCCCCAGGCTCCGGAGCCGCCCGCCACGCGAGTGCCGGCTAAACTCATGGTTTTGACCGCCTGGCCTTCCATGGAGACCAGGCATTCGGGGGTAGCGCCCATCCAAAGGGTTTGGCCCTCGCGCTGGATGAGGTAGACAGTGGCACCGGGGTAATGCGCGCACAAGCGGTCAAAGGTCTCTAGGGGAACCAAACTCGTCGAGGTGTAGCTCTGACAGCGCGAAAGGACAACCTTCTCCAAGGCGCCTTCTTCACAGGCTCGGCGTGCTTTGTCTACGAGGGACTCATAGTGCGATTGGGTGTG
>CAXRFY010000041.1:0-6936 GCA_964229925.1 Schleiferiaceae bacterium
AGTACAACGCCAAGGGGCCTGGCAAATGGGAAGCGGGCCTACTGCGTCAAAACGACTACAGCAAAAAGGGAAATTTCCAATCGTCCGAATGGGCCGTCTACCTGGAATTTCAGTGGCGTTTGCCCGGCTAAAAGCGCCGTCCGTCCCGGGCGTACGCACTATCTTTAGGGCATGATTTCACGCCTGATTGCCCTGTTTTTTCTGATGAGTTTGGCCGTTCATGGTCAGATTCTGTCGATTGACCCTCCGTTCCCTACGCAAACGGATACCGTCACCATTCTGTACAACGCAACGCAAGGCAATGGCGCCCTCGTGGGAGTCACCCCTGTATACGCCCATGCCGGCGTGATCACCACGGCCAGCACCTCCCCAACGGATTGGAAGTTTGTACAAGGGCAGTGGGGCCAGCCAACGCCCTCCGTCCTGATGACAGATATGGGTAACAACGTGCATAAGATTGAGTACCACATGCCCACGTTTTACGGGTATCCAGTAGCTTCCACGACGGTGCTCCAAATGGCCTTTGTCTTCCGGAATGCCGCGGGCAATGTCGTGGGTCGGTCTACAGACGGTTCGGACATTTACTATCCCGTGTACCCGGCTAATGCGGGCCTGTTGGGAGCGTTCTTCACGCCCGACGATCACCGCATCACGAACCCGGGCGACACCTTGGCCATCCACGCCGCCGCCAATGCCCATGCGACCTTGGCCCTCTATGACAATGGGGTGCTAGTGGCTTCCGACACGGCGGCTCAGCACCTGTTCCACAACTTGGTGGTGACAGGCAATGGGCAGCACCTCTTGGAATTTGTCGCCTTCGACGGCACCTCCACGGCGCGTGATACGGTTTACTACTTTGGCAACCCCAGCCAGGTAGTCCAAAATCCTCCTGCAGGCATGGTCGATGGCATCAATGCATTAAACGACTCTACAGTTTTGCTCCAGCTGCACGCGCCTGATAAGGACTTTGTGTATGTCTTGGGGGACTTTAACGGCTACTTGCCCGATTCCGCCTACTACATGCACAAGTCGGTGAATGGGGAGAAGTTTTGGCTGGTGCTCGATCTTCAGGCGGGCCAAACCTACACCTACCAGTACTGGATCGACGGGCTGATTAAAGTGGCGGACCCCTATTCGGAGTTGATTTTGGACCCCTACAACGATGGGAACATACCCGCCGCTACCTGGCCCAATCTGCCCAGCTATCCCACCGGCCTGACGACTGGGCATTGCACCTTGCTGCAACCTGGAAAGCCCGAATACACGTGGAAGAACGCCACCTTCCAGGCCCCGGACCGCACCGATTTGCGCATCTACGAATTGCTGGTGCGTGACTTCAGCAGTCAGCGCAACTACCAGATGATTCTGGATACGCTGGACTATTTGGAGCGTTTGGGCATCAACGCCATCGAATTCATGCCCAACAATGAGTTTGAAAACAACGAAAGCTGGGGCTATAACCCCTCCTACCACATGGCCCTGGACAAGTACTACGGCACCCCCGAAAAGTACAAAGAGCTCATCGACAGCTGCCACAGCCGGGGTATTGCCGTCATTATGGACATGGTCTTCAACCATGCCTATGGCCAGAGCCCACTCGTGCAGATGTACTGGGACGCTTCCCAAGGCAAGCCCGCGAGCAACAATCCTTGGTTCAATGCCAATTGTCCGCACCCTCCCTATTGTTGGGGCAATGACTTTAACCATGTCGCGGTGGCCACCCAGAATTTCATGGACCGCGTAAACACGTATTGGTTCCAGGAATT
Organism: Schleiferiaceae bacterium; assembly: GCA_964229925.1. Taxonomy (GTDB): domain Bacteria; phylum Bacteroidota; class Bacteroidia; order Flavobacteriales; family Schleiferiaceae; genus TMED14. The sequence continues at coordinate 1,767 of CAXRFY010000041.1, forward strand.
CAAAATTGACGGGATTCGCTTTGATTACACCAAAGGCTTCACCAACAATGGCAACGCGGGTTGGGATGTGACGCGCCAAAATTTGCTCAAGCGCATGGCGGATACCATTTGGGCCGTCAATCCTGATGCCTACGTCATTCTAGAACATTGGGGCGACAACAACGAAGAGAAACTCTTGTCCGACTACGGCATGATGCTGTGGGGAAATTCGACCTACAACTTCCGCCAAGGCGCCCAAGGCTACCTTCCCGGCAGCAATTTCGCCTACGGCATTCACAAGCAGCGCGGATGGAACGACGCCCACCTGATCAGCTACACGGAGAGCCACGACGAGGAGCGATTGATGTACGACGTGCTGACCTACGGCAACTCCTCCCCACAAGGCTACAAGACCTATGTGTTGAATACCGCCCTGCGACGTTCGGAACTGGCGAATGTCTTCGCCTTCACGATCCCCGGCCCCAAAATGATTTACATGTTCAACGAATTGGGCTACGATCAATCCATTGACAACCCCTGCCGCATCTGCAATAAGCCGCCCAAGTGGGGCTACCAGCAAGTGCCCGAACGCCGACGCCTCTATGATGTCACTGCAGCGGTTATGCAGCTCCGCAAGCAAGCGCCCGCTAGCTTTGACGGAAGCAATTTCACCTACAACCTCGGGGGTGCGGTAAAGCGCATCAACCTGCAGGACTCCGTCATGAACGTGAACGTGATTGGCAATTGGGACGTGGTGCCGCAAAACGGCATTCCCAACTTCCCGCATACGGGTACCTGGTACGAATACTTCACAGCAGATTCCGTTGAGGTGCTCGATCCCTTCATGAGCTTCCCCTTGGAGCCCGGCGAATACCGCATTTACACGGACGTGAAGCTGCAGCAGCCCAGCATCACTTTGGGCGAGGAGGAGTTCTTGCCTCAAGCGGGTCTTCAGGTCTATCCCAATCCTGCGAGCGATCAGGCCTTGGTGGTAGCGCCTGTGGGTGGAGTGCTTTTGGTGCATGACGTTCAAGGGCGCGTAGTACTTCGCATGCAAGCGCAGGCCTATGTGCCCACCGAATTGGATTTGACCGGTGTGGCTCCGGGCATGTATGTGGTCCGAATCGGTGATTTTGTAGAACGCATTCAAGTCCTGCGATGAAAGCGCTGCGTGCTTTGATGGCCTTGGCCTGCTTTGCGGGCGCATGGACGACCATGTGGGCACAACCCAGCTACTTGCTTTCCGCTCAGAAGGAGGGCGCGCTAGGCCTGGGTATAGGCGCCATGGCGGCTGGAAACCTATGGTCTGGCCAGCAACTTCAGGGGTTCACGGAAGCTGAATTGGCCGCTTTGGATGTGTCTGTAGTCCCTGCGTGGGACCGCTGGGCCTTGAACCGTTGGGATGAAGCAGCCGGGCATCGTTCGGACTACCTCTTTTATGGGGCCGCCGCATGGTCCTCCGCGGCTGCTTTGCTCCCCGCCTGGAAGGAAAAGAACGTCTGGGCGTCTGTGCCCACGGCGGTTATGTGGGTAGAGATGAATGCCCTCACCTTGGTGGCGACCGATCTTACCAAAAACCTCGTTACTCGACCCAGGCCATTTACGTACTACAACGGGGCTCCTTTGGACGCACGCATGGACTACGATGCCCGAAAATCCTTCTTCTCGGGGCACACCAGTATGACGGCTGCAAACAGCTTTTATGCCGCCAAGGTCTATGCGGATATGTACCCTGATTCCAAATGGAAACCCTGGGTGTGGACGGCGGCAGCTTTGCTACCGGCTGTTACAGCACAGCAACGCATGGCTGCCGGTAAGCACTTCTTCACCGATGTCCTCGTGGGCTACGGGGTAGGGGCTTTGATTGGCTGGGGCATTCCGCAGCTTCATCTGCAGCGCTAAGCCAAGCGCAACCGGAGCTCATTCTGCGCGCGTTGTCATCCACATAATGGTCTTTTCCCGAGGGGTCACGTGCACCTGAGTTTCAGCTGTTTCCCCGGCGCGCAATTCAAAAGCTTCCTCCGCAAAAGTGATGGAGAAGCCGGGACTGTCTTGGGGCTTCACGGCCTTCCAACGGTAGGTTCCAGGAGGCAAATGTGTCTTCCACTGCAATTCGCCTGGCATGAGGTGAACGAGGTAGGATCTCCCCGTCGCATCAACCACAAAGCATCGAAAAGCAGGATGGTCGTCGGTTCCCGAGGTGATGATTTTCAAGGAGGGCGGCGCGAGGGGATCGTCCATGGCACGGTTGGGTGCCTTTGGCTTTCCGAGGGCCATCTGCTGGCGCCAATGCACTTGAAGGAAACGCGGCTGCAGGTCCAGGCTGAAGGTTTTGGCGCTGAAGCGCACACTCCCGCCCGATCGATGCAGCTGAGCACTTACCGAAAAGCCACGGGGATGCGCATACTGGACAGCCACTTGGTCCAGCCAAGGCATGGAACCGTGCTGTAGGGTCAGGGCCAGTCTGCCTTTGAACTGGCCTTCAGTACGCCAGAGCCAAGCGCTGGGCCCCAGCCCTTCTCGGTACCATCCAAAGAGACTCCAGTTCCCGCGCCGAAGCTTGGCGGTCAGTTGGAGGTTCATGCCTTGAAGGGAGTGCTCTTCTTGAAATTCGAGAAAGTTGCCTTGCAGGGAAACCCCCAGTCGGCTGGACTCCCACCGGGACTGACCACTGGCCATGGCGTAGAGCCGCCGGATCTGAAGACGGCTTTGCCAGCGTTCACCGCGCTGGTTCCAGTAGCCGCTCAAATAGGCGCCCTGATAGCCCACATGCTGCTGCCCTTTCTGGGTGAGTCGCGCTTGAAAGCCACCTGCTTTTGCCGTGGCGGACCACCCCTCTGACTGCGTATAGACCAGCGTGGGTAAAAAGGGCCAAGGGGAGCGCCACTGTACCCAGCGTTGACGGCCACTTTGGAAGAGTTGCACGTGATGCCCCTTGGAAGAAAGACGAAGCATGTGTCCGGGTCCCATGGGGGTCATGCCCAGGTGCAGCCCCACCCATGGAGCCGTGTAGGCCAGGGAAGTCCGCTGGGGTCTCCAAGGGTAAACGGCTTCCGGGATGTAGCGAAGCTCTAGACGCTGACGGTCGAGCTGTATCTCGGCGCCTATTCCGGAATACAGCTGTCCGGCTAGCACCCATCCCATGGCCCAGGTGTAGAGTTCAATGGGCATGGTCTTGTAGGCTATAGCCTAGCACATGGCCTGATTCATCCTCCAGTAAGATGTAGGCACTGCCCTCCGGGTAGCGCCACGTGCGAACCGCACCTGGAAAGAAGAAAAAGGGTTTGGGTGCTCCGACGGTCTGCCCCCAGGCGGTGTACGCCTGACCCATAGCTTTCCAGATCTGCTGCCCATCGTAGCGGCTGTAGACCAGGCTGTCATGGCTCAGGTGAAGGGTCTCAGAGGGGTCTGTCTCCACGCATCCCGTGTAGAGGTTTAGGAGGTAGTGGATTTCCGTGACCACCGTCCATGTTCCAGCGGTGGGAGCTACCGCTGAAGGAACGGCAAACACCTCCACGTGGGCATGCCGCGCCAAACTATCGTGGACCTGCCAGCTAAAGGGAACGGAACGTCGTTCCCCCGGAGCGAGCTCAACCTCGGAGGGAAGCACCAATTCATCCGCCTGACCCAAGAGTACCGTGGATTGGAGGAGCACCGTTGCAGTGGAATCCCCCTGGTTGTGGACGAGGATGGAGCCTCGACGCGCTTCGTCGCAAGGTTGAAAGTGGGAAAGTCCGTTCAGCACGCTAATCTGCCCGCGCGCGGCGAGGGGAAGGAGGAGGAGGGCTCGCCAGAGCCCTCCTCCAAAACCACGTCCCATCAGTTGTTGGAAATGGTATAACGCAGGGTGATGATGCCCGAAGTGGCGGCATCCAAGTTCTGCGTGTCGTAGTTCAACGAGTAGTTCAGCACGGCGCCGTCTCCCGCGCCATCTCCGGTGTAGGCGCTTTGGATGTCCGTAATGAGGGTACCTGAAACTGCGCTACCCGCAAAGCTGACGGGGGTGCCGTTGCCCAAGGTGCCCGTTCCGTTTAGGGAAGGGGTGATGGTCATTTGTATGCCGGCGGGCATAGCGCCTCCGACGACTTCCACGTCGACCTGTCGAACATTGTCTGGACTCGCGCCTTTGACCGACGTGTACTGGAGGTAGAGATTTTGGCTTGGGATAGCCGGAAAGGCCTGACCTGCTGAGGAGGGAGCTTGAATGTGGAAGGGTAGGGTCGTGCTCGGTCCCCCGGCGACATCTACCACTCGAACCATGGCGGCCTCGTCAATGGTGAAGTTTACGTCATGGTTGGACGTGTTTTGGGCATGGCCCGCGCTCGCGGTAGCTACGACGGCAGCGGCGATGAATGCGCTCTTGAAAGTGTTGCGTTGCATAAAATAGGATTTTTAAGGTTCATGCTTTTGGCCAAAGCAGGAACAAAGCACGCAAGGCACCCGGCGCCAGTCGGGAGCAAACGGAAAAGAAGCGAGAGTAGCTGTTTACCCGAGGTTAGGGGTATTCTAGACCTTTTGCAGCAAGCGGAAGAAGGTGGCTCGGCTCACGCCTAGGTAGGCGGCCATTTGGTCACGGGTAAAGCCCTTGACGAGCGCCGGAGATTCTTTGGTAATCCATCGATAGTGTTCCAACGGAGAAGTGTGCAAGAGCCTTCTGAAATGCCCCCGAACGTGGTCAAGGATGCGTTGTTGGATGATGAAGAGCAGTTCGTCACAGCCTGGCTCCGTTTGCAATTGTTCCCAGATGGTTTGATCCAAGCGCATTAGCTGCACGCTAGACACACAAACAAAAGGGCTTTCAGCGGTTTTTCCCGTTGTATGACGTTGGAGGTTGAAGAACCATTGGCCTGCCTGGAAAGCGGTCGGAATGAGAAGTCCCCCTTGGTCGTCCCGGCCAATTTCGGCAACCGTTCCATCGAGTAAGAAATAGACGTGCGTGGAGGCATCGCCGTGGACCACCAATTCACTGCCTTTGCTAATGGTTAGAGGGCCTTCGAACTGACTCGTTACATAGTGGACAAGGGACTTCAGGGTCGAGTTTTTAGGCTGGCCCAAAAGCAAGTCGTTGCGCATCCACTGTAAGGCGGTCTTAGGATCCACGGTGCAAGGTGTTCATGGCACGGAAAAGACTTGAACGCGAAAGGCCAAGGTAGGAGGCCATTTCTGCCCGTGACAGGTGATTCAATATGTG
>CAXRFY010000042.1:0-3367 GCA_964229925.1 Schleiferiaceae bacterium
TCCCATTCGCAGTGGCTACTTGCACCGAGCTATTGTAGAAGCTTTTGAGGGCCTCATTCCGGCGGAGCACCACCCCGCCTACGTCCTCTTTCTCACGGTCCCCTCCGACCGCGTCGACGTCAACGTACACCCCGCCAAAACTGAGGTGAAGTTTGAGGATGAACGCGCCATCTACGCCATTTTGCGCAGCGCCGTGAAGCGGGCCTTGGGCATCCACCAGGTGGCTCCCACCTTGGACTTTGAGACCAATTTGCAGCAGCACGTGGATTTGGATGCACGGCCCATACCCGCGGCCCCAAGCATTCAAGTAGACCCCAGCTACAATCCCTTCAAGGAATCTACTGGGCCTCGCACGGGCGGCTACCGCAGCCCCAATCCCAGCCCCAGCGCCACGGCGCGCGAGAGCTTTAACTTCTTTGCCCCGCCCAGCAGCCCGCAGGAAACGCAAGGTGCCTGGGATTTTGAAGGCGGAGGGCCCTCTGACCGCCCCCAAAGCGGTAGCCAAGGGTTTTGTGCCTTTCTCGCTCCGCATTTTGCCGTAAGCTCGCTTAAATCCGGACTCGTGACCGTGCACATTCCGCGGGCTCAAAAACACATCCTGCACCAGGAACTCCACGAAGCGCTTCAAGCAGGGGAAAGCCTCGCCTCCCAAACCTGGCTCTTCCCAGAAGACCTAGACGCCGCTCCCTCCAGCCATTGGGCCGACTGGGTGGATATTTTGCCCCGCCTGGGATTTCGGTGGGAGCAGGACGGATCGGCCCTGCGCATGACGGCTGGCCCGCATTTCTTGAGCGCTGCACAATCGATGGAGTGGCTGCAGGACTTGCTGCGCGCCGCGCCTGAAGAGGACGAAGCGGCCCTCCAAACCTATGTCTTGGCCTGGCTCGACCACTGGAGCAGCACCGCCCCCATCCCTAGCGGGGGAGATTTGCAGACCCTGGTGGACCGCCTCTTTGCCTGTGAAAACCCTTGGACAAACGCTCAAGGAAAACCCATTGCCCGTATTTTAGATGGAGCCACCCTTGCGGCTCAATTTGCCTAGCCTATGTACCCACGTCGCTCCTTTTCCTATTTGCCCCCGGTGATTAAAAACTTGCTGATCATCAATGGCTTGGCCTATTTCGCCAGCATCACGTTTGCCCAAATGGGGACCGACTTACTGGGGATGTTTGGCCTGTACCTGCCCCAATCCGAGTATTTTCAGCCCTACCAGCTGGTGACGCACCTCTTCTTCCACGACTTGAGCAACTTCAGCCACATCTTCGGCAACATGTTCGCCCTGTGGATGTTTGGCATGTCTTTGGAGAACCTTTGGGGTAGCCAGCGCTTCTTCATCTTCTACTTTGTGACCGGCATTGGAGCCGCCCTTTGCCACCTGGGGGTCAACGTCTTTGAGTACTACTCCTACGTGAACGAGTACAACGTGACGGGCCATCCGCTTGCCGGACAGCTCGCACAGTACATGCTGCAAATTCCCACAGTGGGCGCCTCCGGAGCGGTCTTTGGCCTCCTTTTGGGCTTTGGAATGACCTTCCCCGAACAGCGCATCTACCTCTACTTTTTGATGCCCATCAAGGCCAAGTACTTCGTCGCGATCTACGGTCTCTTTGAGCTCTTTGCAGGCTTTGCCAACCAAGGAAGCAACATCGCCCACTTTGCGCACATCGGCGGGATGGTCTTCGGCTATTTGCTCCTTCGGTATTGGAAAAAAAACCAATTCCGCCGTTTCTAACCCATGGGCCGCGCTTCCAACGATTTTACGCGCTCCGCCCTTCGCACCTGGTTGCGCGAATCCCAGGTGCACCTTTGGATCTTCGTCTTAGCCGTCTGCTTTGCGGTCCAAACGCTCGCCGAAGTCCTCGGCTGGGCCTTCGCGTTGGACGTTGAAAACAACCTCCTCCGCCTCTTCGCCCTTCACCCGCTACACGCCTGGCAATTGGGCGAAGTCTGGACCCTCGTTACCTACGGTTTCCTGCACTACGGCTTCATGCACCTGCTGCTCAACGCCTTGATGCTCTACTTCGCGGGCCACATGCTCAAGACTTTTTGGCTGGACGCGCAGGTCAGTCGGCTCTTCGTGCTGGGCATGGCCGCGGGGGGAATCGCCTACGTGCTCGCCAGTCTTTGGTACCCGGGCTGGCCTCCGCTTGTGGGGGCATCAGGCGGAGTTTTAGCGCTATTGCTCGCAGCAACACGCCTTTCTCCTACCATGCCAGTCTACGTCTTTGGCATCCTTCGCCTTCCGCTCTGGGGCGTCAGCCTTTTGCTCTTGGCGGTCAGTATTTCCGGTCTTCAAGGCCCGAATGCAGGCGGCAACTTCGCCCACCTCGGAGGTGCACTTGCCGGCTGGGCCCTCGCCAAATCCCCCACATGGCTCTTCCCAGAGACGCGCTGGACCTCCAAGCGCCCCAAAAAGACGAAAGGGGCCCACCTCCGCGTGGTCTCCTCGGATGGCCTGGACCTCGATGGCATTCTCGACAAAATTGGACGCGTGGGCTACGACGGCCTGACCGCCAAGGAAAAAGCGTTTTTAGCCCGCTATGGCAAGAAGTAAGCACCTCCGCTTTTGGGTCTCCCTGTGGCCCCACCTCATCGCCCTGCCCTTCACGGCAGGCGCGGCACTAGGCTTTTACTTTTCGCCCAATCCCATTCCCTGGCTCGCGCCCCTGGCGCTCGCCTGGCCGGCCCTCCTCCTCTGGCATGGTGCTTGGACCCTGTGGGCGGCCAGCCAATTCAAATCCAGCGCCCTCGTCGGCCTCCTGTTGCTGGCCCTCACCTGGCCTCAAACCCGCGGCTGGGTCCACGTCCACACGGGCCCCGCTGAAGACGGCGATTTCCGCGTGGCCACCTGGAACGTACACCAATGGCGCAACCTCGCCTGGACAGACCAAGCCGTCACCGAGGAACACATGCAGCAGGCCGCCTTGGACCTGCACGCAGATATTTTAGCCATTCAGGAAAACCGATTGAATTCGGGCCCCCAGCGCAGCCTCGAAGCGTGGTACCCTTATTCGACGCCGCATGAAGACCAAGGCTTGCAAATCTTCTCCAAGTACCCCATCCAGCAGTGGAACTTTGAGGCCTTTGAGGCCAGCTACCCCGGCCACCGCGGCTTTGTCTGGGCGGATATCCAAACCCCGAAAGGCCTGGTGCGCGTAGTCAACATCCATTTGGTGACGACCACCTTTGTTACGCGTGAAGCGGAGGCGGAAACCGATTCAGCGGGCATTTCTACCTCCGTTTTTAGCTCCGCCTACAAATTGACGCGCACGGCCAAGATTCGGGCCCAGCAAGTAGACCAGCTCCTCGCCTGGGCTTCGACGGGCGAACAGCCCCCTCTGATTTGGCTGGGCGATTTCAACGATTC
>CAXRFY010000043.1:0-2807 GCA_964229925.1 Schleiferiaceae bacterium
CCCAAAAACGGCACCCGCCGCAGCCCCCACAGCGCACCCTGCCGCGGCTGCGCTTCAGCAGAAAACGGGATTGCCCGCCAAAGTGGTCCAGAAGGCGAATGGCAGCGGTACCATCACCCTGAGCTTCAAGAGCGACGCGGAGCTCCAGGCCGCCTTGAAAAAGCTCTCCTAAGTTTTTCGCTAGCGCCTTATTCCTCGTCCGATTCCGTCGCGACGGCAGGCTCTACTTCGTCGACTGTGGCTTCCGACACATCAGAGGAAGAAAAGCTCTTCCGAGGATGCTCTTTGATAAAGGCCGCTCTCGCCGCATGGTCGTAGCGTCCATACAGGGCGGGGAAGACCAGAACCACCACCAAGGTCCATCCGACAAAAACGGGCAGCATGGTGTTCAGCACACTTCGTACCGGCGCTGCAGCTCCGTTCTTGGCGCGCAGGATGGCCACAAGAACGCCCGTTAAAGCCACGGCAAAAATGAGGTTCCCGAAGAGCACGGTGATGCGGTTGGGCGTGAGGCCGTAGTCGAGCATTCGGGACCCGATGGCCCAAAGCCCAATGCCGTCCGCCACCAAGGTCAGGGCCACCAAGGCCCCCACGCCAAAGGTGATTGCTGGATGCTTGTCTTCGTCAAACGCGTAATGCATCATGACCAAACCAATCACCAATATGAGCAGGAGGTTGAAGATGAAGAGCTGCTCGCGGTTGCTGCGTAGCTCCTCGATGCCCTGGCCCACGTAGGTCACCAGGAAAATGGCCACCACGAGGAGGAACAAAGGGATGAAGATGCGCGCCAAGGTGGGAAGGATTTTTTCCAGCACTTGCTTGTTGGTCACCCAGAGGTAGTGGCCAAAGAAGGGAAGGCCGCAAAGGCCCCAAATGGCAAGGTTTTCAAAGAAGGATTCGGGGAAGTCCAACAGGCTTAGCAAGCCGGCCGTCAAACCCATGAGCGCGCCTCCAGCGAGGCCCACAATGAAGGCGAAGAGGCCCACTTGGACCGAATGCCGCACAAAGTCCACCCGCGCCTCGCCGACGTAAAGTTTGGTATACAAAAAGCCCAATAGCCCCCAGAGCAGAAGCGGAAGGTGGATTTGGAAGAGCGCTTGCGTTTGGCGCGCCAAGGCAAAGGGGTCCTCCAGAATTTGATAGACTTGCTGACCCGTTTCTCGGTCAAACACCCATTCGTAGCTGGGATAGTCCCAGATGCCCCAGTAGACGTCCGCAACCACGTTCAAGGCGAGCAAGCCCAGCACCAAAGACCAGAAAGCGCGCATGCTGCCCCAGGCCTTCTGCACCGTCGTGTGGTAGGCCATCAAGGGCACGAAGAAAACAGGAGCGATGTAGGGAAGGAACCACTCGGAGTCAGGGGAACCCGACCACTCTGGGATGCGGAAAAAGAAAAAGGCCGTAAAGGTCATGGCAATCGTAAACCAGAGCGTGCCATTGCCCAAGGTGGGCGAGGCTGCGGTCTCAGGCTCAAGACCTAAGCGGTAGGTCCAGGCCAAGGCCAGGGGATCTTTGGAGCGGGTGAGACCCGCGGCCTCAAAGTCTGATTTAAACTGTTCGGGGTTGGTTTGGTAGGCCTCTTCCAGGCCCTTTGGTCCAAGATGGAGCATGACGTAAAAAGTTTGGTGTGCGGGGGTATAACGACTCTAAGGTAATTTCCGTGTGTCCGGGGAGCAAAAAAAACGGCCCCCCGTTTCCGGAGGGCCGCTTTGTCTTTCAAAGAATCGCTGAGCGCTTCTTTAGAAGTGGAGGGTCATCTCATCCACCAAGTGGCGTGCCCCTGCGTACTTATCCACAATGAACAAGACGTAGCGAATGTCCACACTGATGGTGCGCTGAAGCTCGTCTTCGAAGAAGATGTCGCCAGACATCGCCTCCCAGTTGCCGTCAAAGGCCACACCAATCAACTCGCCTTTGCCGTTGATCAAGGGAGAGCCAGAGTTACCGCCCGTGATGTCGTTGTCCGTAATCAAGCCTACCGGCAATTTGCCGTTGGCGTCCGCGTACTGGCCGTAGTCCTTGGCGTTGTACAAATCCTTCAAACGCTGGGGCACCTCAAACTCCGGGTTGGTCGCGTCTTCCTTCTGCATCACGCCGTCCAGCGTCGTGTAGTAGTTGTAGGTCACGCCATCCTTAGGCTCGTATGAACCCACCTTACCGAACGTCATACGCATCGTGCTGTTGGCATCTGGAGACCAATCTTCGTTGGGCAACATTTCGCGCACACCGGCGGTCCACAAACGGTAGGCTTTGCCTTCCATTTCGGCCAATTCAGGGTCTTGACCGCCGAAGTAGGCCTCACGGAAACCCATGGCGGCTTTATACATTGGATCCAACATTAATATAGATGTGTCCGGCTCGGCCATGAATTGGAAAAAACGATCTTTATTAAAAAATATAGAATTGGAATAGCAGTATTCTGCATAGGTCTCCATATCTCCATATTCAACGAACGCATTTTTAATAAAGTCGGGGATTTGCTCTACTGGAACTTCCTTCAAGTACAAAGTCCAAAGTTGTCCAATAAGGTCTCTGTCTACCTCTGCAACAAATTCTTCAAAGAACTCTTCGCCCAACTCTGCTACACGGCCTCTCAAGTTTTCCCACGCACGAGTATCTTCCGCTTTTTCCAAAAGTCTTCCTGTACGATATGCAAATAGAACAGGCGAAGGACCGCGAATGACCGCCTCCATCAAATAAACCTGGTTCTTCACCGTGGGGTCCGTGGCGCGGTAGTAGGTCTGCATGAGCTTCAACGTCTCACCGTACTTGGCTTGACGCTTAGGGTCAGCCGCTACCCAGGCCGC
>CAXRFY010000044.1:0-4802 GCA_964229925.1 Schleiferiaceae bacterium
TTGTCGTGCAGGGTGCACCCGTGGACAATGGCGTTGTGGCCAATGCTCACGTTATTGCCGATGGTCGTGGGGAACTTTTGGTAGGTGCAGTGGATGACCGCGTTGTCTTGGACGTTGACGCGGTGGCCCATTCGGATAAAGTGGACGTCGCCGCGCACCACGGCGTTAAACCAGACCGAACATTCCTCGCCCATCTGCACGTCCCCCACCACGGTGGCGGTAGGCGCTAGAAAGCAGCTGTCGGGAATGTGTGGAGTATGGCCTTGGACAGGGAGAATGGTTGGCATAGTCCCAGAAAGTTAGACCGGAACGACGTCTTCCACCAAGGTGGGCAGCATGCGCTGCAAGATGTTCTTGATGCCTTGCTGAAGGGTCAGGGTTGAGCTGGGGCAGCCCGCGCAAGCGCCTTGAAGCTGCACTTTTACCACTTTGTTCTCGTAGGCGACAAAGGCGATGTTGCCACCGTCTTGGGCGACGGCAGGCTTTACAAATTCGTCCAGGATCTCCACGATGCGGGATTCAATTTCCCCCAATTCCGTTGGAGCGGTCTCTGCGCTGGTATCGTCGGTGGAGGCTTCCGCCTGCTTCACGGGTGGGGTGCCGGTCAGAACGGGCTTGCCGGCTTGCAGGTAGTCCAGCAAGAACTGGCGAATTTCCTGCGTGACGGTCTCCCATTCCACCACGTTGTACTTCTGGATGGCGATAAAATTGCTCGACATAAAGACCTCCTTAACAAAGGGGAAGTGGAAGAGCTCTGTAGCCAAGGGCGAAATGGCCGCTTCTTCAATGTTGTGAAATTCCACGTGGTCAAGGTCCACCACCATTTTGTTGGCGACAAACTTCATGACCGCGGGGTTGGGGGTCATTTCCGCATAAACACTGACGGGAACGCGTTGAATTTCCATACCACAAAGGTACCGAATGCATTTGGCATTGGCCGGCGGTTCCGGCCTTATTTTTGCTCAACTTAGCAGGATTCTGCGCGCCCACCCGGGCCGCATCCCGCTTCAAGCTCCAAAATCGACTCAAATGCTCGACTTTTTACTTTACTACCTGGTTCTCAACGTCTACAGTTCGTTGATCACCTGGAAATTTTTTACCGCCAACGGCAAACCCGCCTGGTCGGCTTGGGTCCCTGTTTACCGCACCTACGTCTTGACGCAGCTCGCCGACCGCCCCCGCTGGTGGACTTTCTTGAGCTACATCCCCGTCGTGGACAACGTCATGTCGCTCATCTTGACGTACGAATTGCTGCACATGCACGGCTTTCGGGAGAACAAGCACATCCTCTTGAGTGTCGCCACGTTAGGCCTCTATGTGGGCTACTTGAACTATTCGGCCGAATTGAAGCCCGGCACCCGCGACGACGCCGAAATCCGCCGCCGCATGCCCGCCACCGTCAACCACATTCTATTTGCCGTTGTGGCGGCTGGCTCGATCCGAATGACCACCTTCGAGGCCTACAACATCCCCACCGGCTCCATGGAAAAGACCCTCATGGTGGGGGACTACCTCGTGGTAAGCAAGATTCACTACGGTCTGCGCTTGCCCAATACGCCGCTCAGCATCCCCTTGATGCACAACCTCATCCCCTACACGCAGATAGCGAGCTATTTAAACTGGATTGAACTGCCTTATGTGCGCATTCCCGGTTGGACGCAGCCCAAAAAGGGCGATGCCGTCGTCTTCAACTTCCCCGCAGATCCGGACCGCCCGGTCGACAAAAAGGAAAACTACGTGAAGCAATGCGTAGGAACCCCGGGGGATACGCTGAAAATTGTGGACCGCCAGGTCTACACCAACGGGGAGGCGCAGACGTTTGGCGATCGCAGCAACCCGCAGTGGAGTTACTACGTTCGGACCAACGGCCAAGGCTTCAATCCCGCCGCCCTCAAGCGCAATTTTGACATCAATTACCTGGACAACCGCCTGATCAACAACCAAAATCTGTCGGACGTCATCCAGATCACGGAGACCGAATACTTCATCACCATCTCCCAAGAGATGCTGGCCGCTTTCTCCGCGCAGCCCAATATTGATACCATCGTGGTGATGAACAGCCCGGGCGACAATGTCTTCCCCGAAGGCACGCCCCCGGCCATCGTTTGGTACAACGACAATGCCGTGGCCCCTGGCGTCATGTTCCCCAACCCGGACGGGCACCAGGACAGCACCGTCTTCCCGTATTCACGCGACAACTACGGTCCCATTTGGATACCCGCTAAGGGCCAATCGGTGGAACTGAACTACCAAACGGTCCTCACCTACGGCCGCGCCATCCGCGAATACGAAGGCCACGAGCTCGAACTGCGCGACGGCGTGTACTACCTGGACGGCGAAGCGGCCTCGAGCTACACCTTTGCCATGGATTACTACTGGATGATGGGCGACAACCGCCACAACTCTTGGGACAGCCGCTACTGGGGTTTTGTACCGGAAGACCACATCGTGGGCAAGCCCATCTTCATCTTCTTCTCCAGCGACCAGTTTATTGAAGGCTTCCTTTCGTCCAAACGCTGGGAGCGCTTCTTCACCGTCGTCCACGGCGATGGCCAGCCTACGAGCTACCTCTGGCCCTTCGTGCTCTTGGTGGCCCTCTACTACGGCTGGGACTACTTCCGCAAGCGCAAAGCCGCCAAATGAGGCACCTCCCCCATACACTGACGCTGCTGGGCCTTTTGGCCTTCGGGGGGGTCTATGGCCAGGCCGAACTTCCGGCCCATGTCGCCGTGCCGGTGGCGAGCCAGCCTCCGCAAAATCCGCCTATTCCCGCACGGACCTTGCCCGCCACCTTAGCCCCTGCGGTGGACACGGCGGCGATTTTGGCGGATACCAAGGAGCGCTGGGATCAATTGAGCCAAAACCAACTCATTCGGCTCTTGTGGGTCGCTTGGAAGTATGAATGGCCCCGCGACAGCCTGGTCGCTGTCGTACATCGCCATCCCCAGGGCTACTCCCGGGATTCGCTCATCGTTTGGCTCGAAGAAGGCGGAAAAGCAGGGGAGGAGCGCAAGCGCATCGCCCAAATCAAGGCTCGCCGCTACCAAATTGCCACCGAGGCCTTCAACTATACAGGCGATGTCCGCCAGCTCGACTTGAGCCTGATGTGGTACGGCGTTATGGCCAACGACGACGGCCATTGGAGTTTGGCCCAAGTCAAGCCTAAAGTCCTCCTCAGCCAATTCCAGAGCCAGCCGGGCGCACTGGAATTTGACATCCAAACCAACCGAGATCAAGGCTTCCACTTCCTCTTTGGGAGCCCCGTTCCGCTGGATACGGTTCGGGCCTGGTACAACGGAGCGCTGTCCTATGTGAACGACATACCAACCCTCTTTCCAGGTACGGCCGAAACCTTTGACCGCCCCAACGGATCCTGGATGTACGTGCTCCTGGCGACGGGCGCTGTGACGGGCCCGGGCAAATGCGGCGGCTTGAAGGATTATGAATTGCAGGTTCGGAACCAAAAATCCGATGCGGAAATCGCCCTAAGCCAGAGCATCGGTGCCCAATTGGTGGACAGCGTCTACCACTGCGTGCCCGAACTCTACTGGTCCGGCTACCTCATGGACGACGACGTTCCCGACGCCCTCTTCGTCCAGGAAATTCCCGGGGGATTGCGCATGGTTCTTTTCCTTTCCGATCCGGCCCCAGAAGGTCAAATTTGGATTAAATCCGCCGAATGGTTCCTCTACAATGAACCAACGGAAGGGGAAGATGCCCCATCTTCGTAGGACAAACGTCTGAACCTTCATGTCTCTCGCTCAAGAAAAAAACGCGGACGCGCTCAAGCTGCTCGTGGCTGAAACCCGCCGCCGCCTCGGTGAAATTCACCTTGGAGGGGGTAAGAAACGTCTGGCCAAACTCGCCGAACAAGGCAAGTGGTCGGCCCGCGAACGCGTCAAAGCCCTCCTAGATCCGGGTGCTCCAAGCCTCGAAATAGGCGCATTTGCCGCGGACGGCATGTACGAAGAGCACGGCGGGGCCCCCTCAGCGGGAGTCGTGGTGGTCCTTGGCCGCATTCAAGAGCGCCTCTGCGTCGTGGTCGCCAACGATCCCACCGTGAAGGCAGGCGCCTGGTTCCCCATGACGGGCAAGAAGAACCTTCGGGCGCAAGACATCGCCATGGAGAACAAGGTGCCCATCTTGTACTTGGTGGATTCGGCCGGGGTCTATCTACCCATGCAGGACGAAATCTTCCCCGACAAAGAGCACTTTGGGCGCATCTTCCGCAACAACGCCGTGATGAGCAGCCTGGGCATCCCCCAACTCGCAGCCGTCATGGGTTCCTGCGTGGCGGGTGGGGCCTACCTCCCCATCATGAGCGACGAAGCCATCATCGTGGAGGGGACCGGCAGCATCTTCTTGGCCGGGAGCTACCTCGTGAAAGCGGCCATCGGCGAAGACATTGACAACGAAACCTTGGGCGGTGCGGATACGCATACCTCCATCAGTGGGGTGGCGGACTACAAAGCCAAAGACGATGCGGAAGCGGTCAAGCTCATGCGCGGATTAGTGGACAAACTCGGCGAGCGACCCCAAGCGGGCTTCGATCGAGGGGAATCCCTGGAGCCGGCCTTCCCTGCGGAGGAGCTCTACAAGCGCATGCCGGTAGACGCGAAGCCCTATGCGATGCGGGACCTTTTGGCCTGTTTGGTCGATGAAGGCTCCCTGCTCGAATACAAAGCGGACTACGGCAAAACGCTGATTACCACCTATGCGCGCATCGACGGCTGGGCGGTAGGCATCGTCGCCAACGAGCGCCAAGTCATCAAGAACGCCAAAGGCGAAATGCAAATCGGCGG
>CAXRFY010000045.1:0-3772 GCA_964229925.1 Schleiferiaceae bacterium
GATTGCTCCCTCTGTCCTCTCCGCCGATTTTGCCAACCTCCAACGCGATGTGGAGATGATCAATGCCAGCGAGGCAGCTTGGTTCCACGTAGACATTATGGACGGCGTTTTTGTACCCAACCTCTCCTTTGGCCTGCCGGTAGTGGAAGCGATCCACCGCCATGCTAAAAAGCCCCTGGACGTTCACTTAATGATTGTGCAGCCCGAACGCTACATCCAAGAATTCAAAGCGGCTGGCGCACACGTCCTGACCGTGCACATTGAGGCATCGACGCATTTGCACCGCACCTTGCAGGCCATTCGCGCTGAAGGCATGCTCGCCGGTGTAGCCCTGAACCCTCACACGCCCGTTTCGGCCGTTTCCGAAGTGCTCCACGACGCGGACCTCTTCTGCATCATGAGTGTAAATCCCGGGTTTGGCGGTCAGTCCTTCATCCCACAGACGTACGAGAAAGTGCGCCAACTGCGCCACATGCTCGATGAGGCGGGAAGCTCAGCCAAAATTGAAATTGACGGAGGGGTCAATGCCCAAAATGCCGCTGATCTCAAAGCGGCTGGAGCGGACGTCCTGGTCGCGGGCAATGCCGTATTCAAGGCCCCGGACCCCATTGGTATGATTGCCCAGTTGCATGGCGCGTAAACCGTCTCTGCTCGCGGTCAGCCTTTTGGCCCTTTTGCTTGGATCTTGCCAGCTGCAGCAGCAGTTGGACGAGCCGTGGATCCGCGAGGTTCACGTGACTTTAGACGACAAACGCACCGACGACGAAGCCCTATCAGAGGTGCTTCAGCTCCGCCCGAACACCAACGTGTTCGGCACCTTTCCCTATGCTTGGCTGTATGTGCAAGCGAGGCCGGGACAGACCTCCGGCTATGCCAACTGGTTGCGGCGCATTGGAGAGCGTCCTGCTGTTTGGGACTCCAATCTTGCGGCCCAAGATGTAGCGCAGCTGACCCTGCGCTTGAAGCAGGACGGTTACTTCTATGCAAACGTTTCCTATGACTTGAAAGAAACGCGCCGAGGTGCGACCTTGACCTATACGATTGACCGTGGTACACCTACTCGTTTGGGTCAACTGTACTATGTGAGCATGGGCCCAGGTGTAGATGCTTTCCTAGAAGAAGTTCGAGCGAGTTCAAGCTTAGCCAATGGCAAGTATCTACTTCGCATGGAGCAGCTCGACGAAGAGCGTCGCCGCATTGCGAGCTACCTGCAAGAAAAGGGCTTCTACACCTTTGGACCCGAGGCGGTTCACTTTGACGTAGACACCTTGGGGCATCCCTATTCGGCCATCGTGACGGTCCGCCTGGACAACTGGATCCGAAACAGCGAATACGGCACCGTAGAAGAGCCGCACCGCGTTTGGGTCATTCGCGAAGCGCGCGGCCAATGGCCCGAATCCTTCTCCCTCTCGCCCACCGGCATCGAACGCCTCCCTTGGATTCCCAGCGGCAAACCCTTCCAAGCTTCCGCCGTCACGAAAAGCACGCAGCGCCTGCGCGCCATACCGGCGGTTCAATCGGGTCGCTGGCAGTTCGCCATGGCGCAAGACTCCCTGAATGCCACGCTACAGCTCGTGCCGGCCCAGCGCGTAGGCCTCACGTGGAAAGGGGAAAGCACGGCTTTGTCGGGCATTTACGGCGTACAATCCAGCCTAGAGCTCTTTGACCACAACCCCTTTGGCGGTTTAGAGCATGTAAATGTGACGCTCTCCGGCGGCGTGGGTGCCCAACTCGCAGATACCTCCACCCTGTTCAATACCTATTTTTTGGATTTGGAAACCGGGATTCAATGGCCGGGACTCTGGGGGTGGAAGGATGCGCCCGTTTCAGCGGCAAGTACCCGCTTGAGCGCCTCCGTGGGCCGGCAGTACCGCGCCGAATTTGACCGCCTCGCTCTGGGAAGTGCCTTGCAGTACCAATTCACCACGGCCAAAGGCTACCAATGGGACATCAGCCCCATCGATCTCACCTACATTGACCTCCGCCAAGTAGACAGCAGCTTTTACCAAGCACTTTCCATCAAGTCGGGCTTCCAAGACGTCTTCCTGATTGGACCGCGGGTTCGATTGGTGCAGCCCTTTAAGCGTTCGGGCCGATGGGAGCGCCGGGCCGAATGGGGCTTTGAAACCTCCGGCATCCTCACCGATGTTCTCGCCCGTAGCCTCTATCCCGGGGGCGCAGACGTCCGAACCATAGCCGGCGTCCCCTATGCCCACTACGTGCGTGCAAAGGTGGACTTGCGCTGGCTCCGACGCGGCACCAAAAACCGCGATTGGGCCTTCCGAGCTATGGCCGGCGAACTCTTCACGCTCAAAAACACCCCCGGCCTCCCGCCTTTTGAACGCGCCTTCTTTGCGGGCGGCAGCAACGACCTCCGCGGCTGGCTCAACTTTCGCCTAGGCCCCGGCGCCTTGCCTTTGGCCGTCTTCGACAGCACGGGCTACCTGGGTTCTGGAACGCGTAAACTCCTTTTTCAGTCCGAATACCGTTTCCCCGTTTCAGGCGCCCTCTCTGCGGCCCTTTTCACGGACGTTGGCAACACCTGGCTCTTGGCCCGAAACCTCCAAGACCCCGCCAGCACCCTACTCCAAAATCCCGCTATTCAGGAGCGCATTCAATTCCGCCCGGGTACCTTCTTGGCGCAAACCGCCTGGGACGCCGGCCTGGGCATTCGCTACGATTTGGACTTCTTTGTCATCCGCGTAGACTGGGGCCTTCAGGTCTACGACCCCCGCCGCCTTGGAAATCAACCCTGGTGGCTTCCGAGCGAATGGGCCCAGCGCAGCACCTTAAACTTTGGCCTCGGCATGCCCTTTTGAGGACCTTTTTGGGGGAATTTTTGGACGGTTAAGTGAAAGAAAAGGAGTAGGTTTGCACTTCGTCTGTTTTAAAAAGTTAGACCATGGCCTCAGAGCACGTGATTTCCCTTCTCGGCGATCAAGCCGAGTACCTCCTCAACCACAAAGCAACCGCAATCCCCAAAGAAAGCCTCCACTTGCCTTCCGGCAACTTTGTGGACGAGCAATTCAAGGACAGCAACCGCAACATACCTACGTTGCGCAGCCTGCAGCAGTTGTATGGAACCGGTCGTTTGGCCAACACAGGATACATGAGCATCCTGCCCATTGACCAGGGAATTGAGCACAGCGCTGGCGCTAGTTTCGCTCCGAACCCTTTGTACTTCGATCCCGAGAACATCGTGAAGCTCGCCATTGAGGCAGAGTGCAATGCGGTAGCCTCTACGTTTGGTGTTTTGGCCTCTGTCAGCCGCAAGTACGCCCACAAGATTCCTTTCGTGGTGAAAATCAACCACAACGAGTTCCTGTCCTACCCCAACCAGTACGATCAGACGATGTACGGTTCTGTAGAAGACGCTTGGAACATGGGCGCAGCGGCTATTGGAGCGACTGTGTACTTCGGTGCACAAGAATCGCGCCGCCAGTTGTTGGAAGTCGCTGAAGCTTTTGAGCGTGCGCGTGAATTGGGCATGGCCACCATCCTGTGGTGCTACACCCGCAACAACGGCTTCAAGCAAGACGGCGTGGACTACCACACCTCTGCAGACTTGACCGGCCAAGCCAACCACCTGGGCGTTACTATTCAATCCGACATCATCAAGCAGAAGTTGCCCACCAACAACGGAGGCTACTTGGCTACCAAGCACGGCAAGACGCACCCCAACGTGTACGAGAAGATGACCACCGACCACCCCATTGACTTGACCCGTTACCAAGTGGCCAACTGCTACATGGGTAAGATTGGTTTGATCAAC
>CAXRFY010000046.1:0-8122 GCA_964229925.1 Schleiferiaceae bacterium
GAGGGCTAGAGGGCTAGAGGGCTAGAGGGCTAGAGGGCTAGAGCTTGGCAAATCAACGGAAAGTCCCAGCGCGCAGCGAAGGTCCACCACAAGGTTTAAGGGTAAAAGAGATTAAACGTTTAAGCGAAAAGGCTACAGCGCAAAGCGCGTGCCCTCTAGCCACAGTGCGCAGCACGTGCTCTCTAGCTTTCTAGCGCGAAGGCGAAGCCTGAGCACTCAAGCCATTTTTCCACTATCTTCCCGAACCTAAACACACACGTTAACTAAGAACCCTTCTTTCACATGGCAACGACCGAAAAAATGACCCACCCTCGGGGCCTCTATTCGCTCTTCTTCACAGAGATGTGGGAGCGCTTCAGCTACTACGGCATGCGCGCCCTGCTCGTTTTGTACTTAACCACCGAATACGCCAAAGGAGGCTTCGGTTTCGAGCGTGCATCTGCCCTCGAGATCTATGGCATCTTCACGGGTTTGGTCTATTTGACCCCCATCGTGGGCGGCATGTTGGCCGACAAGATTTTGGGCCAGCGCCGCGCCATTTACACAGGCGGCGTACTGATGGCACTCGGTCAGTTTGCCTTGGCCGCCTCGCACATCTATATGGCGGATGCGGGCCAGCGCGAATTCCTGTTCTACATGGGCTTGGGCCTCTTGATGGTCGGTAACGGTTTCTTCAAACCCAATATTTCGACCATTGTTGGCACCTTGTACGAAGACAACGATCCACGAAAAGATTCGGCATTCACCATCTTCTACATGGGCATCAACCTCGGCGCTTTCTTGGCTCCTATCATTTGCGGCACCTTGGGTGAGCAAGTGGGTTGGAAATGGGGCTTTGGTGCTGCCGGCGTGGGCATGTTGCTCGCATGTATCTGGTTCTACTTTGAAGAAACCAAACTGGAAGGACAAGGCATGCCTCCTGGCCGAACGGGCGAAGCACGCCTTGTCGGCAAGGACTTTGGCGTCATTGCCGGCTACATCGCGGCCAGCTTTGCCGTTGTGTACGGCTTCTTGGCCCTTCAAGCAGCCATTTCGGAGAGCGCCATGTCCACCATTATCCAAACGGTCGGTGTGATCGGCTTGCTCGGATTGGGCTATGTGATCTACAATGGTACCAGCGGTTCCGAACAGTGGTCACGCGTCGGTGCCATCCTTATCTTCGCCGTCGCCAACATCTTCTTTTGGAGCGGCTTTGAGCAAGCGGGTGGAACGTTTAACCTCTTCGCTGCGGAGGAAACAAACCGAAACATCTTCGGTTACGAAGTCGCCGCATCGCTTTTCCAGTCCATCAACGCACTGGCCATCTTCATCTTTGCCCCTGTCTTTGCCTCCTTCTGGGTGACATTGGCCACGCGCAACCGCAACCCATCTACTCCGGCCAAATTTGGCTTGGGCCTCGCTTTGCTCTCCTTGGGCTTCGTGGTCATGTCTTTGGCCAGCTTTGCCGCTGAGGGCGACGCATTGGTGAGCCCCCTATGGTTGGTTGGGGTATATGTCCTCCACACCTTTGGCGAACTCTGCCTTTCTCCCATCGGCCTGTCCATGATCACCAAATTGGCACCGCCCAAAATTGTATCCGTCATGATGGGCCTTTGGTTTGCCTCTATGGCTTTGGCCAATTACATGGCGGGCATCATGGAGTCTTTGCTGGAGAAAATCTTCCCTGGCATGAACCTCTTCGTCTTCTTGACGATCACGGCCGCTGCGGGCGCCTTGCTCATGTTTGCCTTGACGCCTCTGTTGCGCAAGCTCATGAAGGGCATCCACTAATCGGACCGAATACACATGCGAAGGGCGCCCCGTTGGGGCGCCCTTCGTGCTTTTTAAACGTTTAGAAACGCTTATTGATAGACGAAGTCGTAGCCTTTCAAGGAAAGGGTGCGGTACTTCTTCTCGTTGAATTTGTAGAGACGCGAGGGACGTTTGGCCCGCTCCGACGAACGGATAAAGTTGTCCGTTTCAATGAGGAGCTGCGACTTGAGGAGCTTTCGGCGGAAGTTGCGCTTGTCAAAGCGCTTGCCCAACGCACACTCGTAGAGGCGCTGGATGTTGTTCAAGGTGAATTCGGCCGGCAACAGGCTAAAGCCAATGGGACGGCGCTTTACGCGGCGCTTGAAGCGCTCGCGGGCATACTCCATAATTTCGTTGTGGTCGTAGGCCAGGGTGGGAACATCGCTCGCAGGAACCCAGCTGTATCCCTCGCGCTGTAGATTGTTGGCGAGGGCATCGTCCAGACGCACCGTGCAGTAGTAGGCGATGTTGACGACGCGGCCCACGGGGTTTCGGTAGGGATCTGCAAAAACGTTGAGTTTTTCCAAAAGCCATTCCTGCTGCCCCGTCGCACGAACCAAGAGCTCCTTGGCGACGTGCTCAGGGTTTTCATCCGCCTTCACCACGCAGGAAGGAATGATCCATGCGCCTTCATAGGGCTGACCTTTCTTCTGTGCGACCAGGGTTTTCAGATTTTCCCCATCAAAGCCAAAAACGACCACGGAAGTCGCCAAAGCCACCTTAAATTCATCCGGAGAAAATTCTACGCGCATCTTGATTTGGTATTGGATTGCAAAGTTCTCAATTCAGAGCAAATAAGATGCCCAAAAATTGAAGTTTCATTAAAATTTAACCCACTTCACTTCAGAATGTTGCAACGTACCGCTTCGTACTGGGAAACGAACCGAACGCTCGGGCACTTCGACGTCCTCGTGGTTGGTGGCGGCATGGTAGGTTTGTGGACGGCTTTCCACCTCATGCGCCAGTCCCCTACCCTGCGACTCGCCATCGTGGAGCAGCTCCCCAGTGGACAAGCTGAGGCAAGCACCCGCAACGCAGGATTTGCCTGTTTTGGGAGCCCCACCGAACTGCTCGATGATTTGCGCCACGAGTCCCAGGAGGACCTGCTTGCGCGCTTAACGTGGCGTTACGAAGGACTCCGAGCCTGGCGCTCTCAATTTGGAGAGGGGGATTTGGGCTGGCAGCCGGGGAAAGGCTATGAAATCTTCCATACGACCCAAACCCAAGACTGGGAGGCCGTTCTGCACAACCTCGACCGCTTGAATGCGTTGGCTTCCCAGGCCGGAATTCCCGGAACCGTCTACCAGGAAGTCGCGCCCCCGATTTCCACACTTTTGGGCTGTATTTCCATCGAACACGAAGCTGGTTTGCATGCAGGTATGGCGCACCAGGCCTTAAAATCCGCCGTCACTGCGCTGGGTGGTATATGTATCAGCGGTGTGGCCATCCCAAATCAATCGGAATGGCGGAAGGACGGCCCTACCTGGAGCCTTCCAACGACTCAGGGTCTCCTACGCGCCCAGCATGTGGTGCTCGCCACCAATGCCTGGACTGGGGCGCTCGTAAACCGAACGGATATACTCCCTGGCCGAGGGCAAGTTTTATTGACTCAACCTATCGCCAATTTACCGTACCGCGGTACCTACCATGCGGATGAGGGCTACCTCTATTTCCGGAATTTGGGGGATTGTCTACTCCTTGGGGGAGGCCGAAATGCCTTCCGCCAGGAGGAAGAAACCCTGTCGGGTGAAACGACCCCCCAGATCCAGGACTACCTGGAGGACTACCTCCGAACCGTACTGCTGCCTGGCCAAGCCGTTGAAATCACCGACCGCTGGGCCGGCACCATGGCATTTGCACCCAGTGGAAGCAAAATGCCGATACTAGAATCTGGTGAGGGTACCACCATCGTAGCGCGTATGGGCGGTATGGGGGTGGCCCTGTCCCCCGAAGCTGGAAAAAAGGCCGCAGCGCTGGTTTTGGGATCGCTCTAACGAAGTGTACAAGGGAATCTCACCCGGAAGGCAGCACAGCCCTACCCCATAAAATCCAGGTATAAAAGACAAGGGCGACCCCCGTAGGAATCGCCCTCTCATGTCCGGTTTCCCGGTGTATGACGCCCCTTAGGGCGGTCTCCCAGTGAGATTTCCAGATAGTCTCTGTACTTGCAGCGCCTGTTTCATCGCTCGTCCCAGCTGGATTTCGCCGTCTCGCAAAACCTCATACCGCGGTGGCAGTCGGTTTGGCCTCTGTCCCAAGACCTCGTTGCGCGTTGGCGCTGCGCTCCACCATACTCCGTTGGCGGCCTGGCGATCCAGGGGTTCCACACGCTTTCTTTGCAGCCAACGTGGGTTCCTTTGCAGGCAGAGAGAGCGGCCGAGGCCTCTTTCTCTGGGTCGGTTTCTTGAGTGCTCCGAGGAGCACTCTTCCACCCGCTGATCTGTTTTACTACCCCTCGCCGCGAGCGGCTCGGGTCGGTTCCCGCAAGCGGGTTCCTGTTCAGGTCCTTGCGGCCCTGGAGATTCCTTGCGGTCTCTCATACGTCCTCTTGATTGCTCAAGATTCTTCAGATCAGCCTCACACCCACTCCCGAAGGAGGTCGCTTGCGCTCAGTTTCTTATCTTTTGGTACATTAACCTCCAGGTAAGTCCCTGTGTGTGAGACACATTCTTGGGCCCTTTCGCACCCTCGAACCGACAGTGGCCGTTGCCTTCTGCCGTTGTGCTTTATGAAAGTACTTTATCTATTGCAGCATGCAAGGCCTTGTTAAAAACTTCGTGTAAAAGTTTTTGCAAGCACCTAAAATGCTCATTTTAAACAATTTAAAATATTGAATATTTAAGTGTTTAAACATTCAAGCAAAAAGGCCACCTAAATGGCCTTCGAGTCAAGACTACCCTTTTCGGCATTTTTCAAGGATTCCTCTAAAAAAAGGGGTCAAAACCAAAGGGCATTTGGACGCTCTGAGCATAAAAAAACCCGCATGAAACATACGGGTTTTAGGGGTCCTTGGTCGGGATGACACGATTCGAACGTGCGACCACACGCCCCCCAGACGTGTACTCTACCACCTGAGCTACATCCCGAGGAGGGCGGCAAAGATATGCAAAAGCCAGAAAGTTTACACCACGCTTAGGTCACATTTATCGGGACTTCACACCCTATTTTTGCTGCACTATGGAACAACACGAATGCATCATCATCGGCTCTGGCCCCGCCGGCTATACCGCTGCTATCTACGCGTCACGCGCGGATTTAAATCCTGTCATGTATGTGGGCTTGCAGCCCGGCGGTCAGTTGACGACCACGACCGAAGTGGACAACTTCCCCGGCTACCCCCAGGGCGTCGATGGCAATGCATTAATGGAAGACCTGAAGAACCAAGCGGAACGCTTCGGTACCGAGGTTCGTTGGGGCCTCGTGACCAAAGTAGACTTCTCTAAGGAAGAAGGTGGATGGCACACCTTGACGATTGACGAGACGACGGAAGTTCAAGCCCGCACCGTGATCATTTCAACAGGAGCCTCTGCCCAGTATTTGGGCCTTCCCTCCGAAGAGAAGTTCATGGGATTTGGCGTGAGTGCCTGTGCCGTTTGCGATGGATTTTTCTACAAGGGCCAGGAAGTGGTCATTGTAGGCGGTGGCGATACGGCTGCGGAAGAGGCTACCTATTTGGCCAAACTATGTCCCAAAGTGACGCTTTTGGTCCGTCGCGACGAGATGCGTGCCTCCAAGGCCATGCAAAACCGCGTTCTGGAGACGTCGAATATTGACGTTCGGTGGAATACGGAAACGGTCGAACTCATCGGCGGTCAGAGCGTGGAAGGCGTGAAAGTGCGCAACACGCAGACCGGTGCGGAAGAAGTGATTCCCGCAAAGGGCTTCTTTGTCGCCATTGGCCACAAGCCCAATACGGATATTTTCAAAGGTCAACTGAACATGGACGCCACCGGCTACCTACAGACTTTGCCCGATCGCACAGCGACCGGTATTCCTGGAGTGTTTGCAGCGGGCGACGTGCAGGACAAGGTCTACCGCCAAGCGATTACCGCCGCGGGGACCGGTTGTATGGCCGCTTTGGAGGCCGAGCGCTACCTGGCCGCCCTTCACTAAACCCACCCTTCTTAAACGGACGACCGCTGCGGCCGCGCATGCGGTTCCCGGACTCATCACGGGGTCGCTCCATGCGTCCTACGTGGTGTTCGACGGGGTCCAACTTCACGCGTTGTCCATTGAATTCGGAATTCTCAAGGGCCATGCGTACATCATCGGCCTTGGCCGAGGGTACGGTAAAGTAGCCATGGGCAGGACCTACGTTGACGCCTTGGACGTCGTAATCGCCTAGACGGCCTGCTTCACGAACAAAATCCTTGAGCAATGGCCACGAAAAGCCGTGCTTGCTGCCTAAGTTGATCCAGAAGCGCTGCTCATCGCTTCGACCGCCGTGGCGACCTCCACCGTCTTCGTGAAAGCGGTCGGGGCGTTCTTTTCTGCCTTTGCGTTCTTGGCGGTTGAGGTCCAGGTCTACGTGCTCCGCGTAGTGACGGAATAAGAGGTCAAACTCAGCAGCCAAGAACTTGGTCACCAATTCCTTGGCGGGCAATCCTTCGAACAAAGGCATCAAAGACGCTACGTGCTCTTCCACGAGCTCCATGCCTTCGGTTTGGGCGGCCACTTTTTCAGCAAAGTGCATAAGCTGGCCTTTCACGACGTCGTTGCGTGAGGGGAATTGGGCACGTTGAATTTCGCGCTTGATTTCGCGCTCCAACTGCGGCAACTTGCGCGCCTCAGAATTGGTCACCAATGCCCAAGACAAGCCCGTCTTACCCGCACGACCGGTGCGGCCCGAACGGTGGTTGTAGCTCTCCAAGTCATTGGGGAGACGGTGGTGAATAACGTGGGTGATTTCCTTCACGTCAATGCCACGCGCGGCCACGTCCGTACAGACGAGCAGGCGGACTTGGCGCGTTCGGAACGCATGCATCACGAGGTCGCGCTGCTGCTGGGACAAATCGCCGTGCAAGGCAGCAGCCGTATAGCCGTCACCAATCAACGCTTCCGCCGTTTCCTGCGTTTCCACTTTGGTGGTGCAGAAAATCATAGCGTACATGCCGGGTGCGCTGTCAATCAAGCGGCGAAGACCGACGTAGCGGTTTTCGCGCGTCGTCATGAAGGCAAAGTGGTCCACTTGAGTGGAGGCCATGTTGCGTTGGCCAATCTGAACCCGAATGGGGTCCTCCATGAAGTCCTTAGTAATGGCCTCAATGGGCTTGGGAAGCGTGGCGCTAAAGAGCCACGTAAACATTTCGTCCGGAGCTTGCTCGAGCACTTCCTTGACGTCGTCCAAAAAGCCCATGTTGAGCATTTCGTCCGATTCGTCGAGTACCAAAGTTTGCAGGGCGTCAAAGCTCACGTCGCCACGACGGGCCAAATCCATCAAGCGACCTGGGGTAGCCACCAGGATGTCCACGCCCTTGCGCATGGCGCTTTGCTGGGTGCGGATGTTGGAGCCGCCGTAGACCGCCAGCATCTTGATGTGAGGCATATGGGCCGCGTATTTTTCCAATTCACCCGCAATCTGAACGCAAAGTTCACGCGTGGGTGAAAGGATCAACGCCAAGGGCTTCTTGGGGGCGGCGCCGCGCTGGCCATCCAGCAATTGCAACAAGGGAAGGCCAAAGGCGGCCGTTTTTCCGGTACCGGTTTGTGCAAGCGCAATCATATCGCGCTGTCCCTCCTCGGCCAAGAGCGCGGGAATAGTTTCGGCCTGAATGGGGGTCGCTTCGGAAAAACCTAAAGCGGCAATCGCATCCAGGATGGGTTGGCTGAGGCCAAGAGAGGAGAATAAAGTCATAGGGAGTTTAATGAGGGGGCAAAGGTAGGTTGGCTTTTGCTAGCCATGAGATAAAAAAACGCACAGCCGTGTAAGCCGGATTCTGTCCATGCCGAAGCATGTCCTTGTCATTGATCTGGGCGAGCAGTCACCTACTCGCTCTATCTGCCTACCCTCCGACTTGGGCGAGCAGCCCTCAAGCATCGGTTTACGTGGCATTTCAACCCGCGAGGTTTACCAAGCCAGTGAAGTCGCCTCCACCGCTGGTGGGCTCTTACCCCACCTTTTCACCCTTACCACAGGACTCGATCGATGTTCTGTGGCGGTCTCCCTCTCTGCGGCACTGTCTGTCAAACACGCCCCGAAGGACGCATCTGCCTTCCCGTTAGGAAGCGCGGTGCTCTGTGTTGTCCGGACTTTCCTCCCTGAAATTCAAGGCGACAAGGCCGGCCGTACGTTCGGCACAAAGGTAGGTGAATTCTAGCGGTGTAAAATTTC
>CAXRFY010000047.1:0-6380 GCA_964229925.1 Schleiferiaceae bacterium
CCGGCTCGATCTTGGCGGATGTAGACAAAACCCCCTTGAAATCCATTAATGGGAGCAGAGGTGAGCTCGAATTGCAGTCGGTTCGCGAGGTAGTCGAGTGCATAGATGGACTGACCGTCAAGGGCTGAAGCGCTGTGGTTGGCCGCTTGGACGCGAGCTTCCCATTGAAAGAGGTCTACGGCAGAACCACCGGTTTCCAACTCTAGGCCCTGAATGCTGACCTGGGTAATGTTGTCTGCTTGGAGCACTTGGGCCCCGTCGACCGTTCGGTAGATCCAGTCAATGAGGTTGGTGCCTCGACGCTGGTAAACGGTAGCGCGTAAGAAATTTGGCATGGCGTGCAATCCCCCTGAAACGGATTCGGGGGAACGCCAAATAGAAGTCCCAGCTTCCAAATTCCAGGCATGTTCGGGCTGCAAGGTGGCCGAGCCTTGAGCGCCTCCGAGCGTGTAGTACAAATCGGTAAAGGTGGGCAAGCGGAAGCTGCGGTTGACGCTTCCAAAGAATTCGGTCCGCTTCAAAGAACTGGGGTCGGAACCTCGGAGATGGGCTTCCAAATTGGGCAAGTAGTCCAAGCCGTAGCGGTCGTTGTAGTTGGCCCGGAAGTCGGCCTTTAAGGTGAACCGATTCGCGGGATGGGTGAGCCAGCTAGTGGCAAAGAGGCCAGCATTGTTTCGGGCGTCCCCGCGGGTATAGTAGGAACGGTTATCCGGTGCAGGTATAGGGCTGAGGAGATCAGTACCCAATACGGAGCTGACAATGCCGTCGTGGCGAACATCGGCGCCGATAAAGGTTCGGCGGTATTGGCTGACGGTGTACAGGATCTCGCCTCCGAGGGTGCGCGTGCGGTGATTGTTGTGTTCGGTGTACCATGAAGGAGCCCAGCTGGAATCCGTGGTTCGCATGAACTGTCCATTCTCAAAGCGTTGGTAGTAGCCTTGGTCCTCGCGGAACAGTTCAAAGTGGTCGCTGTGCTGACGCGCATAGGCTTTGGCATTCCAAGGGTAGGCCTCCAGTTCCAAGGCGGCTGAGTAGCCAGCAATGGCCTCGTACTGTTCGGGAAAATTGAACGAATAGAAATTTTGCGCACCGAAGCCCTTGGTGACCATTCCGAGGTGGCCGCTCAGGACTTTGCCTCCGGATAAATTGGTTTGGCTGCGCAAATAGGTTTGGAGCTGACTGAAATCTGTGTTGAGGAAGGCGCCATCCGCCGCCTTGTAGTCCATGTCAAAGCCAATGTCGGTGCCGGCTATGCTACCCAAGTACATGCCGGCGGCTCCCCGCTGGTAGCCGTACTGTCCGATCCCGGCATGGGCATAGCCGGGTCGGTTTTTAGGCATCCAGGTTTCAATGTTGACCACGCCTGCAAAGGCAAAGGGCCCAAATCGGTAGGAACCGCCACTGGGCAGCACAGAAACCTTTCGAATGGCTTCTATGGGAACGGGCAAGTTCATACTGTGGTGGCCGGTTTGGGGATCGGAATAGGGGATGCCGTTCACCAAAATGAGGACCTGGTCAAAGGTGGAACCGCGCACCGAAATATCGGATTGCACATCGTTCAGACCTCGGCTTCGAATATCTACCGAGGCAAAGCGCTGTTCCAGGGCATCGCTGGCATTTTCTGTCGTCCCGGCTATACCGCGCTTCTCCACCTTGTGGCCGAGCTCGCGGTCGAGCGCCCCATAAATGAAGACAGGATCGACCAAGATGACCCCTCGAAAAGGGGAGATGGTGTCGCTCGTCTTAGACAGATTTTCCACTTCGGATTGTGCCCAAGCCGAAAGGCTCAGGAAGAAGCATAAGAAGGCGTAGATGGAAGTGCGCATACTGTGTAAAAAAAAGCCCGACCCCTTGGGAGGGTCGGGCATAAAGATACCGCTGCGCGATTAGCGCGCTAAAACAGATACAACGTTGTTGGAGACTTCCACAACACCACCTTGGATGTCTACGGTGGTGCGGCCAGAAGCTCCGTCAATCACGATGCTGCCCTGTGCAAGGGAAGCCATGATAGGAGCGTGGTCCGTCAACACTTGGAAGAGGCCTTCCGTGCCAGGGAACTGGACGGCGTTGGCTTCTCCCTGGAAGAGGGATTTCTCGGGGGTGAGGATGTCTACGCGTAGGGCCATGATTAGGCTTCTGCCAACATTTTCTCACCGGCGGCGATGGCCTCCTCGATGCTGCCCTTCAAGTTGAAGGCAGACTCGGGGTACTGGTCCAATTCACCGTTCATGATCATGTTGAATCCTTTGATGGTCTCCTGGATGTCCACGAAGACACCGGGGATGCCCGTGAATTGCTCGGCTACGTGGAAGGGCTGAGACAAGAAGCGCTGTACGCGGCGTGCGCGGTGAACGACCATCTTATCTTCTTCAGACAATTCTTCCATACCCAAGATGGCGATGATGTCCTGAAGCTCCTTGTAGCGCTGGAGGATCATTTTCACATTCTGGGCGCAATCGTAGTGCTCTTTACCCACAACTTCGGGGGTCAAAATGCGCGAGGTAGAATCCAAGGGGTCTACCGCGGGGTAGATACCCAATTCGGCAATCTTACGGGACAATACCGTGGTAGCGTCCAAGTGGGCAAACGTCGTTGCAGGTGCGGGGTCGGTCAAGTCATCCGCAGGAACGTAAACGGCCTGAACGGAGGTGATAGAACCAGACTTGGTCGAGGTGATACGCTCTTGCATCAAACCCATTTCGGTCGCCAAGGTGGGCTGGTAGCCTACCGCAGAAGGCATACGGCCCAAAAGGGCAGAAACCTCGGAACCTGCTTGCGTGAAGCGGAAGATGTTGTCCACGAAGAACAGGATGTCCTTACCCTGGCCAGAACCTTCGCCGTCGCGGTAGTACTCGGCCATGGTCAAACCCGACAAGGCTACACGAGCACGCGCACCGGGAGGCTCGTTCATCTGACCAAATACGAAAGTGGCCTTAGAGTCCTTCAACTCTTCCTTGTCCACCTTGCTGAGGTCCCAACCGCCCTCTTCCAAAGAGTGCTTGAAGGCCTCGCCGTACTTGATGATACCTGCCTCAATCATTTCGCGCAAAAGGTCGTTTCCTTCGCGGGTACGCTCTCCCACGCCAGCAAACACAGACAAACCGCCGTGGCCTTTTGCAATGTTGTTGATCAATTCTTGGATCAATACGGTCTTGCCTACACCGGCACCACCGAACAAACCAATTTTACCACCCGTGGCATAAGGCTCGATCAAGTCGATAACCTTGATACCGGTGAAGAGAACTTCCGTTGCGGTAGATAGGTCTTCAAACTTTGGAGCTTCGCGGTGGATGGGGAGGCCTTTGCCTTCCTGAATGCCGCCGATACCGTCGATGTCTTCGCCAACCACGTTGAATACGCGGCCGCGGATTTGCTCACCGGAGGGCATGGCAATGGGCTGACCCGTTGCTACCACTTCTTGACCGCGGGTGAAACCGTCGGTAGAGTCCATGGAGATGGCACGAACGGTGTCTTCACCAACGTGCTGTTGCGTTTCCATGATCACTTTTTGGCCATTGGGGCGCGTCACCACCAAGGCGTCATAAATCTTAGGGAGCTCAGCGCCCTCAAAGTACACGTCCACAACGGGACCGATGACCTGAGCAATTTTTCCTTTCAGACTAGCCATAGCAAGGGATATATTAATTCTTTCTGAATTCGGCCGCAAAGGTACGCATTGCGCACTTAAGAATTCATGTTTTTGAACAAGAAATAATGGGTCAAAGCCAAGAGGGGGAAGGTGAAAATTCGCAAAGCCCCATTGAGTGCGCCACTCAGGGACAAAACGGCCAAAACTAAGAGTGAAAAAAGCACCCAGGTTCCAAATTGGGCGCGACCGCGTGCGAGGCTTTGGCGAATCGAACCAAAGAAGCTTTGGTGTTCAAAAACACGGATAAACCACGCTTGCAGGCTCAAAGCCATCATCGCAATTCCCAGAAGCAGCAAGGCCAAGCCCAAAAAGCGCGAACGCATCCAATCGACATCGTTGATCAGCATGTCCATCATGAGTTCGGGGTCTTCCCCTGCTTCGCGCTGTATCACTTCCAGCGACGAGATAGTTTCGGCATCCAGGAATAGCCCAACTAGAATTACAAAGACGAAGCTGGCCACAAAGAGCTGAAACAGGAGCATCAGACCGAGCGTTCCGGCATGCACAAACCCCTTCCCCACGGCCATCAACTGAGGCTTCTCGCCCCAAGAACTGTAAACACCGGATTCGGCGGCAATGGCCACCCCCATGTACAAGGCAGGCATCACGAAATAACTCACGAAGAAGGGCAAAACCGGAACATAGCGCCCGAGGGTAGCCGCCACATACGCAAGGAAGCCAAAGAGCAGAAAGTGACGAGGTGCTTGAACAAAAGTGGCCCAAGCGTTTTTAAGAGCAGATACCATGATGCAAAGATGGCTACGATATCTTTGCCGAACATCTCGCCCTTCGTGCAAACTTTCAACGCTATTTCCGCCTTCCCCACCCAGACCGCTGCTGTTGCAACGACTGGCACCTTTGACGGCGTGCACGCAGGTCACCAGGCAATTTTGCAGCGTTTAATGGCTTCTGCCAAGGAAATCGGCGGGCAATCGGTGCTCATCACGTTCGATCCCCACCCGCGTCGGTTGATTCATCCCGAATTTCCATTGGAGCTGCTCACCACCGTCGAGGAACGGGCCGAACTTCTTGCCGACCTCGGTTTAGACTTCCTCATCGTCCAGCCCTTTACGCTCGAGTTTTCCAAAACCGAATCCATTGACTTCGTTCGTCGCCTCCTCGTGGAGCACGTCGGCGTAAAACGACTGGTCATCGGGCACGACCACCGCTTTGGCCGAAACCGCGAAGGCTCCTTTGAGCACCTACGCGAATTCGCTCCCGTCTACGGCTTTGAGGTCGAAGAGATTCCCGCCTTGGACATTGAAGCGATGCACGTTTCGTCCACCCAAATCCGTCAGGCTCTCAAAGACGGTGAGGTGGAAAAGGCCACCCTTGCACTCACGCGACCCTATTTTGTGACCGGTGAAGTTGTTCAAGGGCGCCAAATTGGCCGAACCATCGGCTTCCCCACCGCCAACATCGGCGGCCTTCACCCTGATAAGTTGCTTCCAGCCCAGGGGGTTTATGCCGTTCGCGTGGATCTCTTGGACCAGCCTGCATCCACTGCCACACGCGGCCTTCCTGCCGTGGCCAACTACGGCCAGCGCCCCAGCATTGAAGCAGGGTTAGCGGTGCTTGAAGCCCACCTCTTAGAGGGCGGTCAGGACCTCTACGGCCATCGTATCCGAGTTCATTTTATCGAGCGCCTCCGAGGTGAATACACCTTCCCAAACCGCGATGCCCTCGTGGCTCAAATCACCAAAGACGCGGAAGAGGCGAGGAGGGTGCTTGGAGGCTAGAAAGCACGGGCTGCGCCCTGTGGCTAGAGAGCACGCGCTTCGCGCTGTAGCTAGAGAGCTAGAAAGCACGGGCTACGCCCTGTGGCTAGAGAGCACGCGCTTTGCGCTGTATCCTTTTCGCTTAAACGCTTAATCTCTTTTACCCTTAAACCTGGTTTTGGACCTTCGCCGCGCGCAGGGACTTTTCCTTGATTTGCCAAGCCCTAGCTCCCTAGCTCCCTAGCTCCCTAGCCCCCTAGCGCGCCGAAGGCGCTCCTTAGCCCTCCAACCCCAACGTATAGGTCAGCATCACCATTCGGCCGGCCATGGGGTAGTAGAAGTTTTCGTCGGTGCGTTGACCGCCATAGAGGTAGCCCCAGGTGTAGCCGTTCGGCGCATACTGGGCGTTCAAGACATTCAAGAAGTCCACTTTGACGGTCCCCCAGGTGGCGGGCAGGCTGAACTGCAAGTCAAACGTTTGGTAGGGGTCTAAACTGCGAGACTGCTGGCCTGTGTTGTCCAAAAACTGGCGTCCAACCGTCTTGGCGCGAAGGGCCACATAGGCTTGCGGCGCATGAGGATCCATCGCATCTGTGATCCACACATATTTGAGGATGGCATTGCCCATGAATGCAGGGGAGAAGGCAATGGGGGTGTTGGTGTACAACGTTTTGACTTCGGAATAATCGAGGTAGTCGTAGAGGACTTCTTCAAATGCAGCGATGCGGTTGGTACTGAACGTTGCATTGGCAAAGAGGCTCCAGTGTTGGCCCATTCGGCTTTCGGCGGCGAGCTCGATGCCGCGGCGGAAGCTGCGGTCGACGTTGGTTCGGAGGAGGGCGCCGACGTCGTTGAGGGCGCCGGTGGGAACGAGCTGGTTTTTGTATTCCATGGCGTAGCCGGTGGCTTCGAGGCGGTAGGTGGGGCCCGCGAGGATGTAGCCGGTTTCGAGGTCAAAGAGGCTTTCGGCCTTGGGGGCTTCGAGGTCGCGGCGGTCGACAAAGTCGTTTCGG
>CAXRFY010000048.1:0-3498 GCA_964229925.1 Schleiferiaceae bacterium
TACGAAACCTGCGACCACCCCGCAGAAGGCGATGTGATAGAAACGATCACCCAACTCATTCAAGAGATTAAAACGGGCAGCTATTCCAAGGCTGAAAACGAAGTCATGGCGGTAAAAATGCTCGCGCACCTCGTGGGCGACCTCCACCAACCTTTGCATGTGGGCAACGGTACCGACAAGGGCGGCAACGACCGCAAAATCAAATGGTTTGGCGAAAGCAGCAATTTGCACCGCGTGTGGGATTCGGATTTGATCGACCACCAGCAACTGAGCTACACGGAATATGTAGCTTGGGTGGACCACGCCACCGCCGCTCAAGTGACCGAATGGCAAAGCAGCAGCGTCGTCGATTGGGCGCATGAATCTCAGGCTATTCGAATGGGCATTTACCCCGCTGCGGATGCCACCTCTTTGGGCTATTCCTACAACTACGACCACATTGAAACGTTGAATAAACGTTTGCTTCAGGCTGGTGTTCGTTTAGCGGGCATTCTCAATGAGTTGTACGCCAAACCCGCCAAGAAAAAGAAGTAATTCGTGCTGAACCGAAAGACCACCTACGGCATTCACGCGCTGCTGCATTTGGCGCGTCACTCAGAGGATGGCGTGGTGCCTGTGGCGCGTATTTCGGAGGCCCTTCAAGTGTCCCGAAAATTCCTGGAGCGCATCCTTGCCGACCTCCGGCATGAGGGCATGGTGGAAAGTCAATCAGGCCGTGACGGGGGCTACCGCTTGGGAACCTTGGGCTTGAACCTGTGTTTGGCCGATGTCGTGCGTGTTTTGGAGGGCCCCATCGCCTTGCTTCCCTGTGCGTCGCACCGTTTTTATGCGCCTTGTGCCGAATGCCAAACGCCCGAAACCTGTGCGCTTCAGGATGCGTTGGTGGGCGTTCGGAACGCTACCGTGCACAGCTTGAAGCAAATCACATTGGCAAATTTGCTGGAAACGGAGGGGGCTTTGCATTCGGGCCAAAAAAGCCTCCTACGCCCTACCCCCTACCACGAAGGGCAATAAGCAGCAGACCCTACCTTTGCGGACTATGAGCACAACCCGCCAAACTCCGCCCGTCTACGAGAACATCTTGGAAACCATTGGCCGTACGCCTCTGGTCAAGCTGCACAAAACCGTGGAAGGCATTCCCGGAACCGTGTACGCCAAAGTAGAATACTTCAACCCCGGACACAGCACCAAGGACCGTATGGCCCTGAAAATGGTCGAAGATGCCGAGAAAAACGGTTTGCTCAAGCCCGGCGGCACCATCATTGAATGCACCTCGGGCAACACGGGTATGGGCCTCGCGCTCGCAGCCGTTGTCAAGGGCTACAAACTCATCTGCACCCTCAGCGATAAGCAGAGCAAGGAGAAGATGGATGTGCTGCGGGCGCTCGGCGCAGAAATCTATGTCTGCCCCACCAACGTGGCCCCCGACCACCCCGACAGCTACTACTCGGTGGCGCGGCGTTTGAATGCGGAGATCCCCAACTCCTACTTCCCTAACCAGTACGACAACCTCAGCAACCGCGAGGCGCATTACGAGACGACGGGGCCTGAGATTTGGGAGCAAACCGAAGGTAAAATCACACACTTTATTGTGGGTGTGGGAACAGGCGGCACCATTTCTGGGGTGGCCAAGTACCTCAAGGAGAAGAACCCGGCAATTCAGATTTGGGGTGTGGACAGCTACGGATCGGTGTTCAAGAAATACCATGAAACAGGCGTTTTTGACACGTCTGAGATTTACGGATACATCACGGAAGGCATCGGAGAGGACATCCTACCTAAAAATGTGGACTTTGACCTCATTGACCGCTTTGAAAAGGTCACCGACCGCGATGGTGCATTGGCCGCCCGCGAATTGGCCCGTCAAGAGGGCTTGCTGTTGGGCTATTCCTGCGGCTCTGCGCTTCAAGGCTTGCGCCAGTTAAAAGACGAGCTGCCGGCGGATGCAGTTTCGGTCATTTTATTCCACGATCATGGCAGCCGCTACGTCGGAAAGATTTACAACGACGACTGGATGCGCGAACGGGGCTTCCTGAAGGAAACTACTGGGAATTTGGCCGAGGCGGTAGCCGGCCACAATCACCTCCCCCTGCTGACTATTCAGCCCGAGGAGCCCTTGATGAACGCCGTGGTCGCCATGAAGCGGCACAGCATTTCGCAGCTCCCCGTTCACGATGGTCAGCACTTTGTGGGCAGCATCACTGAGAGTCACATCATCCAAGCCCTGACCGAGGAAGGACGCGGCATGGACACCTTGGTGAAGCATGTGATGGGTGCTCCTTTCCCCGTGCTTCCAGGAAGTGCTTCGGTGCAAGAAGGGATATCCGCTTTGAGCAAGGAACAGAACGCCCTACTCATCGAATGGGCGCCCGGCAAACACCATATTTTAAGCAAGCACGACTTGTTGACGAGAATTGCATAATTCGTTGTAATTTTGCGCCTCCTTAATTAACCGAGTTTAGGACTCTTTTAAAACAATTAACCTATGGCAACGAAAATTCGCCTCCAACGCCACGGCCGCAAGGGTCGTCCCATCTTCACCATCGTAGCTGCTGATTCACGTGCCAAGCGTGACGGTAAGTACATCGAGAACTTGGGTCAGTACAATCCCAACACCAACCCCGCTACCATCGATTTGGACTTCGATCGCGCTTTGGATTGGGTGATGAAAGGCGCTGAGCCCACCAACACGGCTTTGGCCATCCTGAAGTACAAAGGTGTTATGATGAAGAAGCACTTGCTTTTGGGTGTTCAGAAAGGTGCATTGACCGCTGAGCAAGCCGAAGAGCGCTTTGAGTCATGGGCTGCCGACAAAGCAGGCCGCATTGACGCTAAAATTGAAACTTTGAACAGCAACGCGAAAGCCGCCAAGGAAGAGCGTTTGAAGGCAGAAGCCGCTGTGAAAGAAGCTCGCGCTGCTGCGATCGCTGCTAAGAATGCTCCTGCCCCCGAGGTAGTGGAAGAGGCAGAAGAAGCGGCGGCTGAAGCTGCAGAAGAAGTAGTAGCAGAAGAGGCTCCTGCGGCTGAAGCTGCAGAAGAAGTGGTAGCCGAAGAGGCTCCTGCCGTTGAAGTTGCAGAAGAAGTAGTAGCTGAAGAGGCTCCTGTGGCTGAAGCGACGGAAGAAGCACCCGCTGCTGAGGCATCGGAAGAAGCTTCTGAAGAAGCGGCTGCTGAATAATTTCCCATGGAGGGTTATTTCCAGCTCGGATACCTCCGGAAAAAGCACGGATACAAAGGAGAAGTTATTCTTCACGTCGAATCAGATCATCCAGCACGCTATGCGTCGCTGGATGTTCTTTTTTTTGAGGAGGCTGGACAGCCTATCCCCTACTTTATTTCGTCCATTCGTACCCACGTGACGGCCGAGTTCATCCTGCGCTTGGAAGATGCTGACGACGAAGCCAGCGTGCAAGCGCTTGTCGGAAAAGCGGTTTACCTCCCCGAGGAAGCCTTGCCCGAACTGGACGACGACCAGTACTACTACCACGAAATCATTGG
>CAXRFY010000049.1:0-8553 GCA_964229925.1 Schleiferiaceae bacterium
AAAAAAAGCGGCCGAGGCCGCTTTTCTTAGGAGGTAGGGATTAGCCACCAAAGTCGTCGAAGGATACGTTCTCCGCAGGCACGCCGAAGTCGTCGACCATCTTCAACACGGCCGCGTTCATCATGGGCGGTCCGCAGAAGTAGAATTCGATGTCCTCAGGAGCGTCGTGCTTGGAGAGGTAGTTGTCAATCAATGCTTGGTGTACAAAGCCCGTGAAACCATCGCCTTCGTCGTCGATGCTCTTTTTCGCGGTCCAGTTGTCTTCGGGAAGTGGCTCCGAAAGCACCATGTGGAACTTGAAGTTGGGGAACTCCTTTTCGATGTTCTGGAAGTCGTCGATGTAGAAGAGCTCGCGACGTGAGCGACCGCCGTACCAGTAGGATACTTTTCGGCCCGTCTTCAACGTGTGGAAGAGGTGGAACAAGTGCGAACGCATGGGCGCCATACCTGCACCGCCGCCGACATAGATCATTTCAGCTTCGGTGTCCTTGATGTGGAACTCACCGTAAGGACCGGAAATGGTCACCTTGTCGCCCGCCTTCAGATTGAAGACGTAGGACGAACACACACCGGGATTCACGTCCATCCAACCGTTTTTCGCGCGATCCCAGGGTGGCGTAGCGATACGGATGTTCAACATGACGATGTTGCCCTCTGCAGGGTGGTTGGCCATGGAGTAGGCACGGAAGAGAGGCTCAGGGTTGCTCATCTTGAGATCCCACAGGCCAAACTTGTCCCATTCGGACTGGAACTCATCAGGCTTCTTGCCCAAGCGGGGGTGTGCGGTGATGTCCATGTCCTTGAAGTCCACGTCAATGGCGGGAACGTCCACCTGGATGTAGCCACCGGCCAAGAAGTCGAGGTTCTCGCCTTCGGGCAATTTGACCACGAATTCTTTAATGAAGGAGGCCACGTTGTAGTTCGAAACCACTTCGCATTCCCACTTCTTGATGCCGAAGATTTCATCGGGCACCTTAATCTTCATGTCGTTCTTCACCTTTACTTGGCAACCCAAGCGCCAGTTGTCCGCGACTTGCTTGCGGTTGAAGAAGCCTGTTTCCGTGGGGAGGATTTCGCCGCCGCCTTCAAAAACTTGGCATTTGCACATACCGCAGGTACCGCCGCCGCCACAGGCAGAAGGCAAGAAGATCTTCTGGTTGCCCAGGGTGCCCAACAGCGTGCTGCCTGACTCCACTTCAACCATGTCGCCGTTGATTTCCAACTTGACAGGGCCTGAGGGGCTCAAGCGTGCTTTGGCTTGCAAAAGGATGGTAACCAAGGCCAAGATGACCAAGGTGAAAACGGCGACGGATACGCCGAGTACGGTAGAGGATGCTGCTAAAAACATTTCGCTATCGACTGATTAGAGTTTGATTCCCATGAAGCTCATAAAGGCAATGCCCATCAAGCCCGTGATGATGAAGGTGATACCCAAACCGCGCAAGGGAGCGGGAACGTGGGAGTACTTCAAGCGCTCGCGGATGGCGGCGATGGCTACGATAGCCAACAACCAACCAATGCCTGACCCTAAACCAAACACGGTAGCTTGGCCAATGTTCTCGTAGGCGCGCTCCTGCATGAAGAGCGAACCACCCAAGATGGAACAGTTCACGGCGATCAAAGGCAAGAAGATGCCCAGCGCAGAGTACAAGGCAGGGGCGAACTTTTCTACCACCATTTCCACCAACTGCACCATGGCCGCGATCACGGCGATGAACATGATGAAGGAAAGGAAGCTGAGGTCCAATTCGGCGAAGGAAGGATCCAACCACTGCAATGCGCCTTTTTGAAGCACTTTGGTCTCCAAGAGGTAGTTCACAGGCAGGGTGATGGTCAATACGAAGGTCACTGCCAAACCGAGGCCCATGGCGGTCTTAACCGTTTTGGATACGGCCAAGTACGAACACATGCCTAGGAAGTAGGCAAAGATCATGTTGTCAATGAAGATGCTCTTGACGAAGATGTTGAGTAATTCTTGCATGGCTACGTAAGCTTAGTCTTTTTCGATCAAGGAAGGAGTTTTGGCGCGCTGAACCCAAATGATCAGAGCGACCACAATCAGGGCCATAGGAGGCAACAGCATCATGCCGTTGTTCTTGTAGCCAAAGTCGTACAGGCCGAGCATGTCTACTACAGGGTAGTCCAACAGCGTACCGTTGCCGAGGAGCTCGCGGAAGAAGGCCACGATGATCAAGATGCCGCCGTAGGCTGCACCGTTGCCCAAACCATCGAGAACCGACTTCCAAGGCGTGTTGCCGAGGGAGAAGGCTTCAATTCGGCCCATGATGATACAGTTCGTGATGATCAAGCCTACGAAGACCGACAGCTGCTTGGAGACATCGTACACAAAGGCTTTCAACACCTGGTCTACGAGGATAACCAAGGTAGCTACCACGACGAGCTGTACGATGATGCGGATTCGGTTGGGAATCATGTTGCGCATCAACGAGGTAATCAAGTTGGCCATGGTCGTAACTACAAGTACGGAAATACTCATCACAATGGCGGGCTTCAACTTTACGGTGATCGCCAAGGCGCTACAAATACCCAATACTTGAACGGTAATAGGGTTATTTGAATTGAGTGGATCAGTGAGAAGGGCACGGTTCTTCTTGGAGAACAAGCCCTCTTTGGCGGGTTTTTGCTCAGTGCTCATAATGCAGCAGTGGTTAACGTGGTGTCAGCGGCAAGGCCCAAGGTGTCCACAGCAGGAACTGCAGCAGCAGAGGCAATGCTCATCAAATACTTTTTATACGGAGCCAAACAGTCCGAAATCATCGTCTGTACGCCCACAGAGGTAATGGTGCCGCCCGAAATGCCGTCCACCTGCTGGTCCCCAGAGGCGTCGCCCTTGCGGACTTCGATGCCCTCATAGGCTTCTGTGAACAACTTCTTGCCAGGGAACTGGTCCTGGAAGATGGGGGTAGCGATTTCTGCGCCCAAACCGGGGGTCTCCGTCTTGTGGCCAAAGGTGGCACCCAAGATGGTGTTGCCATCGCCTTCCAAGGCTACGTAGCCCCAGATGGGGCCCCAGAGACCTTTTCCGCGCAAGGGAAGAACGTAATAGGTGTTGCCCTCAACTACGGCCTTGTACAAAGGAACTTGGCGCTCTTCGGCGCTCAGTGCCACAGCGCTGGCCATGTCGATGTCAAAGGCCGATACCTCTGAGGCAACTGCTGCGCCATTTTGGATGACCAATTGCTCGGTGATGTACTGGGTAAAGAGGGCATCGGCGTCTTCGCCTTCGATACCAATCGAACGCAAGATGTCCGACTTCTTCTCCAATTCGACGTTCTTGTCCTGGAAAGGCTTCAACGACGTCGCTGCGATGGAAAGCAATGCGGCCACCAGGACCACCATCACCACCGCGAAGATGTAGGTGTATTTGTTGGAATTGATATTCATGGCTTAGGCTTTTGCGCGCTTGAGACGCTTTTGAATGTTTGCATTAACCACATAATGGTCGATCAAAGGCGCCATTACGTTCATGAAGAGGATGGCCAACATCATGCCCTCGGGGTACGCGGGGTTGAACACGCGAATCATGATGCCCAAGAAACCCACGAGGAAGCCGTAGATCCACTTGCCACGTTCGGTGTGTGCAGCCGATACAGGGTCGGTCGCCATGAAGACGGTAGCGAAGGCCCAACTACCGAAGACCAAGTGGTAGTAGAAGGGAATACTCATAAAGTTCTGCTGAGCTTCCGTCAGCATGTGAGGTGCTGCCGCATTGAAGATCAGGCCCATTGCAATAGCACCCAAGGTGGAACCCGCCATAATTTTCCACGAACCGATGCCCGTGGCAATCAAGTAGATACCGCCGAGAACGATTAACAAGGTGCTGGTTTCACCAATGGACCCTGGAATCAGACCTAGGAAAGCATCCCATGCACTGAACGTGGTGGTTCCACTCGTAGCGTATTGGCCCAGTGCGGTAGCACCTGAGAACCCATCTACCACGGCTTGGCCTGCTTCGGTCGTCGTATTGATCCAAACCTTGTCGCCCGACATAAAGGAGGGATACGCGAAGAAAGCGAAGGCACGTGCCGTCAAGGCAGGGTTCAAGAGGTTCATTCCTGTACCACCAAATACCTCCTTGCCGATCAATACCGCGAAAATGGTGGAGATGGCCACCATCCACAAAGGCATATCAATGGGCATGGTCATGGGAATCAGCAAACCGGAAACCAAGAAACCTTCGTTTACAGGGTGCTTGTTGATACCGGCGAAGTAAATCTCAACGCCCAAGCCCGCCATGTAGGTCACAGCAATCATGGGGACGATTTTCCAAGCGCCAAACAGGAAGTTGTCCAACGTGAAGAACTGGCCCCAGCCCATCGCATCGTTGAGCAAGCCCAAGGCCTTGTAGTGCTGGTAGCCTCCGTTGAAGATGCCGAAGATCAGGGCAGGAACCAGGGCAAAAATGACCGTCACCATGGTGCGCTTCAAGTCGATAGCGTCACGAACGTGTGCCCCGCTGTGTGCGTTGTGGTCGGGCACAAACATCATGGTTTCCAACGCGTTGTGCAGGGGATACAAGGGCTTCAACTTCCCTGTAGTCACCGCGGGGCGCGTGGCATCGAAAATGTTTTGAATGAATTTCATGAGCAAGCGGAGGATTAATTCATTTCGGTGTAAAGAAGGTCAAGGCCTTCACGAACCATCTGCTGCAAGGGCTGCTTAGAGGTACATACCACTTCGCACAAAGCGAAGTCTTCAGGCGTCACCTCGTAGATGCCGAGCGCTTCCATTTTTTCCAAATCCTTCGCCCAAACCGCTTTCAACAGCTGGTTGGGGTAGATATCGAAGGGGAATACCTGGTCGTACTGACCCGTCACCACAAAGGCGCGTTCTTCCCCGTTCAATTTGGTGGACAAGTCGTACTTCTTGCCGGGGGTGAGGAAGCTGAAGAAGGTTCGGCTCACTGAGTACTTTCCAAAGCCGGGAAGCACCCAACCCAAAAAGTCCGTGCCCTGTCCTTCTGGGATCACCGTGATCTGCTGGGCATTCACACCCAAGTAGCCCGTGGCTCCGATAGAAGCGCCGGTCAGCACAGAACCCGAGATGTATCGGAACGAACCGGCCTTGACTTCCGCTTGGAAGAAGGACTCCAAATTCATTCCGCCACGAACGCGGAAGTAACGTGGGTTGGTGAAACCGCTACCGCCCGCTGCAACCACGCGATCGCAGTGGTACTCGCCCGTCAAGAACAAGGTGCCGATCAAGGCCACGTCTTGCGCAGACAAGGTCCAAACCACTTCGCCCTTGTTCAAAGGAGATACTGCAGCAATGTGCACGGAGGTGTTACCAGCAGGGTGCTTGCCTGCAAAACGGTGGATTTCCACGCCCTTGGCTTGGGTCAATGCGGGGAAGCTTTCGGAGGCCTCCAGGCTCAGAACCGTCTTGGGCGACAAGAGGCCCAAAACTTCGAGACCTGCGGCAAATGCCTCTTCCTTGCCCGCAAGCGCCACAGAAGCTTCCGTCGCGAAAGGAGCGGTCGCCATGCCGTTTACAAAAATGGCCTTGGGCTGATCGTCCGGATTGGCAATTCGGCCATAGGGGCGCATTTCCAAAGCCGTCCAAGCACCAGAGCTCAGCAATTTGTCTTTGGCCTCTTCCGCCGTGCTAGGCATTCCCTTGCCGAAGTTGTGGTAGGTGGTGCTGGCGTCTGCCGCCAAAACCACTTGCAACAAACGACGCTTCTCGCCGCGTACAATCGCCTTCACCGTGCCACTGACGGGAGAGGTGACTTGAATGTGGGGATTCTTTTTGTCGTGGAAGATGCACTGACCCGCTTGGATCGCGTCGCCTTCTTTCACGGCAAGCTTGGGAGAAAGACCCGTAAATTCTTCAGGATTTAGGGCGAACGAGGTGCTCAACGGAGCCTCATCGACCTGCGCAGAGGGTGCACCTACCAGGGGGAGGTTCAAGCCTTTGCGGATGGTATGTGTTTTCGACATGTCCAAGGATAAAATGGTCTCGAAAAAAATTCGGTGCAAAGGTACAAAGGATACCCGGGGCTTAAAAGTTTTTCCGCAACTTTAAGGGGTGATTAAAAAAATCTCTTTTCTCCTGCTTTTTTCCGGGTGTTTTTTCAGCGGATACGGGCAAAATGCAAAGCCTGAGATCTCCCTCCATCCGGATTTTCAAGCATTTCAACTCTACCCGGGAGGCCAGCCTCAGCATTTGGCCGCCATTCCGTTGGGCGAACCCAATGCCCTGCAGCTTTCCTACGACGATTTGAGTGCCAATACGCTGCCATTGAACTACACCTGGA
Organism: Schleiferiaceae bacterium; assembly: GCA_964229925.1. GTDB lineage: Bacteria > Bacteroidota > Bacteroidia > Flavobacteriales > Schleiferiaceae > TMED14. The sequence continues at coordinate 6,278 of CAXRFY010000049.1, forward strand.
TTCACTGCGATCGAAATTGGGTCCCCTCTTCCCTCCTCGCCTCCGAATACCTGGAGGGCTTCCTCGAAGGACAGGCCTCTCCCGGCTTGCTTTCGTTTAATACCTACCAGCCCTACAGCCACGTTTCCATGCGTTTACCCCAAGCTTCGTGCATGCCGCGGATTTCGGGGAACTACTATTTGGTGCTGTACGAAAGCGATCCCGCGGACTACCTCGCTAAGTACCCCGTGGTTATTTATGAGAACGCTGTGGGCATCCAAACGTCGATTCACCGCACTGCCCCGTTGGAGCTTGTCAAAACCCACCAAGAAATTGACGCCTTGGCCGATCTCACAACCTTTTCGGTCCAAAATCCCTTCGACGACGTCCAGTGGAGCGTGGTCCAAAACCGGGACTGGAACAGCCTTCGCAGCTTCCGTCCCCGCTACCTCCGCAACGGATACTATGATTTTGACTACAACAACGGCGAAAATGCCTTTCCCGGGAACAACATTTTCCGCTTTGTAGACAGCAAAAACATCCCGGTTCCCACGTTGCGCATTCCACGCTACGACCTTCAGGAGCGCTGGCATGCCTATGTCGTGACGGAAAAGCCGCGCGGGATTGATCCTTTTGTCAACCAGGACGACGCGCGCGGCGCATTTGTCCCACGCAAGCAAAACGCTACGGCGGATACGGAGGCAGACTATGTGGTTTTGGACCTTGCGGTGGAAGACTTGGAAAAGTCGGGCCATCGGGTGATTTATGTGGTGGGGGATTTCAACCAGTACCAGCCCCGGGATGAGCATCAGTTGCTGTATTCGCCGACGGATGGGACGTATTCGGGCCAAATTCTTGTCAAGCAAGGCTATTTGGAATACCATTTGGCCGAATGGGACCCCGAAACTGCCTCCTGGGACTACCTCTTTACCGAAGGCAACCATTGGAATTGCCCCAACGAATACACCTCCTTCCTCTACCTCCGCCAATGGGGCCAACGCTACGACCGTGTGATTGGGTACAGCCAAGCGTTTACCAACGGCATGCTGGGCCTCAACGTTCAGATTAGCACCAAGTAATCCCTTTCGGAAGGCCATGAAGTAGGTGCGACCGGAACAGGCCTCTTGAGCAAAGGCTTTGGCAAACGTTTTCTACCGGCTGCCATCCCCTGCGCGTCCTACCTTTGCGACTAGCATGCATACCGAACACGCCGAGCTGTCTTCTGCCATCGCCGCCTTGCGCGAGGGACACCTGGTGGGACTTCCCACCGAAACGGTGTATGGCTTGGCTGCGAACGCCCTAGACGCTGCGGCGGTTGCCCGCATCTTTGAAGCGAAGAAGCGTCCGCACTTTGACCCTTTAATTGTGCACATTGGCCGACGTTCGGACGTGGACGTGGTGGCCCGCGAGGTTCCCGCCGAAGCAGCGGCCTTGATGGAGGCTTTTTGGCCTGGGCCGCTCACCTTGGTTCTGCCCAAGCAGCCTGCCATTCCCGATTTAGTCACCTCTGGCTTAGACACCGTAGCCCTTCGCATGCCCCAGCATCCGGTGGCTTTGGAGCTCCTGCAGGCATTGGACTTTCCCTTGGCGGCGCCGTCCGCCAACCCGTTTGGCTATGTGTCTCCGACCACGCGCCAGCACGTCCTGGACCAGTTGGCCGATGAAGTCGCCCTGGTGTTGGAGGGCGGACCGTGCACGGTGGGGGTAGAATCCACCATTGTCGGTTTTCCGGACGGGCGCGCCACGGTGCTGCGTTTGGGCGGTCTTTCCGTGGAGGCCTTGGAAAGCTTTTTGGGCCATAGCGTGAAGACGCACCTTTCCTCCAGCCAGCCGCATGCCCCCGGGCAATTGGACAGCCACTATGCGCCGGCGCGGGCGATTCAACTGGTGGCGCATGGGGAGGCCTGTCCCGCGCCGGGCGCACCTTTCGTGCGTTTTTTCAACGAGGCAGAGCCGGAATGGAGCCTAAGTGCCGACGGAACAACGGGGTCCGCGGCGGCACGGTTGTTTGGGCTCCTGCGTCGCTTGGACGAGGCGCCGGATGGGCCATTAGTGTGGATTGAAAAGGCTCCGGAAGCGGGTTTGGGACGTGCGATTAACGACCGCCTTACGCGGGCCGCGAACCTCGTCTGAGCTCAAAGTTTTGGCCCATTTACACGCGGCGAACGACAGGGTCTGCCGCTAGGTCTTCGGCGGTGCCGCTCTTGAGCATGTTCCCTTCCAACATGAGCTAGGTTCGGTCCGTGATGGCCACGGTTTCCTGCACATTGTGGTCGGTAATCAGCACCCCAATGTTG
>CAXRFY010000050.1:0-10778 GCA_964229925.1 Schleiferiaceae bacterium
CGACGCTCCGGGTCCAAGACCCCTAAGAAGCCCATAACCTGGAAAGCTCTGAAGCGCATTGCGCGGATGTACGTGTACATTCGGCCGTTTCAGGGCGAATTGCTCTTGGGCATGCTGTTCTTGCTCCTTTCTTCGAGTTGCAACCTCGCTTTTCCCGCTTTTCTGGGCGACTTGGTGGATGCCGCGCAAAACGACCCCAGCCAAATCAATCCCATCGCCGGCACCCTCGCCGCGCTTCTGCTGGCCCAGGCCGTCTTCAGCTTTGGGCGCATTGTGTTTTTTGAACGCGTCGCTCAGCGCGCACTGGCTGCCCTCCGCCAGGCGATGTACAGCCACCTCATCGACCTCCCCCTCCCCTTCTTCCACAACCGACGCGTGGGTGAGCTCACCAGCCGCTTGCAATCCGACATCGGCGTGCTACAGGAAACGTTTACAAGCACGTTGGCGGAATTTATTCGGCAAATTGTGGTCATCGTCGGCGGCATCGCCCTCTTGACCTACACCAGCTGGAAACTGACCCTCTTTATGCTCGCCATCCTCCCCGTCGTGGTGGTCTTGGCCGTCGTATTTGGGAGCCGAATTCGCAAGTACTCCAAGCAGGTTCAAGACGCTAGTGCCGAAAGTAATACCGTCGTGGAGGAAAGCCTCTCCGCCATTGCCACCGTAAAAGCCTACACGAGCGAAAACCGCGAACGCGAACGCTACAAAGCTTCCACTCTAGAAGTGGCGCGCCTAGCCATTACCGGGGGAATTCTCCGAGGCGGCTTTGCCAGCTTTCTAATCCTTGGCCTCTTTGGTGCGCTGGTGGCGGTTGTTTGGAAGGGCACGTCCTTAATTGCTTCCGGCGATCTGGAAGCCGGCCAGCTCTTCAGCTTTGTGATTTACTCCGGCTTTATCGGCGGCTCCATCGGGGGCATGGCCGACGTGTACGCACGCCTCCAAAAAGCCGTCGGTGCCACCGAGGCCTTATTGGACATGCTGGATGAGCGCGTCGAGCAAGACAGTGCGGCCGAAGACGACGTCCAAGGGATCGAGGTCCCTTCTAGGGAGACCTCCGCCATTCGCTTTGAGGACGTGCACTTTGCCTACCCTACGCGGCCTGATGTCCCTGTCTTGCAGGGATTCACCATGGATATCCCATCGGGGGCGCAGGTTGCCTTAGTAGGCCCCAGCGGCGCCGGAAAGTCCACCGTGGTTCAGCTCTTGCTGCGCTTCCACGAAGCGCAGGAAGGTCGATTGCTGCTTCACGGACAGGAAGCTGAAACGTGGAAAAAATGGGATTGGCGGAAGAAAACCGCATGGGTACCCCAAGAGGTCATCTTGTTTGGGCACAGCATTCGGGAGAACATTTCCTACGGCCGACCGGATGCCACAGAGGCTGAAATCACAGAAGCCGCACGTCAAGCCAATGCGCTCGAGTTCATTCAGCGCTTTCCCGAAGGCATGGACACCCAAATCGGCGAACGCGGCGTTCAATTGAGCGGCGGACAGCGCCAACGCATTGCCATTGCACGCGCTGTTTTGCGGAATCCCGAAATTCTCTTACTCGACGAGGCTACCTCCTCCTTGGATGCTGAAAGTGAAGCCCTGGTCCAGGAGGCTTTGCAGCGCCTAATGGCGGGCCGAACCAGCCTCGTCATCGCCCACCGCTTAAGCACCGTTCGGAACGCGGATAAAATCGCCTTTCTCCAGGACGGTGCCGTCCAGGAATGGGGAAGCCACGACGAACTCATGGCACTCCCGGAGGGAAAATACCGCCATTTTGTAGCGCAACAGCTCAAGTAAGTACGCAAGCTCAGCGCTTCCTCCGTACTTTTGAGTATGTCGCGCTTGAAAGATCTTCAGTCCTCGGTGTGGTGGAAACGCCTGACCAACAAATACGCATTGGTGACCCTCTTTTTTGTGGTGTGGATGGCTCTTTTGGACTCCAATTCCGCCCTGATACAATGGGAACTAGATGCCCGGCTGCAAGCCTTGGAGGACGGCATAGATTTTTACCAACGCGAACTCGAAGACACCCAACGTCAACTCGATGAGCTCGCGAGCGATCCTGAAAAATTGGAAAAATTCGCCCGTGAGAACTATTGGATGCACCGTCCTGGTGAGCGCGTTGCCCTCGTAGACCCCCTAACTGAGGACGATGAGTGAGATTCATCTGCCGGAGGGTTTTGCCCTCCCAGTTACGGGAAAGCCCGCCGACTACCCGGACCTTCCTTGGACAACAGGGCCTCGGCCCTTTGCCCACCGCCATGCCTTAGAAGTTATCGACGGTGCTGAGCCCAAGCCCGCCAACCGCAGCGCCCTGGATGCCTTGATGCACGGGGCCAGTTCCCTCCTCTTTTGGGTGCACCGCGCGGAAGACCTTCCGGTACTGCTCCACGATATTCGGCTCGACATAGCCCCCGTCCACCTCAACTACGGAGGAAACGTGGAAGATGTGATAGCTGTGCTTCGCGCACTGCCGAACAGCCTGCACCCCGAGGCGATGCACGGCTCCATCAACCTCGATCCGGCCGAGCATCTCTTGAGAACGCACACCCACTGGCGCGGAAGCCTGGAGGCGGACTTCGCGCAGATTCAAGGAGCTTTGGCGCTGCCCACCGGCCTGCGCGTCCTCTGCGGAAATGGAGCTGAGCTGGCGAAGCACGTCGGAAAACGCCCGATGGATCAGCTCATCTATGGCTTGGGCTCCCTTTTTGCCCAGCTGGACCACCTTGGCTGGGAGCATGCCGACCGCGCATGGCTCAACCTGGAAGCCACGGACGACTACCTCCAAACCATCGCTCTCGTTCAAGCAGCCCGCAGCCTGTGGGAACGGGCGACCCACAAAAAGCTGCAGCGTTCCGCCCCCTTGTGGATCAGCGGGCGCCCTCACCTCTCGGCCCAAACCGACGATGCCGCCGCCCTCATTGGACTGGGTATGCAGCAGCAAGCCCTTTGGCTGGGGGGATGCGATGAGCTTTGGATCACCCCATTGAACAACAGTGCACAGGCCCGAGACTGGGCGCGTCAGCAGGTCCTTGTTCTCACCTATGAAAACGGGCTCCAAGGCCTGGATCAACCGCTTGCGGGCTCCTACACCTTAGACGGCTACACCGCCAAAATGCAAGCAGACGTAGAAGCACATTGGGCACAGCAGTCCGCTCAGGGCGGCTTTTGGGCGGAACTCCAAACGCATTTGGGCGCATGAACCGCTTTCCGCACGAACAAGACGCAGCGGGCATGGCTCCCTACTTGCGCGGCCCCTACGGCAGTATGTACAGCCAGCGGCCGTGGACCATTCGGCAGTATGCGGGATTTTCAACCGCCGAAGAATCCAATGCCTTCTACCGCGCCAACTTGGCGGCGGGCCAAATGGGCCTCAGCATTGCCTTTGACCTTGCAACACACCGTGGCTATGACAGCGACCACCCTCGCGTGCAAGGCGACGTGGGAAAAGCCGGCGTAGCCATCGACAGTGTCGAGGATATGAAGCGCCTCTTTGAGGGCATACCGCTTGATAAGATGTCCGTCTCCATGACCATGAACGGCGCCGTCTTGCCCATTCTCGCCTTCTACATCGTGGCAGCGGAAGAACAGGGCGTCGCGCTGGAGGATCTCACGGGCACCATACAGAACGACATCCTTAAGGAGTTTATGGTCCGCAATACGTACATCTACCCGCCTGCCCCGAGCATGCGCCTGATTGCGGATATTTTTCAATTTACGAGTGCGCACATGCCGCGCTTCAACAGCATTTCCATCTCGGGCTACCACATGCAGGAAGCGGGTGCAACGGCCGCTATTGAATTGGCCTACACCTTGGCCGACGGCTGGGAGTACCTGCGCACCGGGGTGGCCAATGGCTTGGACATTGACGATTTTGCGCCCCGCCTCAGCTTCTTTTGGGGCATCGGCATGGATTTCTTCACGGAAATTGCCAAAATGCGGGCCGCTCGGGTGCTCTGGGACCGCATCGTGGGCAGCTTCAACCCCCAGAACCCCAAGAGCCGCGCTCTCCGCACGCATTGCCAGACCAGCGGCTGGTCTTTGACCGAACAGAAACCCTTCAACAATGTGACCCGCACGGCGGTGGAGGCCATGGCGGCGGTCCTGGGAGGGACACAGTCCTTGCATACCAATGCGTTGGACGAGGCCATTGCCTTGCCGACGGAGTATTCGGCCCGAATCGCCCGCGAGACCCAGCTCTACCTCCAGCAAAAAAGTGGCATTACGCGCTTTGTCGATCCTTTTGGGGGCAGCCAGGAAGTGGAAAAGCGAACCGCGGCCCTACTCGAAGAGGCCTGGACGCTCATTCAAGAAATTGAAGCACTCGGCGGCATGGCGAAGGCGCTGGAAAAAGGTATTCCCAAGCTTCGCATCGAGGAAGCGGCTGCACAGAAGCAAGCTCGACTCGACCGCGGCAAGGATGTGCTCGTCGGGGTCAATGCCTTCCAATCCGACGAGGAGGAAGAAGCCTTTGAGGTCCGAGAAGTAGACAACCAAGCGGTGCGCGATGCGCAAGTCCAACGCTTGGCCGAGCTCCGCGCCCAACGTGACGAAGCGGCGGTGCAGCAGGCCCTTGCCGCCTTGAAGCAGGCCGCCCTTGGGTCGGGCAATTTGCTTCAGGCTGCCGTCGAAGCAGCGCGCACGCGAGCGACCCTTGGCGAAATCAGTTTTACCTTGGAGGAGGTCTTTGGGCGCTACCAAGCGTCCACCCAACTCGTGAGTGGCGTGTACAAACGTGAAAATGCATCCGACCCTGATTTTGCCAAGGCCCGCGCCTTGGCCAATGATTTTGCGGCCAAAGAAGGGCGCCGCCCGCGCATTCTCGTGGCCAAAATGGGCCAGGACGGACATGACCGCGGCGCCAAGGTGGTCGCCAGCAGCTTTGCAGACCTAGGCTTTGACGTCGACTTGGGGCCGCTCTTTCAGACACCGGAAGAGACCGCACGCCAAGCCGTGGAAAACGACGTGCATTGGGTGGGCGTTAGTTCGTTGGCCGCGGGACACAAAACCCTGGTTCCACAACTGATGCACGCCTTGAAGGAGCTTGGTCGGCCAGACATCCTCGTGGTGGTGGGCGGTGTCATCCCTAAAAACGATTATGCGGCCCTTTTTGAGATGGGGGTGGCTGGAATTTTTGGGCCTGGGACTCCGATTGCCCATTCGGCCACGCAGTTGCTAGAAACTATACTAGATCAACGCTTCTAGCATGGCGATCAATCCCGCCTTTCACGCCGCTGCACGTCCGGAATGGGATGTGCCGGGGCTATTAGACGGATTGAAGCGCGGCGACCGTCAGACGCTGGCGCGCGCTATCACCTTGGTGGAGAGCCGTCGGGCCCAAGACCAGGCTTTCGCCCAAGAACTTTTGGATCAGCTGCAGCCTAAGACCTCTTCGGAGACGTTTCGACTGGGCATCACGGGAAATCCGGGGGCTGGAAAAAGTACCCTCATTGAAACCCTCGGGCAGCACTGGATTGCGCAGGGCCACCGTGTGGCTGTCTTGGCGATTGACCCCAGTAGTCCGCAGAACCATGGAAGCCTCCTAGGCGATAAGACCCGAATGGAGGTCTTGAGCCGTGCCCAGGAGGCCTTTATTCGCCCAAGCCCCTCAGCGGGTGCCCTTGGGGGACTGCATACCGCTATGCCCGAAGTCATTGCCCTCTGCGAAGCGGCTGGCTATGACCGCATCCTTGTCGAAACGGTCGGTGTGGGCCAAAACGAAACGGCTGTCACAGACGTCGTCGATTTTGTCTTGCTCCTTGCCTTGCCAGGTGCGGGGGATGAAGTTCAAGGATTGAAGCGCGGGGTCATGGAGGCGGCGGATGCCGTCTTTGTCAACAAAGCCGATGGCGAGCGTCTGACCATGGCGCGCGACGCACAGCGCCAGCTGCGTCAGGCCCTGCAGCTCTTCCACCGCGAAGATGGTTGGGAAGTTCCTGTAGCCATGGGGAGCGCCCTAGAACCCAAAAGCCTATTGGACCTTTTTGACCTGTTGGAACGCGGCATGCGCTGGTTCGTCAGCACGGGGTTGAGCGAAAAACGCCGAACGGCGCAACAAGGGGTGCACTTTGAGCAGCGCCTTCAAGCTGGCCTGTTCCAGTGGGTACAAAAACAGCATCCCGCGGAGTGGGAAGCTTTGCAAAAAGAGGTGAAAGAGGGACGAAGAAGTCCGGCGGCGGCTGCCTTAGAATTCTTGAGCGATCTCGCGGCGAAGAACCGCTAGGGCCGTTCGTGTGGGCAAGGCCCCCATTTCCATGGTTTTGTTGAGGATGGCTTTGGAAAGCTCGGCGCCCGTGGCGTCTTCGGGCAATTCAGCCGCAACCGTATTGATCAGGGAGACCATAGCGCTCTTGGCGGTAGCAACCATTTCCCACACGTGCTCGCTGACGTAGACTTGCTGGGAGAGGTTGTGCTCAAATTCCGAACGGATAGACTGCTGGAGCAAAAGGAGGTATTCCGACTTGTTCAAGGATGCGGCTTTCACACGCAAGAGCAAGGACGATGGACTGATGCGCTCCAAGAGGAGGGCGAGGCGCTCATAGGCTTGCATGCGAATCGGCAACGCTTGCTTCTGAGAAGCGGCTAAGCGCTCACTGCGGCGACGCTTATCCTCATTGTCCAAGAAGCCCGACATCATCAAATAAACGACGATGAGGATTAGGATCGACGGGAAAATCGTGCGAAGCGTATCGTAGAAAACATCCATGCTGCGAATATCGGGTATTTCTTAGGAAATGGTACTTTTGGGCATGCTTTTTATCTCCGAGCGCGTGCAGTCCTTGGCGCTGCCCATGACCATCGAAATGTCCAAGAAAAGCCGCGCCCTTCAAGAGGCCGGCCACGATATTATCTCCTTGAGTTTGGGCGAGCCCGACTTTGACACGCCGGACTTTGCGAAAGCGGCGGGCATTGAAGGCATCGAGCAGAATTTCTCGCACTACATGCCGGTACCGGGCTATGCCGATTTGCGCAAGGCCATAAGCGCCAAGTTTCAGCGCGACAACGGCCTGACCTACAGCCCCAATGAGATCATTGTAAGCACGGGAGCCAAGCAGACCATTGCCAACCTGATGATGGCCCTGGTGAACCCCGGTGACGAAGTCATTATTCCGGCACCTTACTGGGTGAGCTATGCGGATTTGGCCGAATTTGTGGGCGGAACGGTGGTGAGTCCCAAGGCAGGATTGGAGCAGCATTTCAAAATCACCCCTGCCCAGTTGGAGGCCGCCATCAGCCCCAAGACCAAGGTGTTGATTTTCTCCAGCCCCAACAACCCCAGCGGGGCCATGTATTCGGGCGAAGAGCTGGAAGGCTTGGCGGCTGTGCTCCGGAAGCACCCACAGATTTGGGTCATCAGCGACGAGATCTACGAATACATCCACTACGATGTCCAGCACGTCAGCATGGCGAGCTTGCCCGGCATGTGGGAACGCACCGCGACCGTCAACGGATTGTCCAAAGGCTTCGCGATGACCGGCTGGCGTTTGGGGTATATGGGCGCACCTGCCGTCCTGGCCGATGCCTGTGAAAAAATTCAGTCGCAAATCACGAGCGGAACGTCGAGCATCGCACAGCGCGCTGCCATTGCTGCAGTTCTTGCCGGACCTGAACCGGTCGAATACATGCGTGCAGCCTTTACCCAACGCCGTAGCATTTTGATGGACGGCCTGAAAGGAGCGGAGAAGCTGGGCGTCCAAGCCCCTGAAGGTGCCTTTTACCTCTTCGTGGATGCCTCTGCCTACCTCTCCGAAAGCCATCCCACCGCCTTGGATCTCTGCATGGCCCTGCTCGAAGGCGGTGTAGCAGCCGTTCCCGGCGAAGCCTTTGGCCTGGACGGGTACATTCGCTTTAGCTATGCAGCTGCAGAAGAGGATCTTCGCAAGGCTGCCGAGCGAATTGTCCGTACCTTCAAGGGACTCAACACGGCTTCATGAACTCATCTCGGCGCCAAACCGTCTACAAAATCCGCGAGTGGATCAACTTGAGGATATACGACAGTAAGTCGTCGGTCATTCGCCTACTGCGCTACCTCAGCGTACCCCTTTCCATTGCAGCCGTCATCTCCTTGCTCATTCGTCACGGTTTTGCCCTGAGTGAAGAACACCTGGGCTGGGTGGACAGCCTGTTGAAGGGCACCATTGGCTTCTACATTTTCAAGTACGTCGTAGAATTTTTCTATTCCTTTTCGCCGCTTCAGTACCTCAAAGACTCCAAATGGGAAGGGCTTTTGATGCTCTATATGAGCGTCAACATTCTGTCCATCAATGTCTTTGGTATTGAAATCATGTCCACCCTGGGCAGCTACTGGGGACTGGGGCAGCTAGACGCCTTCTTTATGGTCTTTGTCCAGGGCTATTTCTTGCTCTTTGTGGCCCTTGAAATAGGCAAAGCCAGCCGCTTGCTTCCCCACATTAAAATGAGTCCACCGGCTTTGCTGGTGACCAGTTTTGTCCTGCTCATGGTCTTTGGCGCAGGCCTGCTTTGGATGCCCGAAATGACCCGCAGCGGCAGCGGCCTGAGTTTCAAAGAGGCCCTATTCACTTCGGTGTCCGCCGTGAGCGTTACCGGTCTCAACATCATCGACGTCGCCTCCATCCTCAGCTTCAAGGGGAAATTGGTCCTCATGGTGCTCATTCAGTTGGGAGGCCTCAACTTTATCGCCTTTGCGAGCATCTTCGCGATGCTGGCCAACCCTGCACTAGGTACGCGGTACAAAAGCTTGCTCCAGGCCAACTACAGCTCCGACTCCTTGGAGGGGTCAGTGGATTTAATCCGCGAGATCTTCCGCTTCTCCTTCTTCTTTGAACTCGCCGCAGCCATACTGCTCTTCTTCTCGTGGGGTTCCTTCCCCTTCCAGACGATGGGAGACCGAATCTTCTACAGCCTCTTCCATGCCATCAGCGCGTTCAACAACGCCGGCTTTAGCCTCTTCTCCGAAGGTTTGGCCCATCCCGCTTTAGCCACCAATGTGCCTCTTGTACTCATTATTGGTGTCACCATTATTCTCGGTGGCTTGGGCTTTGCCACGATCCACGACCTCTTTTCGACCCAGGCCCTAGTCGCGCGCCGCCGCAACCCCTGGATTCATTTGCACGTGAACACGAAGGTTGCCCTCTATGCCGCCCTGATTTTGATTCCGGCCGGCGCGCTGCTTTACGGCATTTTGGAAATCAACAGCACCTTGGTGGATCTGACAACAGGTGAGCGTGTCCTAACTGCCTTTTTCCAGTCCGTCACCACCCGAACGGCCGGCTTTAACACCGTCGACTTTGGCGCCGTAGCGCTTCCCACCCTGCTCATCCTCATCGTCTTCATGTTCATAGGCGGGTCCTCAGGTTCCACGGCAGGGGGCATTAAGACCTCCACCTTTGCGCTGGTTTTCGTGAATGCTTTGGCCACCATTCGAGGTCGCAAGCGCGTCGAAATGTTCCGCTACACCATCCCCGTGGAACTCTTGAATTTGGCGATGAGCGCGTTCTTGTTTTCGGCCAGTTCCATCTTGCTAGGTATCTTTTTACTCACGATTACCGACGGACATTTAGGGCTGGCGCGCCTGGCCTTTGAGGAAGTGAGCGCCTTCTGTACGGTCGGACTTTCGACCGGCATTACCGCCGAATTGAGCACCTCCGGCCAAACCATTCTCATGCTTTCCATGTTAGTAGGGCGCGTAGGCACAGTAACTTTGGCCTTCGCTTTAACGAGCCGAAAGAAAGAATCCCACGACTACACCTACCCCAAGGCCAACGTCCAGGTAGGTTAAGACCCCACGCATGCAGCCCGTCAAACCGTACAGCGCCGAAGGCTCCAAAAAGGAGCAAGTTGCCCACATGTTCAACGCGATTTCCAAGCGCTACGACGTCTTGAACCGCACGCTATCCCTGGGCATTGACGTGCTTTGGCGCAAGAAAACGGTGCGCGCTGTGCGCCAAACCGGCGCCGTCGACATCCTCGACGTAGCCACGGGCACCGCGGATTTGGCCATTGCCCTGCACCGCGGCATTGCAGGCAGCCGTGTTCAAGGCGTAGACATTTCCGCCGGCATGCTCGAGGTGGGCCGCGAAAAAATCACGCGCCGGGGTTTGGACCCCCATATTCCGCTCCACTTGGGCGACGGCGAGTCCCTTCCCTTTGAGGCTGCAAGCTTTGACGCAGTGACGGTAGCCTTTGGCGTGCGAAACTTTGAACACCTCGAAAAAGGCCTGGTCGACATGGGCCGCGTGCTCCGCCCCGGGGGATGCTTGGCCGTCCTGGAATTCTCTCAGCCAGAGTCCTTTCCCTTCCGCCAGATCTACTTCTTCTATTTTAAGTACATCCTTCCCACCATCGGCCGTTGGGTGTCCAAGGACAGTTCCGCCTACACCTATCTCCCCGCTAGCGTAGAGGCCTTCCCATATGGCCAGGCCTTTGCCGCCAAACTACAGGAGGCCGGCTTTGAGCGCATCCGCATCAAACCCCTAACCTTTGGCATTGCCAGTTTGTACGTGGCACATACGCCTTCTAAATCTTAAGCGTTACTACTGCATGCGCTACCGTTGGAGCCTCCTCGCTTTTCTCCTTCCCGTCCTGCTTTGGGGGCAGGGGCGGAGCTTGAATTTGCCCCGCTACGACCAGAAGCCCGTGCACTTCGGTTTCATTTTGGGACCGAGCCAAATGGACTTTTCCTACCGCCCAAACACCGAATGGCCCGCCAACGTTTTTGGCGTGGAAACCGGTCCCCAGCTGGGGTACACCGTGGGCATTGTGAGCAACCTGCGCATGGGCGAGAATTTGGACCTGCGCTTCATTCCGAC
>CAXRFY010000051.1:0-6615 GCA_964229925.1 Schleiferiaceae bacterium
TGGTTTGTGGGCGTCCAATTCCACCCCGAATACAAATCCACGGTGGCCAACCCCCACCCCTTGTTCGTTGCCTTCGTAGCTGCGGCCATGACCCACAAGAATTCCTGATATGTTGGAAGAAAAATCGATTGATCGCAATCAAATTATTGGCTTCGTACTGATCGCAGCCATTTTGTTCGGTATGAGCTTTTGGGCCTCCGAACTGCAGCCAGACGCCCCCGAGCAAGAAGCTGCTGCTGCCGTAGTAGAAGAAACGCCGGAGGCACAGCCCATCTCTGATGCGGTTCCCGCAGAGGTGATGGTCGTCGACAGCACGGCACCCGCCCCTGAAACCTTTGTCCTGGAGAACGACGTAGTGAAGTACACCTTCACGACTGCTGGAGCTCAGCTTCAGCAAGTCCAACTCAAGGACTACAAGCGCTACAACGGCGAAGACCTCTACCTCGTCAACGGCCGACAGTCTATGGCGGGCGCACACGAAGGCGTATTCACTGGACTCAAGAGTATGGGCACTAGCGGAAGCCAAAGCCTCACCATGACCTCGGGTGCCACCACGTGGACCTATACGTTGGGGGAAGGCTACGGCTTGACCTGGGCCCTAGACGTAGAGGGAGCGGCCAATGTGACCCTGGACTGGAAGCAGGATGGCATTCGGAACGAGAAGAGCTTGAAGAACGAAGCACAGAACACCTCCACCTACTTCTGGGATGCGGCAGATGAATCCGATGATTACCTGAGCGACGGCCGCGACGACGAAGAAACTGTCAGCAACATAGGCTGGGTAGCGCACAAGCAGCAGTACTTCGCCAGCATTTTTTATACGGAGACGCCGTTCACGACCGCACATTTGGTGACGAAGACGCCCGAAGTGAGCGATACAGGCCACACCCGCTTGTTCCGTTCTGAGCTCACCTTGGCGGGCAGCAACGGCGGGGTACATGCCACAGGCTTGTGGTACCACGGTCCTAACCAATACAACACCTTAAAGGCCTACGATCAGCATTTTGACGAGATCATCCCCTTCGGCTGGGGCATCTTTGGCTGGATTTCAAAAGGAGCGGTCATCCCCATGTTCAACTTCTTTGACGACTTTGGCTGGAACTACGGTTTCATCATTTTCTTGATGGCCCTGATTATCAAGCTCGTTTTGAGCCCCTTGACCTTCTCCTCCTACAAGAGCATGGCGAAGATGCGGGTCCTCAAGCCAGAGCTCGACGAAATCAACGATCGCCACAAAGACGGCGATGCGGTGAAGAAGCAGCAAGAAGTCATGGCCCTCTACCAAAAGGCGGGTGTGAACCCCTTGGGAGGCTGTATTCCTCAGTTGCTTCAATTCCCCATCCTCATCGCTATGTTCCGCTTCTTCCCGGCGAGCATCGAACTGCGCCAGCAGTCCTTCCTGTGGGCGGACGATTTGTCGGCCTACGATTCCGTCTTTGAATTTGGCCAGTGGTTCAGCATTCCGTTCTACGGCGATCACGTGAGCCTGTTCACCATCCTCATGGCCATCTCGACCTATTTGTACACCAAGTTCAACAACTCCATGACGCCGCAGTCGGGTAACAGCATGATGCAGCAGCAAATGCTCATCATTCAGTACCTGATGCCGGTGATGCTTTTGGTGTGGTTCAACAACTACGCATCGGGTCTGTCCTTCTACTACTTCGTGAGCAACATTTTGATCTTTGGCCAGCAATGGGCGATCCGAAAGTTCTTCATCGACGAGGAAGCCATCCACGCTCAGCTCATGGCTAACAAAGCGAGTGGCAAGACCTCCAAGTTTCAAAAGCGCATGAACGACATGATGGAAGCCCAAAAAGAAGCGGGCAACCGCCGCATGCGCCGCATGGACAAATAATGCAACCGGAGCACCCCAAACTCCTTTTTAGAGCCTGGGAAGCCGGCGACGGTAAATACCTCCATACCCTCAACGCAGATCCCCGCGTCCTTCAATGGACCGGGGATTTGCCGTTTATGGACGTGACGGAAGCAGAGGCCTTTGTTCAGAGCTACCGCCACTTTGAACAGCACGGCTTTGGCCGCTGGTGGGTCTTTCGCCGGAGCGACGGCGAATGCCTGGGGTGGTGCGGACTCCGAAAGGGGTCCCATGGCATCGACTTCGGACTTAGGTGGTACCACCGCTATTGGAACCAAGGCTATGGAACTCGAGCCGGCAAGGCCGTTCTTGCATGGGCGGATGCACAGCAGCTCGGCGAGCTGTATGCGCAGCACCATCCCGAAAATCACCATTCCCAGCGCCTTCTGCGTTCGTTGGGCTTCATGCCCTGTGCCGCCTACCCAGGCAGCGACCCAGGCTGGATAACCTACCTTAGGCCCGCGTCTTTCTGAGCACTCCCGGGAGGCCGCACGTAGGCAAAAAAAACGCCCCGCAGATGCGGGGCGTTGTCTTTTAGAGGCAGGAACTTATTAGCCCTCGTAGCCGTTGACGAAGAGCACGCCAGCTGTTCCGTCAAAGCGCTCTGACCAGATGATGGTCACCACTTCATACTCTACACCAGGAACGGAGGGGAGTACTTTGGGAAGCTTGATCTGTATAGGCGTGTACTTCGAGCCGAAGATGTCGCCTTTGAAGTATGAGCGGCCCAAGGGGTTAACGGTATCCAAAGTGACACCCCACTCAAAATCAGTCACACCAGAAACCACGGGCACGTGATCGTGGGTGTAAATGTCTCCAGACTTCTTACCCACTGTGTCTACCGCCCAGGTAGTAGGCGTCACGCCAGAACCCGTCGTAACGATGGGTACGGAAGAGACTTGGTTGAGGTTAACGGGCATGCCGTTCACCGTGTACTCACGTGCTTCAATGCCCGTGGCCAACAAGTAGCTCTGCACGAAATAGGACGTGTTCTTGCTGTCTTCGAAGAATTGAACCTTGACGTCTACGATCACCGTATCACCCGTAGCATTCTCGTGGTGTACGTGCGCTACGCCAACGACAGGCGTTCCGCTCAAGGCAGCGGCCGTGGGGCCTGCAATGCTTTGACCCGCATCCGCATTGTTTACGTAGAAGTTGGGTACGCCACTCGTGGGGAAGGCATTGTTCAACAAGGTTTGAACTGGCGTCTCCAACAAATCGCCGGTGTGCGAGGCAAAACCAATTACGCGAATGTTGCTGTCGCCCTCTACGTTGTAGCGGCGCTGTTCTTTCAACATCAAAGCGGCACCGTTGGGGCAGTACTGACACCAGGTACCTGTGGTCTCGATCAAGAAAGCCTTCTGGTCTTCCGTCACCACCAAATCGTCCGTGATGTACTTCTCAGGAGTGGGCTCAGGCTCAGGCTTGGTGCAGCTGGCAGCCACCAAAGCGAGGATAGAAAGCGATAAAAACTTTTTCATGTGAATTTTCGTGTAAGATTCAAAGCCTAAATGTACGACACTCCCCCCTACCTGTGTACACAGATGCGCAAGGGAAGGTGGTCGGATGCGCCTCCGTAGTAGGTTCCTGCGTAAAAGGTGGGTTTAAGAGAGAGTTGGCCTGCGGTATTCTCACTCAGTCCAAACGAAAACACCTTGTAATTCCCTTGCCATGAGGAAGATGAATACCTCCAGACGCTGTCCAAGTGGCTCCATTTTTGCCCAAAGGCATAGGTGCCCCAGGGCCCCATTTGCGGTAGGTGTCCATAGCCCAAAGCCTCCATCCAGCCGACCAACGGCCCCCGCGGATCGCTGTTCATATCGCCCAAAATGAAGTCCGAGGGCCCCTCCCGGGCAAAGCTCGCCAGAGAGGTCTGCCGGTAGGCCGGATTGGACCGCCGCCTTGAGGGCAGGTGCCACCAACTCAAAACCAAGGTGTCCAAGGGTGCTTCACGCCGCACGAACGTGGTCATAACGGCCGATCGCGAACGTTCCACGGCTTCGTTCGCAATCTGTCTCGCTGAGAGGAGTTCCCACCGCTCCGAATGGTAAAGCACCACGATGTCAATTCCCCGCGCATCAGGCCCTTCCTCGTAGTACTGCCAGAGCGGCCATTCCCAAGGAAGTCGCCGCATCAAGGCGTCCATGACCGCCGGCGATTCCACTTCGCAAAGCCCAATAAAATCGGGAACGTCGCCCCCCGCTGCGGCACGCAAACCCTTGGCCAGGGCCGTCACCTTCCGGTAAAAGCGGTAGGAGGTCCACGCCTTGGTCCCTCCGGGGGTGAATTCCTCGTCGTAGGTCAAGGGGTCGTCAACCGTATCAAAGGCATTTTCGGCATTCCACCAAAGAATACGAACCGAATCTACCTCCTGCCCAAAAAGCGAGCTCCCCAGAAATAGGCCTAGCCAAACAAGGACGCAACTTCGGTACACCATGGGCGCAAGATGGCCCGCCCTTTATGCCCAGTCGTCTACGCACCGGTACAAACGGCTAGCGTCCGGCAGAACGCGCGCCCAAGCAGGAGCCTCAGCGAATTCGGAACAAGCAGGCGTCGCCGTAGGAAAGGAAGCGGTAGTCCTTTTGGAGGGCTTCCGCGTAGAGGTCCTTCCAAACAGGGCCAATGCCTGCAGCGACGAGCAAGAGCAAGGTGCTTTGAGGTTGGTGGAAATTGGTCATCAAGAGATCGACCATCTGAAAGCGGTGCGGGGGCGCAATCAAAATTTGGGTTTGCCCTTGGTAGCCTTTCATCCCGCGGCTGCGCAAGTCCTGGGCCAGGGCCTCCAAGGCCTCCTCACGGCTGCACTCGGGCAATTCGTCATCGTATGCGGCCCATTGGGGGAGGAGGGAGGGGAGTTCCCAGCCTGCCCGCGCCATGCGCCCGAGCAAGAACACGCTCTCCAGCGTGCGGGCCGCCGTCGTGCCCACGGCCCAGATGGGCCGGCCGTCCTGCAACGCCTCGACGGTCTCCAGGGAGACGTGAATTTCTTCGGCATGCATGGGGTGTTCGCCCATCTGGTCCGACGAAACCGGCTGAAAGGTCCCGGCCCCCACGTGCAGCTTCACCCGCTGCAGGTCCCAACCTAAGCCAACCACTTCGTCCAAACGCTCGGA
The DNA here is from genome assembly GCA_964229925.1 of Schleiferiaceae bacterium. Lineage (GTDB taxonomy): Bacteria > Bacteroidota > Bacteroidia > Flavobacteriales > Schleiferiaceae > TMED14. Next base: position 4,990 of record CAXRFY010000051.1, read on the forward strand.
CGTCCAGTGCAATCCTGCGGTTGGGGCCGCAACTGAGCCTTCCGCTCGGGCAAAGACCGTTTGGTAGCGCTCGGCATCGGCCGCTTCGGCCGCGCGCTGCATGTAGGGGGGGAGGGGGAGGTTTCCACGCTCCTCCAGAATTTCTGACCATGTAGCGCCGGTGCTCCAGGAAAAGCGCACGATGGACACATCGCCTTCGACGCTGAGGCGTTCGGCCTGGAGCCCGTTTCGTTCTAGAACGCGATCGGCCTTCCACTTTTTGGAAAAGCGCACTTTGCAGCGGGCTACGAGTTCGCCCGTCGCGGCCATGGCCTCTTCGACCGAACCGGCCGCTGGACTGAGGTAAAACAGCTCAAACGGCTGGCCCTCGCCCCGAGGGAAAAACAATCGGGCTTGCACAACCCGCGTTTCGTTCAAAACCAGATGCCCCCCACCTTCAAACCCCAAGGCTTCCAAGGCGGCTGCGATGTCCCGAACCTGGAGGTGCTTCGGAGCAGCCCCCTGGCCATACACCAGCAATTTGGCGGCGTCCCGAGGCTCGACGGCAAACTGCGCAATGCGCGCATCCGGCAAGTCGTAGGTAAAATCGGCAATCTGCAGCCCGCGGGGATCCATGGCCGCAAAGATAGCCGAGGCTTTGGCCTACCTTCGTGCCTATGCCTAAAGTCGTTTTAGCGGTTATCAACGATTTGCATTCGGACCAGCGCGTGCACCGCAGCTGTAGGGTCTGGCAGGAGATGGGCTATGAGGTCGTGCTCGTGGGCCGCACCTACCCCAATCCCGCCCCGCTGACGCGCCCCTACCGCACCGAACGCTTCACCTGCCGCTTCCACAAAGGGCCCCTGTTCTACCTCGAATACCAATGGCGTTTGTGGGACGTCCTGCGCCGGGAAAAACCGGACGTCTACCTGGCCAACGACCTCGACACCCTCTGGCCCAACGCCTACTGGGCGCGCCGCCGTGGGAAAGCCCTGGTCTACGACAGCCACGAGTACTTTTTAGGTGCCCCGGAGCTGGAATCGCGCCCCTTCATTCAAGGCCTTTGGCGCTGGGTGGAAAAACGCTGCTTCCCCCGCATTACGGCAGGAATCACAGTCAATACCAGCATTGCACAGGCCTATTATGCCGAATATGGGCAGTCGCTCCAAGTAGTCCGAAATGTGCCCCTCCTCCCCGAGGAAGGCCTGCCCTTCCCGCCGACCGGAGACGGCCAGCAGGAAGCCCGCCGATTGGAGGCTTGCCGTGAACTCAAGCTCCCCATTGACCGCCCCATTTGGATTCTTCAAGGCGCAGGCATCAACATCGACCGAGGGGCGGAAGAACTCCTTGAAGCGGTAGGCCAAGACTCCAAGGCCTTGCTGCTCATCGTCGGTTCCGGCGACGCCTTGCCCCACCTCCAGCACACAGCAGATGCCCAGGGCTGGACGGACACCCAGGTCCGCTTCATCGGTCGCGTGCCGCGCGAGGCACTGCGCCGCTACACGCAAGCCGCCCACCTTGGGTTCTCCCTGGACAAACCCAAAAGCCAGAACTACCGCTGGAGCCTGCCCAATAAACTCTTTGACTACTTCCAAGCGGGCATCCCTGTCATCGCCAGCGATCTGGTCGAAGTCGCCGCGCACCTCG
>CAXRFY010000052.1:0-22246 GCA_964229925.1 Schleiferiaceae bacterium
CGAATCCTAGACATGACGGGCTTTTCCCATGCAAAGTACGCATGAAATCCGTACTTTGGCGCCCATGGAACTGTACTTGGATTCGGCGGACCTCAACGAGATCAGCACCGCATTTGAACTGGGCTTTTTAGCCGGTTTAACCACCACTCCCACCTTTATGCAACGCGAGGGCGTGGCGGATTTGGACGTTATGCTTTTGAAATTGGCTGATATGGTGCCCGTGCTCCAGATTGAGGCCTTGGGCCGAACGGCGGAAGAAATCGTCGCGGAGGCCAAGCGTCAAGAGAAGCTCGGATTGGACCGCAGCAAGACGGTGTACAAAATCCCCATCTCCCTGGAAGGAGCCCGCGCCTGCAAAATGCTACGCAGCGAAGGCTTTTTGGTCAACCTGCACTTGGTATACACGCTGCAGCAAGCCTACATGGCAATGGCCGCAGGTGCCACCTATGTATGCCCCTTGGTAGGCCGCCTGCAAGACCAAGGAACCGATGCCCTGCAATTGGTCGCTTCCATCGTAAATATGAAGCTGCAGCACGGGTACGATACGAAGATTATGTTTTCGTCGGTGCGCCATTTGGAGCACGTTCGGAACGCTATTGAGCTGGGCGTAGACACCATTACGGTGCCCTGGAAGGTCATGAAGCAAATGACCAACAACCACTTGACCGAATTGGGTTCTGAGCAGTTTTTTGTCGACAACCGCCGCGTGACCACTAAAGTGGCGCAGGCGATGCGTGCGGCGGACGTGCAAGTCGCCCCGAGCGCAACCATTCAAGAAGCGCTCGTAAAAATGACCAAGTCCGGCTACGGGGCGGTGGTCATCACCGACCAAGGCCAGCTCCAGGGCATCTTCACCGATGGAGATGTACGCCGCTGGCTAGAAACTCAGAGCGAACCCAATTTGCAAACGCCCATCTCGGCTGCTGCTGGCAGCTCCATGCCGAGCACCATTGATGCCGACGCTCTCTTGAATGAAGCGGCCCAGGCCTTCTCTGCTCAGAAAGTGGATCAGCTCGTCGTCCTGCAGAACGGTCAGGTTTTGGGCCTTTTGGACATTCAAGACCTCGTGGGATGAACGCACTGATTCTAGATTGGGATGGGGTTTTCCACGACGGCCGAAAGGGTTCCGACGGTGGAAGCAGCTTTTCCGAACTAGACAGTATGGGCCTCAACCTCTTGCGCTTTGGCCACTACCTCCAAACGGGCCAAATCCTGCCCGTCGCCATTGTCACGGGGGAGCGAAACGAAACCGCCGAGGCCTTCGCGCGCCGAGAACACGTGCATGTATTTGGGTTCTACGCCAAAGAAAAAACACGGGCCATCGAGCCGTTGGAAGCCGCCTGGGGCAGCAAAGCTGCGACTTGGGGCTTTGTGTTTGACGACATCCTGGATTTTGGCCTCGCCGCCCGCGTAGGACTGCGCGCCATGGTCTACCGGGAGGCTTGTGAAGAGACCTACCACTATGCCGTCAACCAGGGCTGGGTGGACATCACCTTGCAGGCGGATCACGCGGTTCGGCGCTTTGCAGAGCAGCAGTTGGTCGAGTCTGGACTTTGGGAACAGGTTTTAGAAGGCCGCATGACCATGAGTTCCGAGTACCAGGCCTACTGGGCGGCTCGGCAGGCCTTGCCCTTGGAGGTCATCGACTTCTCCCCCAAGCTTTAACGGCAGTCGAAGTTTTGCGGACGCAGCCGTGGTTGCCTGGTACCTGCTAGGTTTCGCGAACACTGCCGCGGTTTCCCGGCAGCAGCCGATCATTCCCCATTCGCCAACGATCCAACAAAAAAAAAAAGCCTACCCCTCGAAGGGCGGGCTTTTTGAGTTCATGCGGCTGCCTGGTGGCGGCACGCCTAGGGGCGTCGGGTTATTTGGCGATGCTTGTGGCGCGTGTTTCACGAATCACCGTCACACGCACTTGACCTGGGTAGGTCATTTCGTTTTGGATCTTCTGTGAAATATCAAAGGCAATGGTGCTAGCCTCTGAATCGCTGACGCGCTCGCTTTCTACCATGACGCGAAGTTCGCGACCGGCATGGATGGCGAAGGCCTTATTGACCCCGTTGAAGCCCATGGCCATTTGCTCGAGGTCTTTGAGGCGCTGCATGTAGCTTTCGGCCAACTGGCGGCGTGCCCCAGGACGAGCACCCGAAATCGCATCACATACCTGAATGATGGGCGACAGAAGCGACGTCATCTCAATCTCGTCGTGGTGCGCACCAATGGCGTTGCAGATATCGGGCTTCTCGCCGTACTTCTCGGCCCACTGCATGCCGAGCAAAGCGTGCGGCAAATCGGTTTCCTCAAAAGGCACTTTGCCGATGTCGTGCAACAAACCGGCGCGCTTCGCTGCTTTGGGGTTGAGCCCAAGTTCGGAGGCCATGACCGCGCTCAGCTTGGCCACTTCTTTGGAGTGCGACAAGAGGTTTTGGCCGTACGACGAGCGGTACTTCATTCGGCCCACCATGCGCATCAGCTCAGGATGCAAACCGTGGATGCCCAGCTCAATCGCCGTGCGCTTGCCCAATTCGGCTACTTCGTCCTCAATGCTCTTAGTCACCTTATCGACCACCTCTTCGATGCGCGCGGGGTGAATACGTCCATCCGTCACCAAACGGTGAAGCGACAAGCGCGCAATTTCACGGCGAACGGGGTCAAAGCAGCTCAAGATGATGGCTTCAGGGGTGTCGTCCACAATGATTTCCACACCTGTTGCGGCTTCGAGAGCGCGAATGTTACGCCCCTCCCGTCCAATGATGCGGCCCTTCATTTCGTCGTTTTCGATGTGGAAAACGGATACGGCGTTCTCATTCGCTTGTTCAGTCGCAATGCGCTGAATGGTCTGAATAACGATCTTCTTTGCCTCTTGGTTGGCAGTCATCTTCGCCTCTTCTAAGGCGGTCTGAATGAAACTCGAGGCCTCGTGCTTGGCTTGGGCCTTGACCGCTTCAATCATCTGCTCTTTGGCTTGGTCCGCCGTAATGCCGGCCAGACTTTCCAATTTGCGCAACTGCTCTTGCAAAGCTTTGTCCAACTGGCTTTCTTTCGCCTGAACGCTCTCCAACTTGCGCGTGAAGCTCTCTTCCAGCTTATTGATTTCTTTCTCGCGGCGGCGGGTTTCTTCCACATTTTTGGAATGGTCGCGCTGGGCCTCCTTGAGTTGTGCATGCTGGTCCCGAATCTTAGCCTCCCGCTCTTGAGAGCGTTGTTCGTGCTTTTCTTTCAGTTCCAAATAGCGCTCCTTGGATTGGAGCATCTTTTCTTTCTTGAGGGCTTCCCCCTCCTTTTCAGCTTCCCGAAGGATAGCTTCCGACTTTGCCTTCAGCGCAGTCTTTTGCAAGGCAACGGCGCCCACAGCACCTCCTGCTAGACCGGCCAAAACGGCTAAAATGGTCTCTATCATGGTTTCAATCTCAACGTCCAAACTCCCTCAGACGTTCTGAGAGAGGCGGGCGGAGAAATCTCCTTAGTGGCTTAAAACCGCATCCAACTGGGCTTGGACGCTCTCAAGGCGTCCGAGAATGGCTTCCTGATCCTTGCTGTCACCTCCTTTTAGCCCCAACAATTGATTGGCGAGCTGAAGGGCGCACATGGCCAGCGCATCTTGCTTATCTCCTACTGCATAGCGCTCTTCAAAGCGCTGCATGGCAGATTGTATCATGGACACCGCCTTCCGGACCTGTTCTTCTTCCTGACGTTCTATGGTCAGTGGATAATTCCTTCCGGCGATGGACACTTTTATTTTGAGCGAGTCATTCATTTCCAGCTGGGCTTAGGCGTTCAGTTGTGCCACGCACTTGTTGATTTCCCGTACCCATTCGTTTAACTGAAGCTTCAGCGCCCGGCGTTCTTCCTGGCTGCCGTTAAAAGCCATCACTAAACGAAGTTGCTCAATTTCACTGCGCAGGTCCGCCACTTTTTTGCGCTCATGCGCCAATTCTTGGTTTAGCGAAGCCACGGTTTCGGCTTGTGATTCCAGCTCGCCGATGGCCAAGCGGTAACGCTCAATCAAGGAATGTACTTGATCTTGAATGCGTTGTACCTGATCTAGGGCGTTGGACATGCGAAGGGATTTTGAACCCTCAAACTTAGCCATTCCCAAGCGCAATTCCTATCTTCCGTTGCAGCTATGCGACGCAATTTTACCGCCCTTTTTAGTCTTGTGAGCCTCGCAGCTCTAGCGCAATCCCCCATTGCTGTCCAACCCATTGGCGGTGAGGTAGATTTTGCAGGAACCTTTGGAGAATTGCGGTCCCACCACTTCCATTCCGGTGTGGATGTCCGAACGGGAGGTCAAACAGGTTGGCCAGTCCGAGCCGTCCAGGATGGGTATTTGAGTCGCATGGTTGTCCGACCGGACGGGTTTGGATGGGCGCTCTACCTCCGGCACCCCAATGGCTACACCTCGGTGTATGCCCATTTGGAGGACTTCAAGCCCGAATGGCACGACCTGGCGGTCCAGCGAGCAACCGCGGGTAAAACCAACCGCTTGGACCTCTACTTTCCCGCAGATGCCTACCCCGTTCGAGCAGGCGACACCATCGCCTGGTCCGGGAATTCGGGCGGTTCGGCTGGTCCACATCTTCACTTTGAATGGCGCGACACGCGAACGGAAGAGCCGCTCAACCCCTTCGCGTATGGCATGCACTATGGAAGCGACAGCTATGCGCCACGCATCCTCGCTTTGCACACCGCAGACGGTCAGAAAGCCCCTGTGGCTTCCGGTACGTGGAGCCAAGTGCTCAGCATTCATAGCTGGCAGGAACTCTCCGCCGAAATCAAAGACAAAAAGCATCCACAAGGTTTAAATCTAGGCATTCAAGCCCTTGAGGTCCAGTGGCAATGGGGAGATAAACAAACGGCTCATGGCTTTGAAATGGACCGCTTTTCCTTTGCCGAAACACGCTGCGCGGATGGACTTATGCAACCACATGTTCATCGCAGAACAGGCCTGAGGACCTATCGATTAGCCCCGAGTTTGGGATCCGCGCCTGCGTGGTCATCGCCCGATCTCGATGTCACGCAACCGGGTCGCTATACCGTCACACTAACGGCACGCGCTGCCAATGGCGAAATCACGCAAGCGAGTGGCCCCGTTGAGCTTTTGACTGGGACGGGCTATCCCTGGGCAGACCCACTTCTCCCTGGAAAAGTGGATGTTCAATCCGGAAGCCTGCAGGCGGAAGATCTGCGCATGGTCTGGAACCGGAACAGTTTCACAGACCCCATGGTGCCTAGCCTGAGCAAAGTGGGCGATCGAAAATGGCAAGCCAGCCCGGACGTACCGGTCCTTCGCTCCTTGGTCTATTTCTGGACCCCGCCTGCGGACTATCCGAAAGCCTGGCGGAGTAAAACGGTGCTGATTGGCCGCGATGCACGGGGATCTTACCGCATCGTAGGCGAGCCTCAATCCGACGGAAGTTTGCGCTTCATCATCAAGATATTCGGAACGCTACGTATCGCTCAAGACCTAGAGGCTCCTGTTTTTTCAGGTCTGAAATCAGGGAGTTTTCAAGGCAAGCCCGCTTGGTATATTAGCCTGAAAGACAACCTCCTAGACATTGTCGACTACGAAGCCTATGTGGATGGAGCATGGACCTGGGCATACTACGATGCCAAGAACCGGCGTTTGTACATCCCCCAACAGGGACATTCGGGAGGGCTCTTGCGCCTGAGCGCTGAAGATGAGGCCGGAAACCGAAGTACCTTTGAGGCTACACTTCCATGATGCAGCGCGTTTATACCTTCTTTTTAGGGGCACTTTTGAGCCTCGCCGCCTACGGGCAGCAAGCCGTCCAGGTGAGTGGGGTGATTTTGGCTCAAGATTCGGCCCGTCAAACCATTCCAAACGCCAAAATCCAAGTGAAAGGCCGCCCGCTGGTCATGGAGTCCGGCGACGATGGCTTCTTCAGCATCGCGGCTATTCCGGGCGATTCGGTCATTGTGCGACGGTTTGGCTTTCAATCTGAAAAACTGTGGGTGCCCGATACGCTCACGGGCGACTCGTACCTCGCCGTCATTCAAATGGCCTGGAATACCCTGGAGCTCGAAGAGGTCATCCTCTACCCTTGGCCCCGCCCCGAAGATTTGAACCGGGAACTGCTCGCGATGGAAGTCAAGACGACGGAGCGGGACATTGCCTTGCGCAATTTGGCTATTCAATCGCTCAAAGAACAGGCCAAAGCCATGGGCATGGACGCGGGAGAGATGCAGCGCTACATCCTGTCGGCCCAAGCCCAAAGCGTTCACAATGCCAACCGCTACTACGGCAGCAATGGAGGCACGGCTATTTTGGGCCGTTTGAGCGATCCCTTTGCCTGGTCGCAGTTCTTTAACGCCCTGAAACGCGGCGATTTCTCCCGCTAATGCTTGGATTCCTCCTCTGCGCAAGCACCTGGGGCGCTTTGCCTCAGGATACCGTCCCTCAAGAGGGTACGTTGCAAGAAGTAGAGGTCATTGCGCGCAACATTGAAGCCAATACCATCCGGTTAAAGACCTTGAATTTTGGCGGCGTGGGGCAAGTGGGCGGCTCCATTGAGGGCTTGGTCCGAAGCCTCGCCGGGGTGGCTGGTTCCGACGAGCTTTCCTCCCAGTATTCCGTGCGAGGCGGCAATTTTGACGAAAACCTGCTCATCATCAACGGCTTTGAAGTCTACCGCCCCCAGTTGGCGCGCAGTGGGCAGCAAGAGGGTTTAAGTGCGATCAACCCGGACTTTGTGCAGTTCTTGGCCTTTTCTGCGGGCGGCTTTGACGCGTCCAAAGGCGACAAGCTCTCCTCGGTGTTGGACGTACAGTACCGAAGCCGAAACACCTACGAGCTCCCGGGCCAGCAAATTCGGGCCGGCTTGTTTTCCGGACGGGTCTTTGCATCGACCATCCTGGATCAAAAAGGAAAAAACGGACCGGTGTACCAATCCCTGGCAGTGGGCGTCCGCTACCGTTCGAATGCGCCCTTTATTCGGGGCGGGGACGTACAAGGCGACCTGCGTTCGGATGCCCAAGACGTCCAATTTTTGTTTGAATCCGCCAGCCTGCGCTGGTTCCACGAGGTCCTTGGCATTGCCCAAACCAGCACCTTTGCCCTGCGTCCCTCGTCGCGCACCACAGAATTTGGCACGGTGACAGAAGTGCTGCGCCTCAATGTCTACATGAACGGTATTGAGCGCTATCAGTACCAAAATGCTTTCCTGGGCGCACGGAGTCGCTACTCGCTCACAGAAAATCAACAGCTCTTTTTGGAGTCCAGCGTCGCCCAAGCGCTCGAACAAGAAGACATGGATGTAGAAAGCGCCTACCTGCTCGGGGAAGTCAACAACAATCTGGGTTCCGATGCCTTTGGCGAAATTTCCTACCTCCGCGGATCGGGGGGATACCAGCGCTATGCCCGCAACCAGCTTTGGGTGCGCGAATGGCAGTCCAAGGCCGGCTACATCTACAAAGGCGACGGACAGCGGGTGGAAGCGGCACTGAGCTACCGCCACCAGGACGGATTGGACATCGTGCATGAATGGGTGAATTTGGATTCGGCTGGTTACAGTCTGCCCCACCAACCTACCGCCGTCCTGCTTCAAGGCGGCGACACGCTTTTGACCACCAAAGAAAGCCTGCGCCTCTTTCAAGTGACCGACAGCCGTGGCCAGCTCGTGAACGGGAAGGTCCACGCGCATGTGCTTTGGCAGGGTGCTATCCCCGAAGTGGGCTTCAAACCGGGCTGGAATGCGGGGTTGCGCTACGTTCAGGACAGCCGAAGTGGGGAACAGCGCTTGAGCCCTCGCCTTTCGCTGTACTGGAGTTTGCCTAGCCGCCACGGGGTGGAGCTTTCCGCTGGATCCTATGCGCAGACCGCGAGTGTCCGGGAATTGCGCGATTGGTCCACGTCTAGTTTTTTGGGACAGGCCCGAATGCAGCACGCCTGGCACGCCATTGCGGCCGTCGAAAAGCAGTTCACCTCCAAAGGGCGCCCCTTCTTCTGGCGGGGGGAGGCCTACATCAAGTATCTGGACCGTGCCTTTCCCTTTGAGCAGGACGGCATGCGCGTGCGTTACTTGGGCGAAGGACCCGGCGTGGCACGCGTGGTGGGTGTGGACAACCGCGTGCACAGCGAATGGCTGCCCGGCACCGAATCATGGGCCAGTTTGTCCTTGTTCCGCGCGCAAGAGCGCTTTGGGGAGGTTTGGACCGACCGCGGAAGCGACTACCGCTACAGTTTTTCGCTGCGCGTAGAAGATGCCTTGCCCGACAATTTGAACGACAAGGTCTACATGCAGATCAATGTGACAGGCGGTTTTCCCTTTGGAGCGCCCCTTTCGGCGGACAAAGATTTTCGTTCTCCCCCCTACCGCCGAATGGACCTCGGCTTTCAACACGACTTTGGCCCCAAGGCCAGCTTGGGCCTGGAGGTCTTCAACTTGCTCGAAATCCGAAACACGGCCTCCTATTTCTGGATCATGGACATCTCCACCGCGCGGCAATACGCGGTGCCCAACTACTTGACCAACCGCTTGCTCAACCTCATTTTCCAATACAAACTCTAGGCATGCGCATCGTTGACACCCTGCCCCATCCTGACTTCCGCATTGTGCTGTACGCGACGGAAACCCATTTTTTGGTCGAAATCGAAGCAGGACCCATGCGCCAATCCTACCGCTACAGCAAGGAGCGCTTTGGAGATCTCGGCACCGTAAAGGCCACGATCACCCCGGAATGGCTGGAATCCGTACGCCAGCACTTCAACGGCATGTATGTGGATTGGAAAAAAACGTGGGAATAAAAAAGCCCGCAGGGAGTTTAACTACCCTATACACCAAACAAGAAGAAACCTTGTTCCCCCCTGCGGGCCTTTTAAGAACACCTAACTAGTGGCTTTGTTCGAAGGAGGTAAAAACTTTTTCCATTCGGTTTAGCGCCTCGTCCATCTCCTCGGCTGAAATCACCAAAGGGGGAGCGAACCGAATAATATTTCCGTGGGTCGGCTTGGCCAAGAGCCCCGCATCGCGCAAGGCCATACAGAGGTCCCAAGCGGTGCTTGACTCGGGGCTGTCGTTGATGAGAACCGCATTCAGCAAACCTTTGCCGCGTATGCCTTTGATGAGGGACAGGTGGCCAATTCGGGCCTTCAAGCCCTCCCGAAACTGCTCACCCCGCGCCCGCGCATTTTGCATCAAAGCTTCCTCCTCCATCACCTCCAGGGCCGCCTGCGCCACCTTGGCCGCGATGGGATTGCCCCCAAAAGTCGATCCGTGCTGGCCGGGCTTAATGGTCATCATGATCCCATCGTCCGCCAAGACGGCAGAGACGGGATACACGCCACCCGAAAGGGCCTTTCCTAAGATGAGAATGTCCGCGCGCACGTAGGTGGCTGCCTGACGCTCACAGCGCCCGCCCCCGCATTGGCAGTTGCCGCAGGTGGCGAGCCAGGAGCCCGTTCGGCCGATGCCTGTTTGAATTTCATCGGCAATAAAGAGCACGTTCTTAGCGGCACAAAGCGCCGCGGCACGTGGAATAAAATCGGAATCTGGCACGACGACCCCTGCTTCCCCTTGAATGGGCTCCACCAGGAATCCAGCGACATGGGGGTCCTGGAGCGCTTTTTCTAGGGCGACGATGTCGTTGTAGGGAATGCGCTCAAAACCCGGCATGTACGGACCAAAGCCCCCATAGCTGTCCGGATCGTTGGAAAAGGACACGATGGTGCTGGTGCGCCCGTGAAAATTATCGGAACAGACCACGATTTTCGCTTGATTGGCGGGGACGCCTTTCACATCGTAGGCCCAGCGGCGGCAGAGCTTAATGGCCGTTTCTACAGCTTCCGCACCTGAATTCATGGCGAGCACTTTGTCGTAGCCAAAGCGTTCGGTGATGGCCTCTTCAAAGGGCCCCAACTCCGCATTGTAGAAGGCACGCGACGTCAGCGCAAGGGTTTGCGCTTGCTCTACGAGGGCGCCGACAATTCGGGGGTGGCTGTGGCCCTGATTGACCGCCGAATAGGCACTCAAGAAATCAAAGTACTCCTTGCCCTCGACGTCCCAAACGCGAATCCCTTCGCCCTTTTGCAATACAACGGGAAGCGGGTGGTAGTTGTGTGCGCCGTACGCATCTTCGAGGGCCATGAAATGCTGCGAATTCGCCATAGAGTCGTGGATTTTCCTCAAAGATAAGGCCGGAGGCGGGAGTATCTTTGAGCCATGATTTTGGAAGGAGTTCTCATGGAGCGCGCCGGCGGGCGCGGGGTCTGCGTAGCCCATGCCCCCGATGGCAAGACAATTTTGGTGGCAGGAGCAGCCCCAGGCGACATCGCCACCATCAAGGTGCTTCGCAAAAAGAAAAAGCATTTAGAAGCCGTCATTGAGCGCTTGGAGCAACCTTCCCCCCACCGCGTTCAACCCACTTGTACGTACGCTGAGGATTGCGGCGGTTGCAGCTGGCAGCATGTCGACTATGGCCATCAAGCCGAATTTAAGGACGTCGAGGTTCGAGAAAACCTGCGACGCATTGGCCACGTGGAGGGCGGAGACTTCCGCCCCATCGTGCCCGCGCCCAACGCCTACCGCTACCGAAACAAGTTGGAATTTAGCTTCTCCGCCAGCCGCTGGTTGAGCTGGAAGGAGATTGCTTCGGGAGAGGAAATTGCCCAGAAACAGGCCCTGGGCTTTCACGTCCCCGGCCTTTGGGACAAGATCATGGACATCGAGACCTGCCATCTGCAACCCGAACCCTCCAATGCCATCAAGAATTTTATTCGGGACTACGCATTTACCAACGGCTTGAGCTTTTTTCACCCACGCGAAAAGCACGGTTTGCTGCGCACGATGATGCTGCGCTGCACCCAAGCCGGCGATTGGATGCTCGTCATCCAGTTCTACGAAGCCCCGGAAGAAGCGGGTTTGGGCCTTATGCAAGCGGTCTGTGATGCCTTCCCAGAGATTAAAAGTGCCTACTACGCCCACAACCCCAAACCCAACGACAGCATCTACGATTTGGACCTGCAGCTCTTTAAGGGCGAGCCCTACGTCGTGGAGCATATGCCCTCTGCGGTGGAAGGCGGCCGCGCCCTCTCCTTCCGCATTGGCCCGAAGAGTTTCTACCAGACCAACCCGGAACAAGCGCATCGACTGTATGCGGAGGCCCTCAAGCTTGCCAACGTCGGCCCCGAAGACACGGTCTACGACCTCTACACGGGAACGGGCACTATTGCGCTTTTCATGGCCCAAGTGGCGAAAAAAGTCGTTGGCATTGAGTCCGTGCCCGAAGCCATTGCAGCCGCCAATGAAAATGCCCGTGAAAATGGTATCACCAACGCCCACTTTGAGGTGGGCGACATGCGACACGCCTTCCAAGCAGAACTCTGGGAGCGGTATGGCAAACCCAACGTCTTGGTTACGGACCCCCCACGCGACGGCATGCACCCCAAGGTGGTCGAGCGCCTCTTGGAGCTTGAAATTCCACGCGTGGTCTATGTGAGCTGTAATTCGGCCACTCAGGCGCGCGACTTGGCCCTCCTCCAAGAGAAGTATGCCGTCACCGTGGTTCAGCCGGTGGATATGTTCCCACAAACGCATCACGTGGAGAACATCGCCCTACTCGAACTCAAAGCCTAAATCCATGGACAGCGCCAGATACTGGGAAGACCGCTACGGCCAAAATCAGACCGGCTGGGATCTCAACGGCCCCACCCCTGCCCTACAGGCGGCGGTAGAAGGCTTAGCGAAGGATGCCTTCCTCCTTATTCCCGGATGCGGTTTTGGCTGGGACGGAGAAGCGCTCTGGTCCAAAGGCTACCGAAATGTGTACCTCAGCGACTGGGCACCCTCGGCCAAAACCGCCTTTCTCCAGCGCGTCCCCGACTTTCCAGAAGCCCAGTTTGTGAGCGGTGACTTTTTTGAGTGGGCCTCCCAGCCGGAACAGGCCGGGCGCTTTGATGCTGTGCTCGAATGCACCTTTTACTGCGCCATCCCCCCCGCGCGACGGGACGACTACGCAGCCGCCATGGCCCGCCTTCTAAAGCCCGGCGGGCGCCTCATGGGAGTGCTTTTCACCTTTCCCCTAACAGAGGCTGGGCCTCCTTTTGGGGGATCTCTGGAAGAATACGAGGCACGCTTCAGCGCACCCTTCCAGTTGGAAGAACTCGGCCCGACGAACTTGAGCATCCCACCGCGCGCTGACAAAGAGGTCTTTTTCTGCGCTAAATTGCAGGCATCATGACGGAACGCACCCTCATCCTCGACCCCGAACGCCTTCAGCGCGTCATCCACCGTATGGCATGGCAAATCGTTGAACGCCACCTCAACGATTCGGAAGTCTACCTCGTAGGCATCAGCAAATCAGGGTATGCGCTGGCAGAGCGCTTGCTCGCACAGCTTCAAGGGATCTATGAGGGTCGTTTGGAGTTGGTGGAGATTTCGGTCAACAAGCGCGAGCCTGCTGCGGGCCCCACGGAATGCCGTTTGCAGCCTTCGGACCTTGCCGGTAAGAACATCGTAGTGATCGACGACGTGCTCAACACGGGCGCGACTTTGATGTACGCGGTGCACTACTTCCTTCCTGCGGCACTTAATCGTATTTCCACGGCCGTCCTCATCGACCGAAACTTCAAGCAGTACCCCATCAAGGCGGACATCAAAGGCTTGAGCTTGAGCACGAGCTTGCAGGACCGCGTGGAGGTGGACTTTTCGTCCCCAGAGGCCGTTTACTTGGTCTGATAGATCTCTACGAGCTTTCCCAACACCTCTTCTTTGTCGACGGCGATACGGAACTGGCTTTCTGCATAGAAGGCTTGACGTTCCATCAAATGCTTGCCAATGAATTCGGCGTAATCGTCCGGAGCAATGCCCGCCAACAGGGGTCGGACCTTCCCCGCGTGGTAGCTGTCCTGTAAGCGCTTGGTGAGGAATCCCACGGGCGCATGGAGGTACACCGTCCTACCCAAGCGATTTAACTGCGCCATGTTGTCGTAAAAACACGGCGTCCCACCCCCGACGGCCACAATTCCTTCGAGGTTTGCACTGTCGAGAACGGCTTGCTTTTCGAGCTTTCGAAAGGCCAATTCACCCTGTTGGCCGATGTAGTCCGCTATGGGCATTCCGATTTGACTTTCAAGGATTTGATCCAAGTCATGCACGGGTAGGCCAAGCGCCTTGCCCAGCTTCTTAGCGGACGTACTCTTTCCAACCCCCATGTAGCCGAGTAGATACATCCGTTTTTGCATGCTTAAAATTATTGGAAAATTCACAGGTGACCGAAGGTGCAATTAAAACTTCTCTTTATATTTGCACCCTCGTTAAAGAACGGGAATGACTCGATAGCTCAGCTGGTAGAGCAATACACTTTTAATGTATGGGTCCTGGGTTCGAGCCCCAGTCGAGTCACAAAATGCCCTGGTGGTGAAATTGGTAGACACGCCATCTTGAGGGGGTGGTGACCTACGGTCGTGCTGGTTCGAGTCCAGTCCAGGGCACTGAAAATCTAAAAACACGCAACGGTATCGTCTGCGTGTTTTTTAGTTTTAACCCCATGGTTCATACCATTTTTTCATCTTCTCTTTGTGCCCGAAGCGACGAACATTTCCATGCTGTACATGGTTATTGGAACATGCGTACGGTACTCATTCTCTTGGCAAGTGCTTGGACCCTTACCAGTTGCCAAGCCCAATCCCCTACTACTGCCATGGAAAACCAGCTCCCCGTTCAAAAGTCTGAAGAAGCCTGGCTTCAAGAACTCGGTCCAGAACGCTACCGCATTCTACGCCAAAAGGGAACGGAATACCCTGGAACTGGGGAATACGACAAGCACTTTGAAGCCGGTACGTACCGTTGCGCAGGCTGCGGAACCGCTCTGTTCTCCTCGGATGGCAAGTTTGACGCACATTGCGGATGGCCCAGTTTTGACCAAGAAATCAGCGAGGGCATTGTTGCGGAGAAACGCGATTTCTCCCATGGCATGATTCGTACCGAGATTCTTTGCAGCCAATGTGGGGGACATTTGGGCCATGTGTTTGACGATGGCCCGACAGAAACCGGTCTGCGGTACTGTGTGAACAGTTTAAGCCTCACGTTTGAGCAGGAAAACCCTGAATCAAGCAGCACCCAGGCGGAGCCCGAAAAAAACGAATAGATCGTGCATGAGGGTATTGCAACCCTCCTGCAATTCCACGCATCTTTACCGCATGAACTACACGCTTATTACAGCCACCTTGGCCCTTGGTCTATTGAGCAGTTGCGACGACGGCCTTTACTGTGATCTTTCTTTCCAAACGGTTGGATTTACCTGGACAGATTCCACCCATGCCCCCCACCATCTTGATGCCGTGGTACGCGAAACACAGGACAGCCTAGTTTCTCAGTTTAACGGCCTACCCGACTACTTTACGATCGCATCAGACGAGCATCAATCGCTCTTTTTTAACCATTCGTACCACCTTGACGTTTATGTCTACGACGCAAATGACAGTTTGCTTGCTCAAAATGAATGGGTTATAACTGCCGATCGCTGCCATATCCAAAAAGTCAGTGGTCCTGAATTTCTTCCTTAACTACGATGTTACATGTGCAAATTGCGTATATATTTGCACCTCCAAATCGGGAGATTAGCTCAGCTGGTTCAGAGCACCTCGTTTACACCGAGGGGGTCGGGGGTTCGAACCCCTCATCTCCCACCAAAGCCGCAGGAGACTGCGGCTTTTTTAGTTTAGCGCTCTAACCCTCTATTCCAAAACTCCTATGGGAATCTATCAGCGTTTAGCACTAGCCTCTGTGGTCTTGGCCATTGTTCTGATGTATGTCATTAACCCGATCCGGAAGATCCACTTGGAAAAGGCCGTTGAAAATGGGACCCTCTACCTAGAAAGCCAAGCGGCAGAAGCTGGGTTCCAAGGGGGCCTGGTAACGTGGGGCAGCTCCCAGCTCGCAGAAATGGCGATTACCGTTGATAACTACGAATCCTATGGCCTTTTTTCTACGGCCGATGTCTACGTAGCCGGAATCAAACGCGGGGAGAGCTTTGGATGTGGCGGGAATGTCTGGATTCTCTGGGAAGAACTTTCCACCGAAAGCGAATAAAAAAAAGGCGCCCGAGGGCGCCTTTTCTCTTAGTGGTATGGTGTAGAATCCTTATTTGGATACGTTGTAGCCCAAGCTGGTCAGGTAGTCGATACGCTCTTGAACAACAGCTTGCTCACGGCGAGACAATTCCTTGGAGATAGACTTAGACAAACCTTCCAATTCTTCAGGACTCAATTTGCCCAAGAACTGAGAAGCGAAAAGGCTCTTCAAAGTTTTGTTGTTGTTCTGGTTTTCGCGGAAATGTGCTACTAATTGACTAGGAGTCATAGATCTATGTTTTAAATGATTTAACCCGTCAAAAGTAGGGCAATTTTCTTAAAAACAAAAAACTATGCGTTTTTAGTCATTTACACACGACTATTCTAATACGAAATAGCCTTAAAAATGGTAGATTCTACTCTAGATTTTGCTAAAAATCCTTGCTCCAATTCTGCGGCGAAAGGAATGGGCAAATCCTCCGAAGAAACAACAAAAACGGGCGCATCTAATTGCGCAAAACACTCGCGCTGAACAATTTGCGCTAAATCCGAACCAAAAGATCCACGCCAAGTATCTTCTTGAACGATGACACAACGGCCCGTTTTTCGGACTGATTTTAAAATAGTATCTGTATCCAAAGGCACCAGCGTACGAACATCAATCAGTTCAAGAGAGATAGAGGGGTTCTCGCGCTGAAAAGCTTGCACCCAGCTGACTCCTAAGCCATAGGTGACCACCGTGAGGCTTTCACCTTCCGACACTACAGCCGCTTGTCCAAATGGGATGGTATAGGCCTCCGTAGGCACTTCGCTTTCTTGAGAACGGTACAAGGCCTTGTGCTCAAAAAACAAGACGGGATTGGGATCCTCAAAGGCTTGCAAGAGCAATCCTTTGGCATCGTACGCATTGGAGGGATAGACCACTTTGAGGCCAGGGACCCGGGTGAACCAGGCTTCCGTACTCTGGCTGTGGAAGGGACCCGCAGCCACCCCTGCTCCTGTTGGCATGCGAATAACGAGATCTACGTTCTGTCCCCAGCGGTAATGAAGCTTCGCAGCTTGGTTACAGATCTGGGTCATGGCTTCCGTGACAAAATCGGAAAATTGCATCTCGACCATCGCCTTATACCCTTCCACGCTCAACCCTACGCCTGCACCCACAATAGCAGATTCACATAGAGGCGTGTTGCGTACGCGGTCCTTCCCGTACATGTCACTGTAGCCCTCCGTAGCCTTAAATACGCCTCCATAGTCCGCAATATCTTGGCCCATATAGACCAAATTGGGATGGCGTTCCAATGCCATGCCTAATGCATCGTGTATGGCATCGATCAAACGCATTTTTTTCACAGGGCCGCTAGGGTCCGAACTCAGGCTGGAACTCGCAGGTGCAAAAACATCGCCTAGCTCCTCGTTTGCGTCGTAGATAGGCGCAGGTTCGTCTAGGGCTGCATTTAGCTCTTCCAAGACCGTTTTATGGCAAAATTCCTCCACCTCGTTGAGGCGGTTCTCCGTCATCCAACCTTGAGCTAAAATCTGTGCGCGGAATCGATCAACAGGGTCTTTTTCTTTCCAGGAATCAATCAGGCCTTCGGGGTAGTATTTGGTGCCAGAGGCTTCCTCGTGGCCGCGCATTCGGAACGTCACACATTCCAACAGAATCGGACGTGGATTTTCGCGAATAGAATCGGTCAGCTTTTTAGTCAATGAAAAAACCGCTTCAAAATCGTTGCCATCAACCTGGTGAGCCTCCATACCGTAGGCGGGCCCTTTTACGGTGAAGGAATCGAAGACAAACTGTTCCTTGGAAGGCGTTGAAAGCCCCCACTGATTGTTCTCTACCACGATTAGAACGGGAAGTTGCCATACCGCAGCCACGTTCAGTGCCTCGTGAAAGTCGCCCTCAGAAGCACCGCCATCTCCCGTATACACGAGAACGCATTTCTGCTCCCCACGGAGTTTGCGGGCTAAAGCCAATCCATCCGCCACGCCCAATTGAGGGCCTAGGTGGCTGATCATTCCGAAGATTTTGTGTTCCGTGCTACCGAAGTGGAAGGAACGGTCACGTCCCTTCGTAAAACCCGTCTTTTTGCCTTGAAATTGTGCAAACAACTTTTGCAAGGGAATGTCACGGGAAGTGAATACCCCTAGGTTTCGGTGCATGGTGCAAATCCACTCGTCCGGATCCATCGCAAGTGCCGTGCCCACGGAAACAGCTTCTTGACCGTAGGACGAGAACCACTTTGAAATTCGGCCCTGACGCAAGGCAATCAGCATGCGTTCCTCGACGGCACGGGGTAAGAATAGAGCTGTGTAAAGGGCTTCGGCGTTTTGGGCGGTGAATTCCATACGGGGTAAAAGGCTGTGAAGTACCACAAAGGTGAGGCAGGAAGTACCTTTGTCGTATGAAACTGCAGACACTAAACCTCGAGAACTTTGTGAATGGCGATGCTTCGAGCCGTCAATCCTTTGTAGATCAACTGGGTGCAACCTTTGCACACACCGGTTTTGCGGCCATTGAAGGCCATGGGTTTTCAAATGAAGAACGTGCCGCATTGACGCACGTGGTGGAGGCCTTTTTCCACCAAAGCACGGAAGATAAAATGCGTTCCCACTTGCCCAACGCCAAGGGCCAACGTGGCTATACACCTTTTGGCGTGGAGCATGCCAAGGGTGAAAGCAAGCCTGACCTCAAAGAGTTCTACCAGTGGGGCCCCATGAATGCAGCGGAACGCGGATTAATGCCCAACGTACTGGTCCCACACGTCGCAGAGTTGGACAGCACCGTGAAGGCGGCGTATGAAAAGCTTGAAAACGTAGGCCGCAATTTGTTGCGCGCCATTGCCTTGCACTTGGAATTGCCCGAAAGTTACTTTGACGGCTACCTCAACCAGGGCCACTCCATTTTCCGCGCTATCCACTACCCCGGTCAAGAAAAGGCTGTAGAGGGAATCCGTGCCGCAGCACACGAAGACATCAACCTCATCACCTTACTGATGGGCGCATCCGCAGAAGGACTGGAGCTCCTGTCGAAAGAAGGAGAATGGCTGCCTATCCACGTAACGGCGGAAGTGCTTGTAATCAACGTTGGGGATATGCTCCAGCGCTTGACTAACAACAAATTGCGCAGCACGACACACCGTGTGGTCAACCCTCCTGCTGAAAAATGCCACCTCCCCCGCTTCTCCATGCCCTTCTTTGTGCATCCCGCGGAAGACATGCCTTTGAACTGTTTGGATTTCTGCGTCACAGACGAAAATCCCAAGGCCTTTGAGGACATCACCGCTGGCGCATACCTGCACGAACGTTTGGTGGAAATCGGCTTGGCGTAATCCATGCGGATTGACATTATCACCGTCCTTCCCGAGCTCATTCGAAGTCCTTTTGAAGCGAGCATTTTAAAGCGCGCGCAACAAAAAGGCCTCGTCGAGGTGCATTTGCACGATTTGAAGGCCTTTGGCATGGGCAAGCACAAACAGGTGGACGATTACTCTTTTGGCGGTAATGCGGGTATGGTGCTTCGGCCCGAACCGCTTTTTGACTGTATTGAAGCGTTGCAGGCCGAACGTTCCTACGACGCCATCATCTACACTACGCCGGACGGCAAACGCTTTGACCAGAAAGATGCCAACCAGCTTTCCTTGCTGGGCAACATCCTCATCCTCTGCGGCCACTACAAGGGCATCGATCAGCGCGTTCGGGACCATTTTGTCACGCATGAAATCAGCATTGGCGATTACGTCCTGAGCGGAGGCGAATTGGCAGCGGCTGTGATTTCGGACGCCCTTATTCGCTTGATTCCAGGGGTTTTAAACGATGAAACCTCTGCTTTGACGGATTCGTTCCAAGACGATCTACTTGCTCCTCCCGTGTACACGCGCCCGGCAGAGTTTCGCGGCATGACCGTGCCCGACGTACTCACCTCAGGCCACGCCAAGAACATTGAGGAATGGAACCATGCGCAGGCGCTTGCCCGCACGCAGGAACGCCGTCCCGATTTGTTGGGCGAGTAATCCTTGCCCGACCCGCTAAACCTAAGGGATTTAATCCTATCTTTGCGCCCTCCTAGGAGGAAGTATGTGCTACGCACAACGCCAAACAGGAGTTTTGCGACGCCAACCTCTGGCCAAAGCGGTGCACGTTGACGATCGATGAACGCATTAAATGCAAGAACCATGGACCTGATTAAATACGTCCAAGAAAAGTATGTAGAGACCAAGGAGTTCCCCAGCTTTCAAGCGGGTGATACCATCACGGTGTACTACAAAATTCGTGAAGGTGAAAAGACGCGTACGCAGTTCTTCCGCGGCGACGTCCTCCAGCGCAGCGGCTCTGGTGTAACGGAAACCTTTACTATCCGTAAAATGTCTGGCAACATCGGCGTGGAGCGTATCTTCCCCGTAAACATGCCTAACCTGGAGAAAATCGAGGTGAACAAGCGTGGTAAAGTACGTCGCGCACGTATCTTCTACCAGCGTGAGCGCACCGGTAAGTCTGCACGTATCAAAGAGCGTCGCGGATAAGCCGAAAGGCATCCAGAAACTTAAAAGGCCCCACGCGGGGCCTTTTTTTATGACTATACCAATGGGGTTGTACGGGAAACCCTCCCCTATTTAGTGAGCACTTGGAAGACCGTGCGGCGGTTCTTTGCACGGCCTTCGGGCAGGCGGTTGTCTGCAACCGGTTGGCTATCGCCATAGCCTTTGGCACGCATTTGGGCCGCCGGAACCCCTTGGCTCAGCAGATACGCATGGACGGCCTCTGCTCTGCGTTGCGAAAGAACTTGATTGTCACCGGGGCGCCCCACGTTGTCGGTATGCCCTTGCAATTCAATGGTCATGGACGGATGCGCTTGGAGGTAGGCCACAAAGGGGGCGAGCGAAGCTTTGTCCAGGGCGGACATTTGGTAGCTGTTGGTTGCGAATTGAATTGAATTCAAGGAGAAGCTCTCGCCCACTTCTAAACGCTTGGCCTCGAGCAAGGGCACTTCTGCCTCCTCGTCCCGAGGATCTACTTCCAAGCGCACCGCCGTGTAACCCACTTCGGGATTCTCCACGCTGATGACGTAATCCGCGGCATTGGGAGTGGATAGGACAGCGGTATAGGTCCCACTCGCTGCATCCACCCGAACGCGCGTAATCTCCCGCGTTTGAAGATTCTCGATGCGCAAACTCACCCCATCGGGCAGCACATCCGCACCTTCGACTTTTCCTGTCAGGAAGGTAACCGCATCTGCAGTCGCTGAAGCGGGTAAAGGGAACCCGTAAAAATCATAGCCGGAACCCGCAGGTAAATCTCCTACCTTTTCATTACTCGAGAAATAGGCCATGGGGGATTTGGCCGCAACGGCGAAGCCTACTTCGGCACGCTCCGTATTGATGGGGTAGCCTAAATTCTGCGGCCCATGTGGCCCTTGCAGATCCAGAACAAAAACGTCAAAATCCCCTAAACCAGGGTGGCCGTTGGAAGAAAAGAAGAGGGTGTGCCCATCGGCATGCAAAAAAGGACTTTTCTCGTCGTCTGGGGTGTTCACACGCGGCCCTAGGTTCTGTGCCTCCGACCAGGAGCCATCCGGCTGGCGGAGCACTTCATACAGGTCCAAGCCCCCGAACCCTCCTTTACGGTTGGACGTGAAGATCAAGCGGTCACCATTGGCCGAAAGCGTCGGCTGGCTCTCCCACGAGTCCGGCAAGTTGACCGTCGGCAGGTCTTTAAAATCCAACCAAACGTCGTAGGTGTTTTGAACCAAGAAGATGTCACAATTGCGGTAGCCATTGCCCAGCAATTTGCAAGAGGTCAACGCCATCCAGCGGTTGTCGGCGGTCAAACTTGGCCCGCCTTCGTTAAAGCCTTGATTGAAGGGGGGCGCGAGAGGCGTGATTTCCATGACACCGTTTTCCGTCTGGCGACCGACGCAGAATTCTTCTTTGAGTCGTCGGATGGGTGCAGGGCCGCTTTTTCGGTCCAAAACTTCCTGCCTGCGCGTGAAGTACCACAAGTGCTCGTCGGGGCTCAGAACCCCCAAGAACTCATCTGCGGGAGCATCGAGCCCTTGGATTCGGTAGGGTGAAAACTCAATAGGATGCTGCTTGAGCGAGTCCACGACCGCCCAAGCCTTCACTTGACGCTTCGCTTCCGCTACAAAGGGAGAGCCTGCGGGAGCCGAAGCGATAAATTCCGCAAACAGCCGTTCCGCGTCTGCCTGGCGGCCCTGCCCGGCCCAAAGCGCACCCAGTTTGTAGCGCAAATCGGGACTGTAGTCAGGGCAAACCTGGTAGACTTGGTGGAACAGCGAAGCCGCAGCTTCTGGACGGCCGGAAAGCAGGTTCCATTCCGCGGACAAGTAGTGAAAGTGTATGCGTTGATCTGGGGACTTACGTTCGATGGCGTTGAGGTACACGCGCCCCATGTTCACATCGGCACGATCTATGGCCTGCTCCGCTTTGAGAACCTCGGCCGAAGGGGCGGGTGCGGCATCGCAGGAACCCAACTCCACTTGGGCGTTCAAGGGCCCAGCCAACAAGGCCGCAACAAGAAAATAGGTAGACTTCATCCGCCCCATTGGCCTTCAGATTCGGCCACTGCGACGGCGACAGAGGCGTCGCCCGTGACGTTGATGACCGTTCGGCACATGTCTAAAATTCGGTCCACTGGGAAAATGATGGCAATCCACGCAGGATTGAGGCCCACGGCATCGAGGACCATAATCAGCATGATCAGACCCGCTGAGGGAATCGCAGCGGCCCCAATGGAGGCCATCACCGCGGTAAATACGATGGTCATTTCCTGCGCCAAACTCAGGTCCAATCCGTGCAACTGCGCCAAAAACAAGACGGCCACCGCTTGGTAGAGGCTTGTGCCGTCCATGTTGACCGTAGCGCCAATGGGAAGGGTGAACTGTGAAATTTCCTCGCTCACTTTGAGATCGTCGTGCACGCAATCCATAGTCACAGGCAAGGTCGCAGCCGATGAACTGGTGCTGAAGGCCAGCAATTGGGCAGGACGGATGTTCTGATGGAGAAAGGAGAAGGTTTTTAGCCAGGAGTAGCCTTTTTTTCGGATCGAAAGCCACACAATCGTCGGATAGACCAGCAACGCCATAACCAACAGCCCTCCTACCACGGTGAGCATGTAGACGCTAAAGGAGGAGAAGAGTTCGACCAGGCGGCTGGGATCGTCGCCCGCCAACTTGGTCAAGGTGCTGGCCATCAAGGC
>CAXRFY010000053.1:0-7119 GCA_964229925.1 Schleiferiaceae bacterium
GCGCTTCAAGCCCAGCAGGGTCGCAGCGATAATTTTTAAATCCAAGAGAAACGACCAGTTTTCCACGTAGTAAAGATCCGCTTGGAGGCGCTCCTGCATGGAGGAGGCATCCTTTTCGCCGATGAGGCCGCGGGCTTGCGCTAGGCCGGTCATCCCCGGTTTGACCCAGTGCCTGATCCCATAAGCGCGGATGGCTTGCCCGTAGGCTTCGTGGTCGGAAGTCATATGGGGGCGTGGACCCACCAGGCTCATGTGGCCCAGGAGCACATTCCAGAGTTGGGGACGCTCGTCTAAGTGAGTGGCGCGTAGCCAACGCCCCAAGGGGGTAATACGGTCGGCGCCGGCTGTGGCCTGGCGGGATCCGTCGGCGTTGGGGACCATGGTTCGGAATTTCCAGATTTCAAAAGGTTTGCCTCCCCAGCCGTAGCGCGTTTGGCGGTAAAAGAGCCCCCCGCGAGGCGCTAAAAAGAGGGCAAGGAGTGGCGTCATCCACGAGAGCAAGAGCAAACAGCCCAGCAATGCGCCCAGGAGGTCGAGGGCGCGCTTGAGCCAGGCGCGTAGGCCTTGGCTGAGGGGTTCGGGGCGGAGTTCCAAAATGGGAAGATCGCCGAGGGGCAGGATGCGGGTGCGCTGGGCGCCTAGGAAGCCGAGGTCGGGAACCAGGCGGAGGCGGAGGCTGTGGGCATCGGTCCATTCCAGGGCTTCGACGGCTAGGTCGGGGGCGACCCAGAGTTCGTCGAGAGATTCAGGGTTGAGGTCGGAGAGCTGGGAGGCATGCTGAACGAGGCGGTAGCCATATTCGGGGTGGCGTTCGAGTTCGGCATGGACACGTTGCCAGGGGCCGTGGAGGCCGACGGTGGCCATTCGGCGCAATCCCACGCCGGAGCGGTACCGGGCGCGAAGCATTCGGACCCAGAACATCCGAAACGCCGTGCCCAACACGGCATAGGTACCCAAAAAGAGGAGCAAAAAGGCGCGCGAGTAGAAGGTGGATGTCTTGAGGGAGACCACCCAAACCGCTAAAAGTGCCGCGTGCACGAGGAAAAGGCGGTAAAAACGGGAAAGGACGCGCCGAATTTCAACGCCCGCCGGAAGCCGGTGCACCCCTAGCCCCAAGGCCAAGGCCAGCCAAAGCAGCATCACCAAGGCGAAAAGGGTGACGTATTGGTCGTAGTAGAGCGGGTTTTCGGCCCGGAGATCGCCAAAGCGAACGCTCGCCCAACCCAAGAAGGAGGCGGCCAACAGCAGGCCATCGCCGAACAAAAGACCGGCTTCGGAGGGGCTTGTGCGATTTGCGTCCATGAGGGCTTGAAGTTAACCCTAAATTTGAGCATGGCATCGTGGAACGCAGATACCCCCATTACCTACCTCAAAGGCGTGGGCCCGCAACGGGCGCAGGCGCTGGCGGGCGAGCTGGGCATTCGGACCTACGAGGACTTGATGCAGCACTTTCCGTTTCGGTACATGGACCGCTCGGTGCTGTATTCGGCGGGCCAGGTGGAAGCCGGACCCGCGGAGGTCCAAGTGCGAGGCGTCCTGAGCCACGTGCAGACCCAGGGCGGCGGCCCCAAGAAACGCTTAACCGCCCAACTGATCAGCCCCGACGGCAGTGTGGAGCTGGTGTGGTTCAAGGGCATTCGCTGGGTGGAGAAGTCCTTGAAGCCCGGCGAGGACTATGTAGCAGTAGGGCGCGTCACGGACTTTCAGGGGCGCAAAAACATGGCGCATCCAGAGCTCGAAACCTGGGCCTCCTTCCAGCAAAGTCCGGTACAGGGCTTGTTTCCCGTCTATTCAACTACGGAAAAACTCAGCAGCATGGGCTTGCAAGCGCGCGGCCTGAGCAAGCTGATTCAGAGCTTGTTTCAGGAATGGCCCGCGCAAGGGGGCGACTGGTTGCCCGCCTCCATCGTGCAGCAGGCCGGCTGGGCTTCGCGCAACGAATGTCTGCGCCTCATGCACTTCCCGAGCGATCCAAACGCCCTCGCCAAAGCCCGCCAGCGCTTGGCCTTTGAAGAGATTTTTTTGGACCAATTGGTCTTCGCCTTCAAGCGCAAGGCGAGTTTGCATCAGCAGGGCGGTCTGGTCTTTCAAGCCGTCGGCGAAGCGTTTAACCGATTTTATTCGGAGCATTTGCCCTTTGAATTGACGGGCGCCCAAAAGCGCGTCCTCAAGGAGATTCGGAAGGACACCGCGAGTGGCCTGCACATGAACCGCTTGGTGCAGGGCGATGTCGGTTCGGGCAAGACCATGGTGGCCTTTATGGCGCTGCTCATGGCCATTGACAACGGCTTCCAAGGCTGCCTGATGGCCCCGACGGAAATTCTGGCGCAGCAGCATTACGCGAGCTTACAGCCCTGGTGCGAGGCTTTGGGCTTGCGCATCGGTTTGTTGACGGGTTCGGTGAAAGTTTCGGCCCGAAAACCCCTGCTCGAAGCCCTCAAAACCGGCGATTTGCACATCCTAGTCGGCACCCATGCGGTCCTCGAAGATCCGGTCGAATTCAAGCAGCTCGGCATGGCCATTGTGGACGAACAGCACCGATTTGGCGTCGCTCAACGCGCGCGGCTCCGCAAAAAAAACGCCATCGCCCCGCATATTTTGGTCATGACCGCTACGCCCATCCCGCGCACCTTGGCCATGAGCCTCTACGGCGACCTGGACCTCAGCGTCATTGACGAGCTTCCCCCCGGCCGTCAGCCCATCCAAACGGTCCACCGCACGGATCACAACCGCTTGAAAGTTTGGGGCTTTCTCAAGGAAGAAATTGCCAAGGGCCGCCAGATTTATATCGTCTACCCGCTCATCGAGGAAAGCCAAAAAATGGACTACAAAGACCTCATGGACGGCTACGAAAGCATTTGCCGCGACTTCCCCCGCCCCCAGTACGAAATCAGCATTGTCCACGGCCGCATGAAATCCGAAGACAAAGAATGGGAAATGGGGCGCTTTGCCCGTGGTGAAACCCAGCTCATGGTCGCCACCACCGTCATCGAAGTCGGGGTGAACGTGCCCAACGCCAGCGTCATGGTCATCGAAAATGCCGAACGCTTCGGCCTCAGCCAGCTGCACCAGCTGCGCGGCCGCGTGGGCCGAGGCGCCGACCAGTCCTACTGCATTCTCATGACGGGCGACAAGCTCAGCGACGACGGAAACGTGCGGATCGAAACGATGTGCCGCACCAACGACGGCTTCGAAATTGCCGACGTCGACCTCCAACTTCGCGGTCCCGGCGACGTCATGGGCACCCGTCAATCCGGCATGCTGGACTACAAAGTGGCCAACTTGGGGCAGGACCAGCAGCTCATCGAATGGGCCCGCCAAAAAGCCCAATCCACCGTGCAGGAGGACCCACGCCTGGAGCGCCCTGAACATGCGGCCCTCCGAATGCGTTTTACCGACTACGCCCGCCACCGAATGGCCTGGGGCACCATCGCCTAATTGGCACGCTTTCTGCGACACTTTGATCTCCTAGCTCCTCACCATGCCCATGCGCCCCCCTAAAATCCGCCCCTTCTGGAAGTCGCTGCACCTCACGCACCGCTTCTACCGTATCACGGGCGGCTACCGCTTCCTCTTGGAGGGCTTCCGCAAACTAGGGCTAGGCCTCCTCGCCTTTGGAGTGGCGATTTGGGCCATCAACACGTATTTGATCGATCTGGAATGGGTGACCGAATGGGTAACCGCCCACCTGCACTGGGCCTTTGTCGTGCTGGTATTGGGCCTTTCGGAAGTGGTTTTTGGCATCCTACCCCCTGATTTTTTCATCCTCTGGGCGCACACGTTTTCGCATCCCTGGGCCATGGTCCTCTTGCTCGCCACGGTTTCCTACGCGGGCGGACTCGCCAGCTATTGGATCGGCCAACGCCTGCACCACGTCCCCAAAATCAAAGAACTCGTCGACGTTCGATTCGCTTCGCATTTCACCCAAATTAAACGCTTCGGCGGGCTGCTCATCTTTCTCGCGGCCCTGACGCCCCTTCCCTTCCCCCCTGTCTGCACCGTCGCCGGCGTGGTCAACTTCCGCTTCCGCTGGTTCCTTTGGGTCGCCGCCACGCGCTTTTTGCGCTTCTTTCTTTACGCGCTCTTCATTTTCGGCTTGGTTTAGGGCCCCTATTTTCGGCCCGAACGTCCCCCTCCCGCCCATAGGTCAGAACCGGCGAAGGCCGTATTTTTGCGCCTATGCAGATTTCTAAGGACTGGCTCCACGACTACTTACCTGTCGCCTTAAGCGCCACGCGCATGGCCGAACTCCTCACCGCCACCGGTCTGGAAGTTGAAAAAGTTCACGAAGTAGACGCCGTACCCGGCGGCCTTCGCGGCGTGGTCGTAGGCGAAGTCCTCACCGTCGTCAAGCATCCCGATGCCGACCGCCTCCGCTGCACCACCGTCTCCATCGGCGGCGAACAGCCCCTAGAAATTGTTTGCGGTGCCCCCAACGTCGCCGTCGGCCAAAAAGTACCCGTCGCCACCATCGGCTGCACGCTTTACCCCAGCGGCTCCGAAGAAGGTTTAACCATCAAAAAAGGCAAGATCCGCGGCCAAGTTTCGGAAGGCATGATCTGCGCCGAAGACGAACTCGGACTGGGCCAGTCCCACGACGGCATCCTGGTCCTCGACCCTTCCGCGGTAGTTGGCCAGCCCTTGAGCGAACACCTTGGTTTGGAGAGCGATACCGCACTCGAAATCGGCCTCACCCCCAACCGCATGGACGCCATGAGCCACATGGGGGTGGCCCGCGACCTGCGCGCCGCCTTGCTGCGCCATGATGAAGAGGTCCTGTGGAGCCCGCCCATGCTCAGCGAATGGCCCAGCGTAGGTTCCGGCCTCACCTTGGACATCCAAGACCCCGTAGCTTGTCCCCGCTACTTCGCCTTGAAGGTGGAAGGCGTCTCTACCATCCCCTCTCCCGAATGGTTGCAGCGCCGTCTCAAAACCATTGGCGCTAAGCCCATCAACGCCTTGGTGGACATCACCAACTACGTCCTGCACAGCGTGGGCCATCCCTTGCACGCCTTTGACAGCCGCGCCATTCAAGGCAACGCCATTGTCGTGCGCCGCGCATCGTCGGGCGAGGCCTTCACCACCTTGGACGGCGTAGCGCGCACCTTGCACGCAGACGACCTCGTCATTGCCCACGCTACGGACGCCATGGCTTTGGCCGGTGTCTTCGGCGGTCTGAAGTCCGGCGTTCAGGCCGACACGACCTCCATCGTCTTGGAATCTGCGTGGTTTGACCCCGTCGTAATCCGAAAGGGCGCCAAGCGCCATGGCCTCAACACCGACGCCTCCTTCCGCTACGAGCGCGGCGTGGACCCCCACCTCGGCACTGAAGCCTTGGAATTGGCTTGGACCCTGTTGCAGAGCATCTTCCCGGACGCCAAAGTCACGGGTTACGACGCCTTTGAGTCCCCCGATGCCCCCTTTGACGACCGCGTCGTCCACATAGATACGCAGCGCATCCAAGCCAGCATTGGCGAGGCCATTCCTGTGGACCGCATGCGCAGCAGTCTTTTGTCCCTGGACATCTTGATCACCGCCGAGTCGGGCACTGCCTGGACGCTTTCTGTCCCTGCGTACCGCTGGGATGTCACGCGTGAGGCCGACATCGCCGAAGAAATTTTGCGCATTTACGGCTTCAACGCCATCTCCTTTCCTCCGGCCATGCGCTCGCATGTGGCGCACGAGGACCGCATTAGCCCCGAAATGCTGCGCCGCAAAGCGGCTGACTTTCTAGTGGGCCAGGGCTTGTTCGAGATCATGAACAACTCGTTGACGCGCGCGCAGGCCTATGAAAAGCACCCCAGCATTGCCGCCGAAAGCGTCGTGCCCGTCTTGAATCCCTTGAGTCAAGATTTGGGTGTGATGCGTCCGAGCTTGATGCTCGGCGGTCTGGATGCCGTGAGCTACAACGCCAAGCGCCAAAACGCCGATGTAGCCTTATTTGAGTTTGGCCGAACCTACCACCAATCCGCGGATGGCCTGTCTGAGCGCAATGCCCTTGGCCTTTGGCTCGCCGGTAGCTACCCCGGTCCCCACTGGATGACCGGCGAAGCAAAAATTAACTTCTTTGCCCTCAAAGGATTAGTTCTTGGACTATGCCAACGATTTGGCTTGAACGTTGAAGAACACCCCCTAGACGCCGAAGGCGGCGAGTTTGCCGGCGGGGTTCGCTTGACCGTAGGGGGTCAAACCCTAGCCTCCTTGGGCTGGGTAGACGACTGGGCCCTCCAGCAAGCGGATCTCAAGCAACCCGTTTTGGCGGCGCGCATCGATTGGGACCGTTTTGTCAAGGCGGCCTCTCGCGTGAAAATTGCCTACCGCGAACCGTCCAAATTCC
Organism: Schleiferiaceae bacterium; assembly: GCA_964229925.1. Lineage (GTDB taxonomy): Bacteria > Bacteroidota > Bacteroidia > Flavobacteriales > Schleiferiaceae > TMED14. The sequence goes on from CAXRFY010000053.1 coordinate 6,338, forward strand.
CAAAAGTCACCCGCGATTTGGCCCTCATCGTAGATGCGAGCCTGAGCTACGGCGCGCTCTACAGCTGCCTACGCCAGGTCAAGGAAAAAACCTTGCAAAGCATTGAGCTCTTTGATGTCTACCAAGGGAAAAATCTGCCCGACGGAAAGCTGTCCTACGGCATGCGTTTCACCTTCTTGGATCCGAACAAAACGCTTCAAGACGCTCAGGTGGACGGCGCCATGGCCAAATTCTTGAAGGCCGCAGAAGAGGGTGTAGGCGCAACGCTGCGCTAATTCAGAAAGGAAGGCTGAGATACCGCCATTGGGGAAAGACAAAAAGGCAAAAGGGCCCTTCAACCCTTCAACCCTTAGACCGCCCTAGCCCCTCATACGCCTTCTTGTATAAGCGGTCGACCTGTTCATCATCCACGGGTACCCCTTGCGCCTTCATGCGTGCCACATAGGTTTCTAGATAGCCAATGCCCTCTTCATATTGGCCCGATTGGATGAGGTTGAACGCCAGTATCCACAACGAGCGACTGCTCTTGTAGGATTCCCAGCCCAAACGGCTCACCGAAATACTGCTATCGAGATCCGCCTGTCGTTTAAACAAGAGAAATTGGTAGTAATAATTCATCCCAAGATCCTCTAAAAACAAATCTTCATATCCGGAGATTCCTAGATTTCGCAACGTATCTAACGCCACAAAATCCTTCATCACCGACGCGGAATCAATACGACTGCACGTCGAGTGCAGGTCCTTAAACTGCTGATAATTCACCTGACCGTGCAGCTTGGTTG
>CAXRFY010000054.1:0-10599 GCA_964229925.1 Schleiferiaceae bacterium
AGCCACTGGCGCCGAACGGGCATTCGGGGCACCAGGGTAAAGCGCATATCCGGACGCAAACTGTCCGTCCCCAACGCGGGCATCGTACAGCCGTTCGACGTGATGGAGTTGTTGTTGAAGACGTCGCCGTACGTATGCGAGGGGTAGGGCGTGGGCGTGGCTGCTACATGCACGTCCGAACTCGCCACATTCTTGCTGAAGCAAATTTCCACCAGCAGGTTAGAGGTGCCGTCATAGTCAAACGGCGTCTGCAGGGTGATGGTGTTCCACCCCTGGGTAGGCACGTGGATGTACGAGTACACCAGTTGGCCGCTGGGCGCAAATCCATTCAAGCTGTCCAGGGTCGTGTGGCCAATTTTAATACTGAACCCTTGGCTCAAGTAGGGTGCTGAGGTGGACGTTACATTCAGGCCAAAGTGGGTGATTCGGCTGTCGACGAGGCCCGATCCGGCCAATTCATCGGCCCGAATGAGGTACTGGTGCCTGCCCGTGCGCTTGCTGCTTCCCCAGGGCGTTTCCAGCAAGCTGCTTGTCGCGGTCGTGCCCGTGCCGAGGGTAAAGTCAACGGAACTCGGGGCATTTTGCGTGAAACTCAAGGAGTCCAATTGAAAGACTCCGGAGTCCGCTGTGCCCAAAGCCAAAAAGGCTTGGCCGTCGATGTTGACGTAGCGTGGGACTGCGCGACCAGAGGATGTTTGGGCATAATCGGCATCAATAGCGCCAAACTTATCAGACACCAGCGTGAAGGAGGCCGATTGGTTTTCATAGTAGGCCACATAGCCTTGGCCATTGCCCACGAGCAAGTCCACATCGCCATCTCCATCCAGGTCCGCCAATTCTGGGCTTGCAAATTGGCCCACGTCGATGCTTTGGTAGGCCGAACTCACCTGACCCGTGTAGGCGGGGCTAAAGAAACTTCCCGTATTGGCCCAGAACGCAAGCTTTCCATCGCTCCGGCCAATCACCAAATCCAGCAGGCCATCGCCATTTAGGTCGGCGGCACTTGGGGCGCACCATTCGGCCTTGAGGGCGGCCTGCGCAGGTGCGGAAACGCTCATAGGGCTCAGTTGCCAATCGGGGTGGCTGGCGCTGCCCACATTTTTCCAGTATTCGACCCCGTGCGAGGTGCCCACGAGCAAATCGAGCAGACCATCCGTGTTGAGATCGGCCAGGTAGGGTACGGCATAGCGACCGGCGTCTAGCATTTGGCCCTGTAGGAAACTTGAATCCGCCAAGGTCCACACCGGCGCAGTGGCACTTCCGGTATTTTCGTAAAGCCAAATGCACGTGTCGCTCACATTCATGGGCATGGTGGGTGCAGCGATTATTTCGGGGCTGCCATCCAAATCCACGTCTACTTCCGAGAACATGGGATAAATCAAGTTGACGGGAATGGAAGCGCTGGGCCAGGTACTGTCTTGCGATTCAATATTCGCCACACTGGTGCTTCCCACATTAAAACCAGCCACTGCAGTGGTAAAGCTGACGTCGCCCAGCAAGATGTCCAGCAGTCCATTGCCCGTCAAGTCGGTCGCTAAGAGGGTGGAGCCCGAATGCAGCCCACCCTCCGCGTGCGCACCAGCACCCAGGCTGCCCGTACAGGCATCGATCGTAATCGCATTGGTCAAGTTGTTCTCCAAAAAATCGCCCCAGCAGGCGTCGGCACGGCTAAAGTCCAATCCGCAGCTGCTGCTGTTGCTGTGGAACTCCACCGCCGTCGCTTGCTGGCCAAAGGTCAAAATGTCCACCGTGCCATTGCCATCCACGTCCCGAATGGCCGGCACGTCCGTCGAATTCACGAGCAAGTTGATGGGATTGGTGCCCGTCGTGTAGGTGGAGTAGAGGTAGGTGCCACTCAAGGCCCAGGTGTAGTGGACGAAGCCGTTGATTCGGCTCGATTCATACACGCCCACGCCGTTCACGACGGAACAAAACAAATCCGGAATGCCGTCGCAGGAATAGTCCGCAAAAACCACCCAGTTGTCCACTTCCGGGAAATGCGCTACCCATTGTGGACGGTAGCGCCAGTGCCCACTAACGCGCTGAAACGGCAACCAGCGGCTGCCCTCCCGGTCAAAAACTATCAAATCCTGCGTGCCGTCTCCGTTGATGTCCAAATTGAAAAACTGGGCGTTGTTCAGCCCCCCGGCGAAGCCCAGCGCCAAGGAATCCGTCGCACTCGTCCACAGCTGCGCCCGCGTGGACGGCGAAAACTGGTAGCTTTCTTGGGCTTCGGCCGGGGACGCACCCAGCACCAAAAGCCAGGCAAAAAGGAGGGAGAGGGGAGAAAATTTCATGCACATGGGGTGAAGTCCTAAAGGTCGGAAAACTGCCGCCGAATTCACGGCTCCACATTTATTCGCTTGGAACCCTTGAGTATGCGTTTTCATTCTGTTAGTATACCGCAAGAAGGACTATATTTGCCGACTATTTCCAAAAAGAAGAACCATGCAGAATAAAGGAGTTATCCGTCTGTTTGCCATCATTTTTGCCTTGGCATCCTTGTTTGAGCTTTCGTTCAGCTATGTAACGAGCCAGGTAGAATCTGACATCGAAACCAAGTACGCCAACAATCCTGCCAAAATCCAATACGCTTTGGATTCGATGGCCAATGAAGTCGTGTACGACTTGGGATTCACCTCCTACACCTACAAGGAGATCAAGTCCAAGGAAATGAACTTGGGCCTCGATTTGCGCGGTGGCATGAACGTTATCCTGGAGGTAAGCGTTCGCGACGTGCTGAAAGGTTTGGTCGGCAACGCGGAGGATGAGCAGTTTAAAGCCGCCATCGCCGGTGCGGATGCCGCGCAATCTAACAGCCAGTTGGGCTACTTGCCCCTCTTTTTGGAAGCCTTGGACGCAGAGCGCGGCACGCGCCCCTTGAGCGATCCAGGTCTCTATGGAACCAAAGACATGACCGACCGTTTGGGCTTCAACGCCACGGACGAAGCTATCAAAGCCGCCATCACGGAAGATGTGGAGGCAGCTATCCAAAACGTGTACACCGTATTGAAGGCACGTATCGACCAATTTGGCGTCGTTCAGCCCAACATCCAACGCTTGGATGGCACGGGCCGCATCTTGGTGGAACTCCCCGGTGTTAAGGATCCCGTGCGCGTGCAGCGCCTGTTGCAGAGCACCGCGCGTTTGGAGTTCTGGCGTGCCGATTTGGGTGCTGCCTGGATGCAGTACATGGTGAATGCCAACGAGAAGTTGCGCTCCATCGTGGAAAACCCCAACAAGAATGCTGCTGAGGTCAGCGAAGGTGCTGAAGGTGCTGCGGATCTCACCTTGCCTACCGCCGTTGGCGAAGAGGGCACGGAGGCTGCAGCTGAAGAGGTGGCCGCTGCGGACGCACCTGCGGCTGCGGATTCTTCGGCTTTGGCCTTCAACCCGCTGTTGAACCTCTTCCAGTTGAACGTCAACCCACAGACCTTCGTACCCAATGAGGGTCCTGTAATCGGTTATGCCTTGACCCGCGATACGGCGACCATCAACGACTACTTGAGCATGCCTGAGGTGCGCAACCTCATCCCTGGCAATGCCCGTTACGTTCGTTTTGCATGGACGCGCCCTGAAAATGAAAGCGAAGTCACCTTGTTGATTGCCCTCCAAGGCAACCGCAACAACGAGCCTGAATTGGACGGTGGTGTCATCGTGGACGCGCGCCAAGAGTTTGACCAAGGCAACAACCCTGTGGTGACCATGGCCATGAACGGCCAAGGGGCACAAATCTGGCAGCAGCTCACCAAAGAGGAGGGCAGCAAGACGCCAAAGGGCCACGTAGCGGTTGTACTCGACAACTTGGTGTACAGCTACCCTCGCGTGAACGGTGAGATCTCTGGCGGTCGCACGCAAATTGAAGGCGGCTTCAGCTTAGACGAGGCTACGGACTTGGCCAACGTTTTGAAGGCGGGCAAGCTTCCCGTTCCTGCGCGCATCATCCAAAGCGACGTCGTTGGACCAAGCTTGGGTAAAGAGGCTATTTCTTCCAGCATGAACTCGTTTGCATTCGCCTTGCTCATCGTATTGGTGTACATGGTGTTCTACTACAGCGGTGCAGGTCTTGGTGCAAGCTTGGCTTTGATTGTGAACATGTTCTTCATCTTCGGCATCTTGGATGCCTTTGGTGCGGTATTGACCTTGCCTGGTATGGCGGGTATCGTTTTGACCATCGGTATGGCGGTAGATGCGAACGTCTTGATCTACGACCGTATCCGCGAGGAGTTGGCCACCGGTAAGGCGGTGCGCATGGCTATTGCAGACGGATACAAGTTCTCACGTTCGGCCATCATCGACGCCAACGTAACGACGTTGTTGACGGCCATCATCTTGTTTGTCTTCGGTACCGGTCCTATCCGCGGCTTTGCGACCACCTTGATCATCGGTATTGCGTCTTCGCTCTTTACCGCCATCTTCATTACGCGCTTGTTCTTCGAATGGCGCTTGAAGAAGTCTGAGAACATGAAGTTCTCAACCAAGGTGACCGAAAAGTGGTTCACCAGCACCAACTTCAAATTCATGAGCTTGCGCAAGCCTGCGTATATCTTCTCTGCGGTTCTGATCTTGGTGAGCTTGGGCTCCTTGTTTACCCGCGGTTTGAGCTTGGGTGTAGACTTTGAAGGCGGTCGTACCTACCAGGTGCGCTTTGACCAACCCGTTGAAGTTGCGGCTGTGGCCAACGCCTTGGGTGCGCAGTGGGTCGGTGAAGACGGCCGTGCGTTCACGCCAACGGTTAAAACTTTGGGTACCCCCGACCAAGTGGTGATCACGACTAACTACCGTGTGTCTGAAAACGGTGCGGATGTAGAAGAGGCCATCCAGGCGAGCCTGTACGAAGGCGTGAAGTCCTTCTACGCTACGCCTATCGAAGCGGCAAATTTCATCACGCCTTCCGATGAAGAGGCCGTAGGTCTAGTAGCTTCACGCCAAGTAGGTCCAACGGTAGCAGACGATATTAAGGATACCGCCGTTTGGGCCGTTATCTTCTCTTTGTTGGCCATCTTCTTGTTCCTCTTGCTCCGCTTTAGCAAGTGGCAGTACTCTTTGGGTGCGGTAGCCGCTACGGTGCACGACACCATCATCGTGTTGGGTGCATTCTCTTTGTTGGACGGTGTGCTTCCTTTCTCTTTGGAAGTCGACCAAGCCTTCATCGCAGCTATCCTTACCGTTATTGGGTATTCCTTGAACGATACGGTTGTTGTGTTTGACCGTATTCGTGAGTACTTCGCGGGAAGCACCAAGCAGGAAATGAAGGAAGACGTGCTGGACAACGCATTGAACGCGACGTTGAGCCGAACCTTCAACACCTCCTTCACGACCATCATCGTACTCTTGATCATCTTCATCTTCGGAGGTGAAGTATTGCGCGGATTCATCTTCGCCATACTCTTGGGTATTGTGATTGGTACATACTCTTCGCTCTTCATTGCTTCGCCAGTGTTGCACGACACGTCCAACCGTTTGGGCAAAGAGAAAGCTCAGGCCTAACTTTAGACCATGTTTCTATTCATCAGCACCGGAGAAGTAGTCTTCCTGCTTTTTGCGGTGCTGATGCTTTTTGGTACCGATAAGTTGCCGGAAATCGCCCGCATGGCAGGCAAGACCATCAAGATGGTTCGGAACGCCTCCAACGATTTAAAGGCCGAAATCACCAAGGCCGCCGACGCGGACCCCACCGTAAAGTCCGCCAAGGACAGCATACAAGAGATTAAAGAATCCATCGACGACACCGTCGGTCGATTGAAATAATCGGTACAGATTGCGTTTAAAAAGGCCCTTCGACGGGCCTTTTTCCGTTTTTACACCTCAAAGACGGAAGTTTTTAACAATTAAACGCCGTTTTGACCATTTTGAAGGGGGTCTTTGGTTGAAAAAATTGTTTTTATCACGTATGTCACCTCAAAAAAGGGGGGTACCTTTGTAAAAAATTACAAAATCCCATGGCAAAAGCACGTTTTTCCGGTCTTGAGCAAGCCAGCCAGCACAAGCCCATTGATTTCGTGAATCCCTTCACCAAATCCTCCGAGTACTATGGCTCGCATGTCTTCAATCAGAAGGCTATGCGTGAGTACATGTCCAAAGAAGCATACGAGAGCGTCTTGAACGCGATCGAGAAGGGCAATAAGATCGATCGCGAGATTGCAGACCAAGTAGCTACGGCCATGAAAGCCTGGTCGATTTCCAAAGGCGCATCCCACTACACCCACTGGTTCCAACCTTTGACCGGCGCCACGGCAGAAAAGCACGATGGTTTCTTTGAGCCAACGTCTGATGGCCACGCCATTGAGAAATTCAACGGCGGAATGTTGGTTCAAGCAGAGCCAGACGCATCGTCTTTCCCCAACGGCGGTATCCGAAACACGTTTGAGGCTCGTGGCTACACCGCTTGGGATCCTACGTCACCCGCCTTCGTTTTTGGCAGTACGCTCTGCATTCCTTCTGTATTCGTTTCCTACACGGGTGAAGCGTTGGACCACAAAGTGCCTTTGTTGCGCGCACTGCAGGCCGTGGATCACGCTGCCACGGAAGTGGGTCAGTACTTTGACAAGAACATTACCAAGGTCAACGCGACTTTAGGATGGGAGCAAGAGTACTTCTTGGTAGACGAGGCCTTGTTCAACGCACGTCCTGACTTGGTTATGACGGGCCGAACGCTCCTCGGACACTCTCCCGCCAAAGGCCAGCAGATGGACGACCACTACTTCGGCAGCATCCCCGAGCGCGTCATGGGCTACATGCGCGAAGTGGAGTACGAGTGCCACAAATTGGGCATTCCCGTCAAGACACGCCACAACGAGGTGGCCCCCGGTCAGTTTGAATTTGCGCCCATCTTCGAAGAGGCTAACGTAGCTGTGGACCACAACTCTTTGTTCATGGATATTTTGGACAAAGTGGCCCGCCGTCACGCCTTCCGCGTACTCTTGCACGAGAAGCCCTTTGCAGGCATCAACGGTTCAGGTAAGCACAACAACTGGAGCTTGAGCACCAATACCGGTATCAATCTTTTGGCGCCAGGAAGTACGCCCAAGCGCAACTTGTTGTTCTTGACCTTCTTTATCAATACGATCAAGGCGGTGAATGACCGTGCGGATCTTATCCGTGCAGCCATTGCCGCAGCGTCGAACGACCACCGCTTGGGAGCCAATGAAGCTCCTCCCGCCATCATCTCCGTATTCATCGGCTCTCAGCTTTCAGAAGTGTTGGACGAGCTGGAGAAGTTGGAAAGCGGTAAAATGTCTCCGGAGAAGAAGACCGAGCTCAAACTGAACGTAGTGGGCAAGATCCCTGAAATCCTTTTGGACAATACCGACCGCAACCGCACCTCACCGTTCGCCTTCACGGGCAACAAATTTGAATTGCGCGCAGTAGGTTCTACGGCGAACTGTTCTGCGTCTATGACCGTCATCAACCTGATCGTAGCCGACCAGTTGAAGAAGTTCAAGGTGGCTGTGGATGCCCTCATCAAAGGCGGTATGAAGAAGGACGACGCCATCTTCAATGTATTGAAGGACTACATCAAGGCCTCAAAGGCGGTTCGTTTTGAAGGCGATGGCTATTCAGACGCTTGGAAGAAAGAAGCGGAAAAGCGCGGTTTGAAAAACACGCCTGATACGCCACGTGCATTGGATTTCTACGTTACGAAAGAGGCCCAAGCGCTCTTTGCGGAGCACGGTGTTCTGAGCCACGTAGAATTGGAAGCGCGTTATGAGATCCTTCAGGAGGAGTACTACAAGAAAATTCAGATTGAGTCTCGCACCTTGTCCGATTTGGTGAAAAACCACATTGTACCCACGGCCATTGAGTACCAATCTATCTTGAGCCAAAACGTGATGCGTTTGAAGGAAGTACTCCCTGCCGACAGCTTTAAGCGTTTGAGCAAGGAGCAAGTGGACATGATTGTTGAAATTTCCGAGCGCATTTCGAAGGTGCTTTCGCAAGCCGAAGAAATGACGGAAGCGCGCAAGGCAGCCAACACCATCGCGGATACCCGTGAGCGTGCATTGGCCTACTGCGATACCGTCAAGCCCTATTTTGACAGCATCCGCTACGAAGTGGATAAGCTCGAATTGCTGGTCGACAATGAGATGTGGCCTTTGCCCAAGTACCGCGAAATGCTCTACATCCGATAAGAAGCGGAGCATACTTCGAAAAAATCGACCCCCGCGGCACGGCCCGGGGGTCTTTTTTTGCGCGCTTTTGGCTACTTTAGTGGTTTAACCCCACTATGCACACTTGCACGCGGTCATGAAGAAGGCATTTTACCTGTTTACTCTCCTCTTTACGTTTGGCTTTACAGCTGCAGTTTTTGCGCAAGACGCAGAGACGGAAGAATCTAAAAGCCCACGCATTGTGCGTCAGGCGGATGGCTTCTACGATGGCAAAGAGTACACGCAGGCGATCAATCTGTACAAGAAAGCCTACTCCAAAGTCAAGACGCGCGGTGAGAAGGCGCAAATTGCTTTCCGTTTAGCAGAGTGCTACCGTTACACCTTTCAGTACAAGCAGGCTGAAGCGCAGTATACGCGTGCCCTGAAAATGAAGATGGAGACCGCAGAGGTCTACCTCGGCATCGCGGAAATGCTAAAATACCAGAGCGAATACGAGGACGCCCTCGAAGCCTATGAAGACTTTGCGCGTGCCTTCCCCAGTGACGATCGCGGGCCCGCAGGGGTTCAGTCCTGTCAAGACGCTGTGGCATGGCAGAAGTCGTTGACCCGTTTCCAGGTGGGCAATTTGGCGAGCCTTAACTCTTCTTCGCATGACTTTGGCATGACCTTTAGCGGTCGCCCGGACACCTACGAGGAGATCTTGTTTACGTCCATGCGTGAAGGGGGTATTGGCCGTAAAAAAGACGGCTGGACTGGTGAGCGCTTTTCCGACATCTACTCTTCGGAGCGCTTGAATGCAGATGGCAGTTCGCGCAGCAAGCGCAGCCGCGGTAGAAAGCCAAAGGCGGATCCGTCAGCAGCCAAGGTCCAAACGTTTTCAGAGCCCGTGCTCCTTCCTGAGGCTGTTAACACAGAAGACCACGAAGGGAGCCCTGTGTTTGACCAGCGCCGCCGTACCATGTACTTCACACGCTGTATGGACGTGCGTCGTCAGCAATTGGGGTGTGCGATTTACTCCACGCGCAAAGCAGGTTTGACTTGGCAGGAGCCTCAGTTGATCGTGATTGCAACGGATTCGTCAAAGTCTGTAGGCCATCCAGCTATTAGCCCGGACGACCAAACCCTGTTCTTTGCAGGTGATTTAGAAGGTTCGGTCGATGGATCCAAGGACCTTTGGATGGTCAAGGTGGACAGAAAAGCACGTGGATGGGGTGAACCCATCAATTTGGGCACGTTGGTGAACACCCCTGGCGATGAGCTCTATCCCTTCTTGCACGACGACGGCTACCTCTATTTTGCCTCCAATGGCCTTCCCGGCATGGGTGGTTTTGACCTCTACCGTGTAGAATTGGGTGCGGATGGCATGCCTACGGGTATTCCGGAGAACCTCAAAGCCCCCATCAACAGCTCCGCGGACGACTTTGGCATCTTACTCCGTCCAGGGGGCATGCAGGACGGCTACTTCATCTCCAACCGCGATGGCGGTCAGGGCGGTGACGATATTTGGACCTTGTACGAAGTTCCTTTGAAGTACCGTATTTCCGGCACCTTGGTGAGCTCCAAAGACAACCAGCCCATAGGTGGAGCTGCTGTGAAGATCACGGGCAACGATGGGTTTAGCCAAGTGGTTCAAACCGGAAAGGATGGAAGCTTCGTGCTGGAATCCGACGATCTCGCAGGCGACGTGAACTACAGTTTCTCCTTTGAAAAAAAGAAGTTCTTGAATTCCGGCGCACGTGCCAATACGCAAGCATTGGCTTTGGAGGCCTTTAACTACATGGAGGCCCAGAACGTTTACATGCACACGGTGGAGGTGAAGGCAAAGATGGACCCCATTGAGATTCCCATTATCCTCCCCGACGTGTACTTTGCACTTGCGAAGTGGGACCTCAACGACCAAGCACGTGCCGCATTGGATACGGTTGTGAAAACTTTGACGCTGAACCCCAACATCGTAATCGAACTTCGTTCACACACGGACTACCGCGACGTGGATGACAAGAACCAAATCCTGTCTCAGCACCGTGCGGATACTTCAGTGAGCTACTTGATTTCTCGTGGCATCCATCCCGACCGCTTGGTGGCTGTAGGTATGGGTGAAAGCCAGCCCTTTGAAATTCCTGCTGGATACAAGGGCCTCGGGGCAGATCTCTTCCCTGCAGGTACGCAATTGACCGAACGCAACATCAAGAAGATGCCTGCGTCGCAGCAAGAAGTAGCTAACCAAATCAACCGCCGTACGGACTTCCGTGTCATTCGCGATGATTATGTTCCACCTGTGGATTCTGCTGCCTTGGCGGAAGCTGAGGCTGAAAAGGCCAAAGAAGACAACGTGCCAAAAATTGGGCAGATGTACACGGTTCAGGAGCGCGATACCTACACGACGATTTGCCGCAACAACAACATCACCATTTCGGACCTCAAGCGTTTGAACGGTGGCTTGCGCGGTATACGCCCCTTCCCCGGTATGGTGTTGAAGGTGACAGTT
>CAXRFY010000055.1:0-12306 GCA_964229925.1 Schleiferiaceae bacterium
CATCCTTGGCTTGCATGTCCAAGTGGTTGGTCGGTGCGTCCAAAATCAGCAGGTTGATCGGCTTGAGCATCAGGTGGCAGAGGGCCAAACGTCCGCGCTCACCGCCCGAAAGCACGCTCACCTTCTTCTCCACATCGTCTCCGGCGAACATGAAGTTGCCGAGCAGTTTTCGGGCCGATTTTCGAAGTTCCTCCGGACAAGCATCCTCAATCGTCGCGAGCACGGTCATGCTGCCGTCCAGAGCCTCCGCCTGGTTCTGCGCGTAGTAGCCCACCTGCACTTGATGGCCCCACTCGAGCTGCCCGTCAAAGGCCAAATTTTCCGCCAAAATCTTCACCAAGGTCGACTTGCCTTGCCCGTTTTGGCCTACAAAGGCGACTTTTTGCCCCCGAACGAGCTCCAAATCCAGCCCGCGCAACACATGCTTCTCGCCGTAGTGCTTGTGAATGTTTTCCATGCGCGCCATCACCTTGCCCGAATGCGGCGCCGGCGGAAACTTGAAGCGCATGCTCCGCGTGTCCTCGTCGTCGACCTCAATGATGTCGACTTTGTCGAGCGTCTTGATCAAACTCTGCGCAAAGGCCGCCTTGGACGCCTTGTAGCGGAAGCGCTCGATCAACTGCTCCGTTTGCTTGATTTCGCGCTCCTGATTGGCCTTGGCCTGGCGCTGCTTCTCGCGAATTTCATCGCGCAGCGTCAAATACTTGTAGTAGGGGCATGGGAAGTCGTAGCTCTTGCCCAGCACAATTTCCAAGGTGCGTGTCGTCGCGTTGTTGAGGAAGGTTCGGTCGTGCGAAACCAAAATCACCGCCTGCGGACTATCGGCCAAAAACTGCTCCAACCACAATATGGACTCAATGTCCAAGTGGTTGGTAGGCTCGTCCAAAAGCAGCAAATCGTTGTTCTGCATAAGGATTTTGGCCAGCTCCACACGCATCTGCCAGCCCCCGCTAAAGGTGCTCAGCGCTTTGTGAAAGTCGGCGGGTTTAAAGCCCAAACCCATCAAGACGCGCTCCATGTCGGCTTGGTAGGTGTATCCGCCTCGCATTTGGTAGTCCTCCTGCGCATGCGTGAGGTCCTCAATGATCTTCATGTACGCGTCCGATTCGTAGTCGGTCCGCTCCGTGAGTTGGAGGTTGAGGGCTTCCATTTGGGCCTCCAGCTGCTTGATTTCCACAAAGCTAGATGCGGCCTCTTCCCAAACGGTGGTCGTCGCCTTGGGCGGAATGTCCTGCGTTAGGAAGCCAATTTTAAAGCCGGTCGGGGTCGAAATCGTCCCATAATCCGGCGTGTAGCGGCCCGCGATCAGCTTGAGCAGCGTAGATTTTCCGGCGCCGTTTCGGCCCACAAGGCCAATGCGTTCGCCTGGATTGACCAGGAAAGAAATATCTCGGAAAAGGTCCGTGCCGCCGAAGGCTAGACCAACTTGGTGTACGCTCAACATTTGGGTGACAAAAGTAACATTCCTCCACGGAGCAGCCGCCTACATTTGTACCGAAGAACGAAGGACTTAAAACACGGAAATCATGTTCGGAAAAGGCAGCAAACTGTACTCCATTGCGACGGCCAAATGCCCCAAGTGCCACGAAGGCGATCTCTTCTTGGATCCCAACCCCTACCACTTGAAGAACATGGAGAAGATGCACGTGAATTGCCCCGTGTGCGAACAACCCTCCGAGCCCGAACCCAATTTCTACTACGGCGCCATGTACGTTTCCTATGCCTACACGGTGGCGGTCTTTGTGGCAACCTACATCATCTCCGCGGTCTTCATCGGCCTAGGTATGTGGACCACGGTGGGAATTTTGGGCGGCGTACTCGTCGTTTTAGGCCCCTATTTGTTCCGCCTTTCGCGCATCACGTACCTCAACTTTTTTGTGAAGTACGACCCGAATGCAGCCCCCAAAGCCGGTCACTAAGCAGAGGACTCGTCAGAGCCCCGCGGGACCCGAGTCCATTGAGGTAGCCTAGCCCAGGCAGCTCGGAATGCCAGCCAAACACAGGTTGCCGATCCCGCATAGTCGGGCGCACTCCCGTCCAATGGTCCAGCACCTCCACCTCCTGATCAAACCATCCGCGCAATTTTTCTAGAATTTCGGTGCGTGCTTTTTCGGTAGGCCCTTTGTCGAATCCTTCCCACGCATAGGTCGAGCCCGCCTGATAGCTGCCGTCGCCATCAGGCAACAGGAAGACGTTTTTGTGCAAGGCCACCGGGACTTCAGGACCGTCCCACCGAATTTTCAAGCCTTCCCCTTTTGTGGGGGCAAAGGGGAGCTCCCCAAAGTACTGGTGCGTCCAACGGGCTTGCACCCCTTCAGCGAGTAGCACGACCTCCAGATCTTCCATGTCATTCACACGCCATGCGCCGTTTTGGTACTCCAGGGAGTCCACGGCCTCTTCACGGACCGAATGCTCTGCTGCAAAGAATTCTCGACTAGCGGAAAGGTAGGTTTGAGCCCGAAGCCGGGCACTGTGATGCACGGATGCGGTGGCGGACGCCTGTATGCGCGGGTCAGAGACCGAACGAATGGGGCCAATGAAGGGCTCAAAACCGCGTTCAGCTCCTAAACTCGCCCAAGCATTTTCTGCGGCTGCATCGGTTAAAACCTCATGGATTTCACCGGAGTAACGCACGGAGAGCCCTGTTTCACGCTCTACGCGGTCATAAAACGGCGAAAAAGCGACTATATGTGCATGTGCCTCCTGCACAAGCCGTTTGCGCTTTAAGACGAGGGGATTTACAAGGCCAGCGGCTACCCATGAAGCGCTGTGCGCATGTCCTTGGTCAAAAACATAGAGCTGATGCCCCGCCCAATGGGCGCGCCACGCTAGGGCGGTGCCTGCAAATCCTTGTCCGATGATTCCTACACGCATACTGCAATAAAAAAGGCCGCTCGAAGCGGCCTTTTTAAAAGGGGTAGATCCTTAGAACTGCCAGAGGCCGTGTTCGTAGTCGCGAAGTTCCTCGCGGATACGCTTGGATTCTAGCAACTGCTCCATGGGGCGGTTCTGTTTGTAGTCCTTGATCATTCGGTCGTAGACATTGTCCTCTTTAAATACGACGGCATTGAAGTAGCGCATCTGTAAAATTTGGTCAAAAGTCAAACGACGTGTGTTGTTATCGGGGTTGTACGCGATGTTTGTAGACAAGGCTTGACGCGCATCAGGGAACCAAATCCAGAAGATGTTGTAGATCTCTTGGGTTTGAGGATCCTTGACAACGGGTGAGAGTCCAATGATTCGGCTCTTCATCTCGCCGCGCTGCTTATCAAAGTACCAGTCGGATTTGATTTCCCATGCAATGACGTTAGGAGCTTTCAATTCAATAGAATCCACAGCCATAATGATGGAGGGATCGTCTGGATCGCGAAGTGTGTCTATACGAACCAAAATTTGGGCAACTTCTTGAGGCGTCAAGTACATTTCAAATGCATCGTCGCGGTAAACCTCTGAGATCGTGCCTTCTGTCATGATGGCGTCCTTGATCACGTCAAACATGGCCTTGCGATCGGGTAGGGGCACTACGGGATAGTACAAGGGGTGGTTCAACTTCTCTTGAACGTGGATGCGCTCCCAATGACGGGTAGACCACATCATGTCGTCCTGACGAAGGAAGGGATAAGGAACTACGCGCGTATTGCTGTAGTGAATATCACTTTTTGGGATCAAGCCATCGTCTTCCGGTGTGATAACCTGCCCAAAGGCGGCCACCGAAAGCGCAAAGGCGAGTAGGCTGAGAATCTTTTTCATGATTACTGAACGTCAATAGAGATGATACCGACATTGGATACGCGAGTTCCCTTAGGCGTGGTGGCAACAATCTTACGAATGCTCACCGTGCTACCAGGACGAAGGCGTCCGATTAAGTCACGAGCCGTGCTCGGAATGGTGTTTCCTTGAACTTGGATAGGAGGCTGACCGTCCATCTTCAATTCAAAGGCAACGACCTTCAAAGGAAGGTCAAAGGGGAAATCTTGGTACTCCGCAGTAATCTCGGCGCGGCTCAACAAAGAAGCAGACATAATGCCTTCAGACTTCTTGTAGACCATACCCACTGCTTGGGGAAGGCCCTTGATACGAAAGAGTTTGTTGCCTGCGCTGCGGGTCTTGCCATCGGGTTGTCTTACGCTTACGCTGATAGTGACTTCTTTGCCCGAAATCTTAGTGATGTCTGCAGAATACTTACCGTTGCTGCCGGTAACGCCAGGACCACTAACAACGAGGTCTTTGGGAGCAACTCCAGGAACAGAGATTTCCAAGGGGTTGTCCACGTTGCGGTACAAGACGTTCATGGCTGTTGGAGAGATAACAACCATAGGAGGGGCAACGGTGTAAACCACATCGTAGGTGTAAACATCTTCACTGCCAGGAAGTTGCATGGTACCCGTGAGTTTTTTCTCACCGATGCCAGAGGCAGGCAGTTTCAACTTACCCACGCCGTTTTCTACGGCAGATGGCTCGATACCACCAAACTCAGGGTTGTTGCCCGCGTTGTATGCCGCGAGGAATACATCTGCTTCGTATGTACCACCTTGGGTAACAAACGTTCCATTGGTGGGCATTACGACCGCACGAACGGCGTCAAATTTGATGGTAGAGGCGTCAATGGTTGCATACAAGTGCTCCACGGACTTAGCTTCCATTCGGCGAACACGTGATTGCAAATCCGTCAGGAAGGGGATGATACCTGCTAGAGGCAATTCAGAGAAGGTAGCCATTTCCCACGTCATCTTCTTGCCCTCTTGCTGAACATCGGAAAAGTCGAATGCTTGATTTACTTCACTCTTCAAGTTCTCGTCATTGCCAGCGATGGATAGCAAATAATCGCGGTAGGCCGACAAATTTTCCTTGATTTCTTTTGCAGCACCTTGACCGCCGATGCTCTTGTCGTTCAACAAGTAGTTCTCTGCGACGTCACGGTTGTCCGCACCATTGAGGCGGCCGTCCTCTTCTTCATCGCGGCCACCCGTTTGGGTAATCAAGTCATTTTTAGTCTTGTCGATCAAGTTGTAGGCAGCAGCGGTACGAGTGCGAACCTCTTTCGCAATCTCCCAAGGAGCTGCAGCACGAGGGTTGTCCGCCAACTGGGCCTCAAATGAACGGTAGATGTTTTCGGTACCCTTGGCAACGGTATTTACCGTGGCCTCCATGCCTTGATCCAGTTTGTGCAAGACCAAAAGGATGTCTTTGGATACGTTGAGCGCCAACATAGCGGTCAACACCAAGTACATCATGTTGATCATTTTCTGACGGGGAGACAAATTTCCTGAAGCCATGGAATCTTTTTATGCGTTGAAAGGGTAGTGAATCAAAGAGATGTATTAAGCGCGGTTGCCGCCCATTGCCGCCAACATGTTGCCGTATACACCGTTGAGTTGACCCAAGTTGTTAGCCAATTTGGTAACTTCCTCAGAAAGGTTCTCAGAGTTAGCCATAGAGGAACCCAATTTTTCCATGAGGTTGTTTTGGACTTCCACTTGGCTGGTGGTGTTCTGAAGCTGAACTGCATACAAGGCATTCAAAGCCTCCATGTTCTTGGCAGCTGAGTTCAATTGCTCCGAGTATGCAGCAGTAGCACCGGCAGCGTCTACTGCAGAGTTCAAGGAAGAAGCGGTGTCGCTCAAACGGCGCATGCCCTCACCCAAGCTGGTCAACAATTCGGGGCCAATTTTGGCTTCCTCCATCATGCGATCCAATTCTTGCGTAACGGTGCCACGGCGACCTCCCTTGCCAGAAGACTCACCGGCTTCAAATTCGGGGTACACCAAAGACCAATCGTATTCCTTGGCAGGAGCTTCAAATGCGGAGATGGCGAAGATGACGGCCTCGGTGGTCAAACCAACGATCAGCATTAAATCAGCGAAGGGAAGGTGCAAAATCTTGAAAAGGGCACCCATGATTACGACAGCTGCACCCAAACCGTAAAGCTTGGTCATGAAGTTCTTGAAGCGCTTGCCGTTTACGTCGATTAAAGCCATGATAGAAGAGGTGTTAAGAGAATTTTTTTAGAAGGGTTGTTTAAAAATCGCGAGCGTCTCGACCCAAGAAGCTCTGAACGGTACGGAAACCGATGTAAGACTTGTTGGTGTCTTGGTACTCGTAATCGCGTGCACCTACTTGCATGTAGGAAGCAATGTCTTTCCAAGAACCGCCACGGATCACCTTGCGTTTGAGTGTTTCGGGATCGTCGTCGTTGGCGTTGTACTTGAAGTCAGGGTTGAAATCCGCCACGTAGTAGTAGCTCGCCTCGTCCCATGCGGTGCTGGTCCATTCGGCCACGTTGCCGGCCATACAGTAGAGACCGTAGCCATTGGGCTCATAGGAAGTCACTTTTACAGGGTGGAAACCACCGTCTGCCGTAAGGTTACCACGAGAAGGCTTGAAGTTGGCCAAGAAGCAGCCTTGGCTGTTGGTGGTGTAAGGACCGCCCCATGGGTAGGTCGTCAATTCAAATCCACCACGGGCTGCGTACTCCCACTCCGATTCCGTTGGAAGACGGAATTCGTTTTCCTGGAAGTCGTTGTTGTTCTTCAGGTACTCGTTGCGGTAGCGCGTACGCCAGTTACAGAAAGCCATGGCTTGCTTCCAGTTGATACCTACAACAGGGTAGTTGTCGTAGGCAGGGTGCCAGAAGTAGTTGTCGTGCATCTGCTCGTTGAACGAGTACGTGAAGTCCGCCAACCACACCAACGTGTCAGGGTAGATGTTCACAATCTCACTCTCAAAGAAGCTAGAGCGGTCAGAGATAGCCTGGCCATCCTTGATGTAATCTTTGTAGGAGAACGTGCGACCGTCGCCATCAGCGTCGTTAAAGTCGTACTGAACGCGGTTAGACTTCTTGGCAGCCTTTTGCTTGTCAATCCAGAAGTAGAGGTAATTGAGCTGGCGCGCATCCAACATGCGACCGCCCAAGTAGCGCTCTTCGGGAGCCAAGTACATAGACTCGATGACTTCCGTGTATTCAATAGAGGGGTAGCGACGCGTGTCCCACACCAATTTGCGGCTCCAATCCAAATGTGTTTGCATAGAATCGGGGTACTCCAAACCGACGTACTCCTCAAAGTATGTAGGATTGTTCATGTCCGCATAGCTAATGTATTCGTAGTCTTCTACGAGGCCCTCAGCCAAGCGGTAGCGCAAAATGGAGTCACGCACCCACTGTACAAACTGACGGTACTCGTTGTTGGTGATTTCGGTCTCATCCATATAAAAGGCGGAGACGCTCACCGTTTTCGTAGGAGCG
Organism: Schleiferiaceae bacterium; assembly: GCA_964229925.1. Lineage (GTDB taxonomy): Bacteria > Bacteroidota > Bacteroidia > Flavobacteriales > Schleiferiaceae > TMED14. Next base: position 7,244 of record CAXRFY010000055.1, read on the forward strand.
GTCAATGTGGAGGGGACGTCAATGTCCGAGTTACCCATATTAAAGGAGCCTTGGGGAACGTAGACCATTCCGTAAGGATCCGAAGGATAAAATTCCGGGCGGTTTTGGACGCCGACGAGTTCGCCGTGGTCAGAACCAGAACAAGCCGCCAGTAGGGCGACTGCGGCCACGGAGGCCAACCGGATGAAGAGCGTTGAATGCTTCATAAGTACTTGCTTAACGCATATAAGGGTGCGATATTACAAAAATCTTACGTTTCTGTAGCTTCCTGGGATCGGTTCAGGGATCTCAATGTTGAAGCAGTAGTTGAGGAAAATCTCATGACTTCCTCCACTGTACCCACTTAATGCAGAGGTGGTAATGTCGTAGGAATACGCCAATCTTAATGATGGAAGTATCTGATATCCAGCCATTAAACTAAGAGCGTCTTGGTTGCGGTAGCCCAAGCCGCCGTAGATCTTGTCTTGGAACAATGCGTTCACATTGAGGTCCAAAGAAATATTTGAATTTAAATCAGATTTTATCAACGCGGTGGGCGTCAAAACCAGTTGATACTCCTCCAAAGGGATGTGGTAGCCTCCCGTGAGGTAGTAGTGCATTTTACTCTTGTAGCGTGCCGTACCCCCGAAATTGGCCTCACTCTGAAGCAAACGGCTAGTCGACAAACCCGCGAAGAAAGTGGGAGCATTGTAGTGAATACCGAAGTTCAATTCAGGCGTCATGGCCGATGTGTTGGGGCGAAGGATGCTAGGGTCGTTGGAGCCTGCAGTTCCGTCGGGGTAAATCCACTGGGCCTGCTTGACGTTCTTGTTGCGGAAATCCACGGCAAAACCGATGCCCAAGGTTCCGGGACCCAAGTCCATTTGGTAGGCATAGCCCAAAGCGGCGGAGATATCTTGGAAGAACCCAATCTGGTCGTTGAGGATGCTTACCAACAAGCCGCCGTGCAATACACTCAAAGGAATGTCTGCGTTGATGGCCTGAGTGGTGGGAGCGTTGTCAAAACCTACCCACTGAGAGCGGTGGCCCACGTTGAGGCAAATGGCGTCGTTACTGCCCGCTACCCCAGGATTAAAGCCAGCCAAATTGTGGTAATACTGCGTGAATTGCACGTCTTGCTGTGCAAAAGCCACGCTGGATAGACCAACAAATACGGCTGCAAGTATGTGTTTGCGTAAAGTCATGCAGGGCAGATTAAGGCCTAAAAATAGAAATAATCGGCTACCCTTCTGCTGTTCGGGAAAAAAACTCTGTGGCAATTTGTACAGGCTTAGAGCGCTTTGTGCACGGCTTTCCACCAACGATCGGGAATCTCTCCTTGCTGAGCTGCTTCGTAATCCTTTAGGGAACAAGGCATTAAATGCTGACGTGCTTCTTTTCCAGGGTTGGCCGGAACTTCCATCCACCAGCGACCGCTGAAGGGCGATTTGTAGAAAATGAGTTCTTGGGACTGATCCTCTAGCAAGACGGTAAAACGCGTGTAGTCGTTTTTGCTGCGCAAGGGATAATCTCCTTTGCGCCATTGCACGCCCTCCAGGAAGTACCAAAGTCCCTGGGCGATGAGTTGGGCGTTTTGGCCGGTGGGATCGAGCTGAGGATTGTAGTCAAAGACGCCTACAGAAGAGAGTTTGTCGCTCATCCCGCCGTAGCGCAGAGCGGCGCAGAGTTCTTCGGCGGTAATGCCGTTGGGAGAAGGGAGGGATTGACCGGGGGCGTCGGCCATTCGGACCACGTGGTTGTTGACGAGAAGGATATCTGCATCGCGGACCAGAGGCTCGATCTCTTGAATTTGGCCACGAACGTCGCCTAAACGGTGGGCATCAAAATGCATGCGCTCAAAGAGGTCAAGCACTTCCGGCGCCACGTAGTAGGCTTGGTGCCCAATGTGGCTCAGATGGTAGAGGTAGTAGGGCTTGGCGGTGAGCAAATGGCTCAACACGTTGTCGGCGCTCAGTGGGTCGCTGTCTTGACCCAAACTTATGCGGCTGTGCAGGACGGCGGCGTTGACGGTGCGTTCGAGTCGGCAATACGCTCGGTACAGGGCCAAACTCAAATCCGAACTCCCACCCAAGATGAAGGGGATGCAGTTGCACTGCAAAATTTCGACGCAAAGCGCTTCCAAAGCGGCCATGGAATCCACAGTGTCGCGGCCCGGAACGATGTCACCCAAGTCAGCCACCTTAAAGTCCCACGAACCTGGGTAGAGCGAATAGAATTCTTTGCGGATGGCGCGTGAGGCATCACGACTGCCTTTGTGGGCTTTGCTCCCGCGGTCCTCTGGAACGCCTAGAATGGCGACCCGAACGTCCCGCAAGTCGGGAAATCCCTGCTCTTCGGTGTGTGCGACGAGCACCTGACCCAGGGTGCCGGGCTGAACATCGTCAAACCACTCTGCGGGTATAGGCTGTAGCGCGTCTTCCCACATGGCTTAGCTCTTTTTGCCTTTGCTAGCTGTGCGACCGCCTCGCTTGCCTTTGGGCGGGTTCTTGCGCTGCTCTTCGATGAGGGCAAGGCAGGCCGCAGCATCGAGGCTGGATACCTCCGTGCCTTTCGCAATGCGGTAGTTGGCTCCGCTGTATTTGATGTAGGGACCGTAGCGACCGTCGGTGATGACGATAGCGCCTTCGGGACCGTCAAACGTGGCTAGCATCGCGGCGGCGGCGGCTTGGGCTTTGGCCTGGATGAGTTCAATGGCTTGCGCTTCCGTCACCGTGTAGGGGCTCACGTCCGCGGGCAGGCTGACAAAGGTTTTTCCGACCTGCACGTAGGGGCCAAATCGGCCAATGCTGGCTTTCAAGGCTTGGCCTTCGTACGTGCCCAAAGTGCGCGGAAGGGCGAAGAGGGCCAAAGCTTCTTGGAGTGTGATGGTTTCGACCGAAAGTCCTTCCGGAATTCCTGCAAAGCGCGGCTTTTCTTCCTCGGTGGTTTCGCCCATTTGGACGACGGCGCCGTAGCGGGCAATTCGGGCATACACCGGCTTACCAGAAACGGGATCCTCGCCCAAAAGACGTTGGCCGCTGGCGCGATCCGCATCGGCCGAATCCACAATTAATTGGTTGAAATCGCGGTAGAAATCGGCCAGGACTTCCGTCCAGGGCACTTTGCCATCCGCCACCAAGTCAAAGTCGCTTTCCATCTTCGCCGTGAATTGGTAATCCATGACGGAGGTGAAGTGCGCGTTCAAGAAATCGGTCACGATGTTGCCCATATCCGTGGGAACCATGCGGCCTTTGTCGGAACCGGTTTTTTCCGAACGCTCCTCCCAGGTCCATGCGCCATTCTTAAACGTGCCCACCGAAAACTGGCGTTCGACGCCTTCGTTGGTGCCTTTTTGAATGTATCCGCGCTTTTGAACGGTGGTAATGGTGGGGGCATAGGTGGATGGACGGCCAATGCCGAGCTCGGCCAGCGCCTTCACCAGCGTCGCCTCTGTGAAGCGGCCAGGAGGGCGGGTGAAACGCTGCTGCGCGGTGGCTTGCAGCAAGGTGACGGCATCGCCCTTTGCCAAAGTGGGGAGCAGGCCGGTGTCCTCTTCTTCCTCGTCCACGCCTTCACGGTAGACTTTCAAGAATCCGTCAAAGGCGATCATTTCGCCGCGTGCCACAAAGCGGAGGCCGGCGGCATTTTCAAGCTGTGCGGTGGTGCGCTCCAATTTGGCATCGGCCATTTGAGAGGCCATGGTGCGCTTCCAGATCAAATCGTAGAGGCGCTTTTGGGCCGAATCTAGGCCGGCATTCTGCACGCTCAAATTGGTAGGCCGAATGGCTTCGTGCGCCTCCTGGGCACCCTTGGCCTTGGTGCTAAACGTTCGGGTCTGCACATAGTGGGCGCCGTACTGCGCGCTAATCGCGGCGGCGGCGCCTTGCAGGGCTTCTTGACTCAAATTCACCGAATCCGTACGCATGTAGGTGATGAAACCGTTTTCGTAGAGCCCTTGAGCCAGGGACATGGTGCGGTTCACGGAGAAGCCCAGTTTGCGGGAGGCTTCCTGCTGCAGCGTCGAGGTGGTGAAGGGGGCAGCGGGTTTCCGGGTGGCGGCTTTCTTTTCGAGGTCGGCCACGTGGAAGGGTTGGCTGCCGAGAGAGGCGAGGGTCGATTCTACGGCTGATTGCTCGCCGATGCCTTGGGGCATTTCGGCGTGGAAAGGCTGACCCTGGACATTGGCAAATTGTGCGTGAATGCGGAAGTCGCTTTCGGACTGGAAGGCTTGGATTTCGCGTTCGCGCTCTACGATGAGGCGGACCGCAACGGATTGTACGCGGCCCGCGCTGAGGCCCCGCTTTACTTTTTTCCAGAGCACGGGGGAGAGCTCAAAACCCACGATGCGGTCCAGGACGCGTCGCGCTTGCTGTGCGTTGACGAGGTCCATGTCTATGCGGCGGGGCTCCTCGATGGCTTTGACAATAGCGTCTTTGGTAATCTCGTGGAAGACAATGCGGTTGGTCTTTAGGGCATCGAGTTCCAGGGCTTCCGCTAGGTGCCATGCGATGGCTTCCCCTTCGCGGTCCTCATCGGACGCGAGCCAGACCGTTTCCGATTCCTTGGCGAGCTTTTTCAGTTTCTTAACGACGTCCTTTTTATCTGCGCTGACGGCGTATTTGGGGGCGAAGTCGTGCTCCAAGTCCACGCCCAGGTCGCGGGCGGGCAAATCACGGATGTGGCCAAAGCTGGACTCCACTTTGAAGTCGGGGCCCAGGAATTTTTCGATGGTTTTCGCCTTGGCGGGCGACTCGACGATGACCAGGTTTTTTGCCATGAGGATTGGATTTGAGCGCACAAAGTAAAGGCCCGAGCGTTAGTAAAATGCAAAAAATCGTTTACTGACATTTTGTCACAAACTCCGGACGTAGTCCGTAATTTCGCAGTATGGAACAGAACAACGCTGAACGTGAAATGTTGGCAGAAAATCGACAAGGCGAAGCCTTGGTGCTAGAAGGAAGCGGTACGGGCAAGAAATTGTTTGTCGAGTCGTACGGCTGCCAGATGAACTTTTCGGACAGTGAAATTGTGGCCTCCATCCTTCAAAAGGAGGGCTATGAGACGACGACCAATGCCGAAGAGGC
>CAXRFY010000056.1:0-3696 GCA_964229925.1 Schleiferiaceae bacterium
GGGGTCGCCGCCTTGGCACATGAACTGAGGAATGACGCGGTGGAAGATCAAACCGTCGTAGAAGGGTTCGCCGCGCTTGATTTTCGTTTCGGGGTGGTTGCCTTCAGCTAGGGCCACAAAGTTGGCCACCGTCATGGGGGCCTTTTCCATTTCAAGTTTGATCAGGATGTCGCCTTTGTTCGTTTGGAACAAGGCGTACAAACCGTCCTCAACTTTTACTTTTTCACCATTGACTTTAATCGCGGGGGCCGAACCACACGCGACTAACAAAAGGGCCGCTAGGGCCATTGCTACAATCCGTTTCATTTGTGAAGGATTTCTGGGTTTTTATTGAAGAATGCGAAGGTAATACACTAAGGTGGTGAGCGGTGGAATTTCTGCCAAATCTCCCGCCAAACCATGCGCCAAATGCGCCGGAATCACGCAAACCAGGCTGTCGCCCACCTGCGATTTAATCAGGGCCTCTTGCAGCCCCCAAATGGCATCGTTATCGCGCAGGACGCTAATTTCTTGATTCAACTGGTCCGCGTAAACTTCGCCGTGCAAGCCGGTGATGCGGCTGCGAACTTGGACGCGCTGGGCGGTGTCGATGGGACTGCCGAGGTCGGCGGGAATTCGGGCCACAAACATGCCCATACCCGTGCCCTCAAAGGCAATGCCGCTGGAATCCACAAAAGCCAAGATGGCCGCGCGCTCCGCCTCCAGGACGGCACGATTCTGCTCAATCATGCGTTCCCGAACCTCATGCGCACTGAGCTGGGGCTGGGCTTCATCGGGCGTTTGGGGCGTGCAGAAAACCGTCAATCCAGCCGCCAAAAGGGCCAGTAATTTCGCTGCAAAAGAGGGCCGAATCATTTCGTCAAATACGCTTCAATGGTACTGCGCAACTGCGGCAAAATCTCTGCCAAATCCCCTTCCGAACTGCCGCCCGCCGCATGAATGTGGCCGCCGCCGTTCCAATGGGCCCGCGAGAAGGCATTGACATCCACCTCGCCTTTGCTCCGAAAGCTCAATTTCACTTTGCCACTTGCGTCCTCTCGCGCAAACGCCGAAAGCTCCACCCCCATGATGCCGAGCCCTTGATTGACCAAGCCTTCGGTGTCGCCCGCCTCGTACCCACATTCCTGCATGTCCTGCGCCGTGAGGTGAATCAGAGTGGCGCGCCCGCCCGCGATGATTTCCAAGCTGTTGAGCCCACGTCCCCAAAGTTTCAGTCGGCTGGGGGGATTCGATTCAAACAAGCGTTCGTGAATGCGGTGGGGTTCTGCACCAGCTTCGACCAACGCCGAGGCCGCTTTCAGCGTAGCCGCGCTCACCGATGGAAAACGAAAGGAGCCCGTGTCGGTGATGAGGCCCATGAGCAAGCAATCGGCTGCAGCCACATCCAGGGTGCCGCCGTCCGAAGTAATAAAGTCGTAGACCATTTCCGCAGTGGAAGATTTGCTCGTTTGGCTGTAGACGTGGTCGTAGCCGCCGTCGGGCTCTTGGTGGTGGTCGATGAGCACCTTGAAGCCTTCAAAAGCATCTAATTCGGCCTGCATCGCCTCGCCTACCCGGGAGGAGGTGTTGTAATCCAATGAAAACAGGCCATCTGCTTGGGCAAAGGCTTGTTTGGCGGCCGCGCTGTCCTGGTCGAAGAGGTGGACAAAGGGCGCGTCGTAGCCGGGGGCCTTGGCGACGGGTGCGGAGGGTGCATTCGGGAAGATAACTTGTACGCTATGGCCCTTGCCCCGCAAGTAATGCGCCAGCCCCAAGGTCGACCCAATGGCATCCCCATCCGGGTTCCAATGCGAGGTTAGAACGAGCCGAAACGGTTTCTGCGCCAAAAGGCGGGATAAATCATGCAATGCCATAGGAAGGTCTGTGGGGGTAAATTTCGTAATTTCGCGGCCGAAAACGAGAATTATTATGAGCAATCGCACTTTTACCATGATCAAGCCAGATGCTGTTCAGAACGGACACATCGGTGCTATCCTTGAAAAAATCAACGGCGCTGGTTTCCGCATCGTGGCTATGAAACTCACGCAGTTGAGCCGCAATGACGCTGGTCAGTTCTACGCTGTTCACGCCGAACGCCCCTTCTACGGTGAGTTGGTCGAATACATGACCTCCGGCCCAATCGTCGCTGCCATCTTGGAAAAAGACAACGCTGTGGCTGATTTCCGCACGTTGATCGGTGCAACCAATCCTGCTGAGGCTGCCGAAGGCACCATCCGCAAACTCTACGCTCAATCTATCGCCGCCAATGCCATTCACGGTTCGGACAGCGACGAGAATGCAGCCATTGAAGGAGCTTTCTTCTTCCCCGCTCGCGAGCAGTACGCGTACTAAGTTTTTTTTCGGTTTTTGAACCGGTTTTTTTCCGGCCTGCCCTCTGGGGTGGGCCGGTTTTTTTTACGCAAGCAGCGCCTTCGGCGCGCTAGGAGGCTAGGGGGCTAGGGGGCTAGAGCTTGGCTAAACAACGGAAAGTCCCGGCGCGCGGCGAAGGTCCACCACACAGTTCAAGGGTAAAAGAGATTAAGCGTTTAAGAGAATAGCCACAGTGCGCAGCACGTGCTCTCTAGCTCTCTAGCTACCTAGCTTATCAGCAGCGATTTAGTGCAACGCCAATTCCTCAATCACCACCTCCCCTTCCAAGGCCTCATTCAAAGCCACTAGCAACCGGCTGCGCTGGAGACTCAGCTCGTGGCGCAAGGAATCGGATTGGAGGTGAACGTGGAGGACGCCTTGGTGGAGGCTGAATTTTTGAACTTTTTGGGTGGCGGCTTCGCCGAGGGTGGCTTGCCAGGCATTTTGGACGAGGGCGAGCTGGTAAGCGGGCTTGTTTTTGTAGCCGGAGGTAATGCTGCCCAGGGTGTCCTGGATGGACTGAAGTTGGGGGCGGCGGCTCATGACTGGGCGGGGCTCAGATCCAAGACTTTGGCCTCCTCGTTGACTTCTTTCACCATGTGGGCGGTGCGTTCGGGGTGGGTGTCGGTGATGAAAATTTGGCCAAAATGGTGCTCATTCACGAGACGAATGAGGCCTTCCACGCGCTGGGCATCGAGCTTGTCGAAAATGTCGTCCAACAGCAGGATGGGCTTCAGCTGCAGGGCGTCCTTGAGGGCGTCGAAGACGGCTAATTTGAGGGCGACCACGTAGGATTTTTGCTGGCCTTGCGAGCCGACGCGCTGGAGGGGCTGGCCGTGGAGGGTGAAGACGAGGTCCTCGCGGTGGGGGCCGGCGGAGGTGTATTGGACAACGCGGTCTTTGGGGAGTCGGTCGGCCAGGACATCGCGCATGGAGGATTCGGTCAGGGGCGACTTGAAGGCGATGCCGACGGATTCGCCGTCGCCCGCCATCCAGCGGTAGTAGTGTTGGAGGCGGGGCTCAAAGTCAGCGACGAAGGCGGCGCGCGCTTCGTGGATGATGGGGGCCCATTGGCAGAGCTGGTCGTCGTAAAGTTCCAGCATGGAGGCGTCAAAGGTGCGGTTGGCCGCGAAGTATTTGAGCAGGGCGTTGCGCTGCGCGAGGGCGCGGTTGTACTGGATAAGGGCGTCCAAAAAGGTTTTATTGGACTGCGCGATGACGGCGTCCATGAATTTGCGGCGGGTCTCGCTGCCTTCGGTGATGAGGTCGCGGTCGTAGGGCGAAATCATGACGACGGGGAAGCGGCCGAGGTGTTCGGAGAGTTTGGGGTATTCGGCGTCGTCGGCT
>CAXRFY010000057.1:0-2675 GCA_964229925.1 Schleiferiaceae bacterium
TCTCTTTGCGGTATCCGCCACCGGGCTTTTGAGCCCCGACGCAGCCGAACTCGCCGCTAACCCCGGCATGGCCAGCTCTCCCATCCCCGCGGAAATTACGGGCACCCTCAAAGCCTTAAACCTCCCCCTGCTGGTCAGCTCATTCTTGGTCTACTTCTTGGGCGGCTACCTCCTCTACGGCGCCTTGTTTGCCGCCGTGGGCGCAGCCGTGGACAGTGAAACGGACACCCAGCAATTTATGCTGCCCTTGACCATGCCCTTGGTCTTGACCTTTGTACTCGCCTCCTCCATTGTTGAGAATCCCAATGGCCCGCTGGCCTTTTGGCTGTCCGTCATCCCCTTCTCTTCGCCCATTGCCATGATGATTCGCTTGCCCTTTGGTGTTCCCGGGCTCCAACTGGCTTTGAGCATGGGGCTTTTGGTCCTTGGCTTCCTCTTCACCACCTGGCTGGCTGGACGCATTTACCGCATTGGCATCCTCTCCTACGGCAAGAAGGTGACCTATGGGGATCTCTGGAAGTGGATCCGAATGAAACCCTAACTTAGTCCCATGGGCGTAAAAGAACTTCTAGACATCGTCGTCTTTCAATACGGCACCGTTGAAATCACCCTCTTTGAGGTCGTGCAAGTCGTCTTTATTTTGGCACTTGCCCGAACCATCACCTTCCTCATTCGCCGCCTCTTCAACCGAGCCGTCAAGCGCCGCCGTGTGGATCGCGGAACGGCCTATGCCCTGCGCCAGCTGATCAACTACGTCATTTGGATCATCACCATCCTATTTACCCTGGATTTTTCAGGGGTCGAGGTCACGGTCATCCTGGCGTACTCGACCGCGCTCTTTGTGGGTTTGGGCCTGGGTCTGCAGGATACGTTTAAGGACTTTATTTCGGGTATTATTCTCCTGACCGAACGCAGTGTCACCGCCGGCGACATCATCGAGATCAACAACCTCGTTGGCAAGGTGAAAGAGGTTGGCCTGCGCACCACCAAAGTGCTGACGCGCGACGACATCGCGGTCATCCTTCCCAACAGCCAGCTCACCAACCAAGGGGTCATCAACTGGAGCCACCAGCATGCCGCCACACGCTTTCATGTGGAAGTGGGCGTCGCTTACGGTTCCGATACCCGCTTGGTCGAAAAAGTTTTACTGGAATGCATGGCTGCCGCTGCCGATGTGGACGCTGAACCCGCGCCCAGCGTGCAGTTTCGCGATTTTGGCGACTCGTCCCTCCTTTTTCGCGCCAATTTCCACAGCAGCAATTTGTTCCGAATTGAATTCACCAAATCGGAGCTTCGCTTTGCGATCGATGCCGCCTTCCGCGCGCACAACATCACGATTGCCTTCCCTCAAATGGACGTATGGATCAGAAATCAGGGGAACGCCTAGCCATTTTTGACTTAGGGACCAACACCTTCAATCTGCTCGTGCGCGACACGGACGGCAGCTTGCTGCGCTCTGAAAAACTCCCCGTCAAACTAGGTGCCGGCGGATTGCGTGCCGATGAGATTTCTCCGGACGCCGAAGAACGCGCCATCGCCGCCATGCGCCAGCACAAAGCCTGGGCTCAAGAGGCAGGGGCCTCCCGCGGCTACGCATTCGCCACCTCGGCCATGCGCAGCACGCGCAACGGCGCTGAAGTGGCGGCACGCATCGAACGCGAGACCGGCATACCCGTCAACATCATCGATGGCGACCAGGAAGCCGCCTTCATCGCTGGGGGTGTGGCCCAAGCCTGGCCCGAACGCAGCGAACCCCGCCTCATCATGGACATCGGTGGCGGCAGCACCGAGTTCATTCTACTAGACGGCACGGACGTCCTCTACGCCGAATCCTTCCCCCTCGGTGTCACCCGTTTGGTGGAGCGCTTTCAGCCCTCCGACCCTATGACGCCCGAGGATGCCGCCCGAATCAATGCCCACACCGACACCCTTTTAGAGCCGCTTTGGACTTGGCTCCAGCACGTACCCGCCACATGCCTGATTGGGTCCTCAGGGAGTTTTGACACGATTTTCAATGTTTTGGCAGGTGCTCACGGCCGTCCATTTTTGGAGCTGGGTGATTATCGGGCCGAATTTTCCCTGGACGAACTGCCCGGCCTTTTGGACCGTCTCATCGCCTCGTCGAAAGTGGAACGGCTTTTGATGCCTGGTATGCTGGAAATGCGAGCGGACACGCTTCAAGTGAGCGCCTTGCAAATTCAGCTTATTTTAGACCGTCTAACTCCAAAAACGATGCTGCTCAGTGGATACGCCCTCAAAGAAGGCGTTTGGAGCAGCCTTCAAGAACCCCAATGCCCATGGCGCGCATCCTCGTTGTAGAAGATGAAAAGGCGATTCGGAACGTCCTCCGGAACATCCTGCTCAATGAAAATTCAGCCCACCTCGTCGACGAGGCGGAAGACGGTGCCGTAGCCATTGCGCGTTTGGGCGAAGCCATATACGACCTCGTCCTCTGCGACATTAAGATGCCCCAGAAGGACGGGCTAGAAGTTTTAGCTTTTGCCATGGAGCATTACGCGGATACCCCGTTTGTGATGATTTCGGGCCACGGCGACTTGGATACCGCCGTGCAGTGCATTCGCAATGGGGCCTACGACTACATCGCCAAGCCGCCTGATTTGAACCGCCTCGTTACAACGGTGCGCCAAGCCTTGGACCGCAAAAAACTCCTTCAG
>CAXRFY010000058.1:0-3153 GCA_964229925.1 Schleiferiaceae bacterium
GCGGAGATTTACGACTGACCGCGAAGCCCGCTCAGGCGGCGCGCAAAGGTGCTCAACAGCCCACTGCACAGCGCGATTCCCACATGCGCACCAATAAGTACGGCCCAAAAGCTACGCTGCCCCGCCTCCCATTGAAATATAGAGTGGTAGCAAAGGATAAATAGCCCAATTCCCAGGACAACTTCTCCGGCACTCGGTCGGAGGTCGAGAGAGTACAAGTGAGGTGGGTCGGCGTCTTGAACCTCAGGACCTGCAAAAACAAGGCGAAGGGCCCGTCCAAAAGGGTAGCGGTAGAAATTACGCCCCAGCTGTACTAGGTAGAAGAGCTGGTCGTGCAGGTAGTCGCGCTGCTTGGGTGTCTTGGTGATTCCATACACGAGAGGCGCATCGTCCAAGCAATAGCTGCCAAATAGGCGGTCCCAAAAGGTGAAGACATTGCCGTAGTTCTTGTCGATGTGGCTTGGGCTGCAGCTGTGGTGTATCCTGTGAAACGCGGGAGTCACCAGCACGTAGTTCATCCAGCGGGGGTAGTTCCAGAGCTCGGTATGCAGGATGTAGCCGTAAAGGGCATTGGACACTTGGGCAAAGAAGATGATCTCTGGGGCAATGCCATAGAGGGCCAAATGCCCATACAGAAAGGCCCGAACTACCACGCCGATGGGGCTGGCGGCCACGGCTACCGACATGGTGTACTCCTTGGGCATGTGGTGCGTGAGGTGCGCAGCCCAGAGAAGCGAGATACGGTGCGAACTTCGGTGGTAGATGTACCAAACCGCATCCACCCCCAAGATGGCCAGCAGGACTTGCACCCAGGAAGGAGGGGCCTCAAAGGCAAAAGGCTGCCAGAGGGCGTAGAGTTTGGCGCTAAAGGCGGTGAGTAAAAGCGCATAGAGGCGCTCGTTGAGCCCGAGGGTGATGTTTCTTATCGTTTCTGTCCAGGAGGTGCTCCGCTTTTTCCGGCTTCGGAGCGCCGTTTCAACGACGATGATGGCCAATGCGAGAAAGAAGAAAGCCGTGGGATTCATGGGACGAAGGTGGCCGGTAGCGCAAGCACGACCATGGCAATTCCTGCAAAATCCGTGGAGGCTTTTCGACGAAATCGCGATTCGCCCTACCTTTCAGCATGCCTCCAAAACACATCGGCCTAACCGGATCCATCGGTGCGGGCAAATCAACGGTAGCCGCTCTCCTTGCCGCAAAAGGAATACCTGTTTACGTCGCGGACGATGCGGCCAAGCGCCTCATGTCGGAAAGCGCAAACCTTCAGGCGGCGATTGAAGCAGCCTTTGGTCCGGGTATCTACGTGGATGGGGTTCTGCAGCGCAAAGAATTGGCAGCGCGCGCCTTTGGGACGCCGGAGGCCACGGCTCAAATCAATGCACTTGTGCATCCAGCGGTACACGACGATTTTGTGGCCTGGCACCAAGCGCAAAGCAGCCCCTATATCCTGCGGGAGGCCGCTATTCTGTTTGAGTCTGGAACGTTCCAAACCTGCGACGCCATTGTCCTAGTGGAAGCCCCACGCGATTTGCGGGTGGAGCGTGTGATGGTGCGTTCGGGCATGAGTCGGGAAGAAGTGGAGCAGCGCATGGCCCGCCAATGGCCGGATGCCAAAAAACGAAGCTACCTCAAGGAGGGTGACTTCATTGTAGAAAACGATGGGGACGAAGCGCATCTCGCGGAGCAAGTCGATGTGCTGCACGCCGAGCTGCTCAAACGCAGTCAAGGATGAGTGCCTCTTTTGGGCTGCGATTTGGCTTCTTTTTCTTGGTGGGGGTTTGGACAGGCTTCCTCGCGGGGGTGCTTTTTGGGATGTTAGCTGCCGTTTATTCCGTGGCCATGATGGATGCGGATACCTTGGGAATTTTTGGTATCATCACATTCATCAGCTGGTCGGTTGCTTTTTTCGTGTCCATCCCCTATGGACTCGCTGCAGCCGCTGTGGTTGGCTGGGTAGAACGATCAGGACGTCGGAAAAGTCAGGCACGCCATGCCGTTTGGCTGCTCCAAACTGTCTTGTTTGGTGTGCTGATGGGCATAGGTCTTTTGGATCCAGTCAATTACCTTTTTTTAATGCCGATAAGTGTGAATTTCTTCGTCGGGCTCTGGGTGACGCATAGACGCATGGCCAAACACGAAGCCTATTGGGCTTGGGGCCTCCCTCAGGAAACGCAGCCTTAATTCGACTCGCGGCGGCGCACTTGGTGCCACACGAGCCAGCCCAGCAAGGCATTGATCAAGTAGAAGATGTACTTGGCCACGTAGGCAATGTTGCCAAACAGCACGTTCTGGTAGAGTTTAAAGCCGTTGTAGACCTCATAGAAGCCCCACGTGTCGGCATACATGCGTGGCATGTTGAGGGTGCCCGAAAAGGTGAGGGCCGTGATGATGGTCGTTACCCAAAATTTGGCCAAGTCCTCTTGCAAAATCTCATGTGCCAAATAGCCACTGAAGCCGAGGTAGTTCAGGGTGATAGCCATGACGGAGGCGATTCCCGCATTGACGAAGTACCAATTGTCGAATTTGCGCGGCGTTCGGTTGCCCTTCTTGCGCCAAAACCAAAACGACGCAATGTTTCCAAAAAAGGAAACGGGATAGGTCAGCAAGGCGGCTTGGTTGCCCAAATAGTAATCGACAATAGTCGTATTCACCGTGGTTAACACCCCGATCAGGTTGCCCCAGTTGTTGCGCTTGGTCACCAACCTTGTGGCCATCATCGAAAAGGCCGCCCCAACGGTCGACAGAATGCCAATGGGAATACCGTCAATGACTGTAAGGTGGTAGCCCATCGCGATGGAAGCACTCACAACGATGACGACCCCTAAAACATCGAGGGCTACACTTTCGGTGAACTTTTGGAGCTTGGAGATCATGGTCTCAGGCGCGTTTTAGCGGGCTGGAGGAAAGAGGAGGGAGGCAAAAGTATGACTTCCGGAGGACAAGGTTTCTATGCGTTCGGCGGCGACCACCGCTCCAAGGGCAAAGCCTGCGCGCGAATGAGCCACATGCGTCAAGCTGAGTTGATCCACCGCGGAATCGTAGGTCACCGTATGGGTGCCGGGAACGGGGTCTTTTCGGACAGCATGGATGGGGAGGGCATCATCGGGCGCCCCGGGTTGCAGCGCCCAGCCGTTGAGCGCAGGGTTGGCGGCC
>CAXRFY010000059.1:0-34718 GCA_964229925.1 Schleiferiaceae bacterium
CGACGTCTATGCCATGGGCGCCACCCCGGACTTGGCGCTGGCCATCTTGTGCTGGCCGCTGGACAAGCTGCCCGCCACCCTGGCGGGCCAAGTCCTCGCCGGCGCGCGCGACACCTGCACCAAAGCCGGCATACCCCTCGCCGGCGGGCACAGCATCGATGTGCCGCAGCCCATTTTTGGCTTGGCGGTTACCGGCCGCTGCCGACGCGACGCCCTAAAAACCAATGGCGGCGCCCAGCCGGGCGACCTCCTCTACCTCACCAAGCCCCTGGGCATTGGCATTGTGGCTACGGCCATGAAGAAAGGGCTGGCCACCGAGGCGGATCACGCCTGGGGATTAAAGACCATGTCCACTTTGAACACCGTTGGCGCCAAACTTCCGGATGGGGTTCACGCGATGACGGATGTCACGGGATTTGGCTTAGCGGGACACTTACACGAAATGCTTTCGGCCTCGGGCACCAGTGCCCACCTGGAGTATGCCCACATCCCCAGCTACGACAAGGAGCGCTTGGCAGATCTCTATGCGGCAGGCTGCATGCCCCAAGGCACCACCAAGAACTATGTGACCTACTACAGCGATTGCAGCACGGTAAGTGGCGAACAGCTCTTCTTGCTCTTTGACCCCCAAACCAGCGGCGGCCTCTTGCTCGCCGTTGCGCCAGAGGCCCAAGAATCCGTGGAGGCCCTATTGCGTGCGGAAGGGATGCATGCCGCGCCCATCGGACGAGTTACGGAAGCTCAGGAGAAAAAAATCCTGGTCGCATAAAAAAGCCGGAGCACCTGCATGCCCCGGCTTCTCTACACGTACGGACGTATTTACTTCACGGCACGCACACTTTCGCCCGATTCAAAGCGAACGACATAGCTGCCTGGGGTCCAGGTCATGGAGTCAGTTACCGCATAGCCACGGCCGTAGGCCACGGCACGGCCTTCGTAGATGATTCGGCCGGTTGCATCGTAGACCCATAGATCGGTCAACGCGTCCAGGTCGCCTCCTAAACGCAAGCGACCTTCGCTGTCAAACTGGGCCCAACTACGCTCAAGCACCTCCGTGGGCAAACCCACCCCAGAGGCATCCAACCACACTTCGTAGAGCTTGGCGTTACTCGTGCTCAAGTTGCTGCCGTTGCTAAAGAAGATATTGGGGGCCGTGCTGCGAATGCCGCCAATCATGTAACCGATGAGCACGGAACTATTTGGAGCAGTTGGCAAGGTGGATTCGTGCAAAATACCGTCCTCAAAGCCGGCATGAATGGGTAAGAATTCGGCCCCTGCACCCAGGTAATCAGGCAGATCGCCAAGGTAGTATTCGGACGTGCCATTGGCCGTTTCTACCATGGCCGAAACGTGCTTGGTAAAGGGCACGTTTGGATCTTGGATGAGGGTTCCATCCGTTTGAACCAGGTATTCACCAATGCCACCTAGGAAGACGGTCACCATCTCCGCGTTGGCGGAATCGTACAAGCCAAAGTGTGCGCTGTGGTACTGATTGAGCAGCTGAGACGCTCCGGTACGCAAAGCCAAGCCGTTATCGTCCAAATCCACGATGTCATGCCAGGGCAAGTTGGCTGTGGGTTGGAACACTCCGGTAAAGGCCGTCAGGGTATGGTCCCCCGTCGCAGGATTGATGCGGTGCGCCATGTTGTAGTCGCGGCGGTGCATCAACGCTGGACTGGAAACGGATGTGTAATTGCTCACCGCAATAGAATCGCCGATTCTAGCCAGCTCAAAGTGGGTGTAGCCGTCGTGGTAGGTCTGACTGAAGCCCGGGCCGTGGTTGGGCCCCATGGGATTGTAGAGGCCGTGGAAATAATGCCCACCGGCGAGGTATACGGTTCCATCCAATTCGCGGGCGACTCCACCCGTCCACGCAAAGCGGGCATCCACCTGTGTAGAAATGGCGGCACGCGCCGCCGCAGCGTTGCCCGCCTGAATGGCGTCTATGAGGTCAGCTACATGGACGGAGGTGATTCGGCCATGGGTCGTATGGTTGGAAATCGCCGTCGAAAAGCCATAGCCCCCCATGAGGTAGAGGATGCTGTCCACCTGAACCGCCTGCATGTTCGTGCTCAAAAATTGGTCCCGAACGTCTGGCTGCAAGGAATCCACAGGCATGGACCAATGCTGCAACGAACTAGGATCCACCACATGGATGGCGTGGTTTGCTTCAGAGGCTAAAAACGCGGAAAAGGGATGACGTTGGTGCAAACCGTCCACACGCCCACCCACGATCAACCATTCGCCGTTGGCTTCGCCGGTGGAAAAGCTCTGCGCTCCGGGCCAACCGCTGATGGTTTTTTCTTCGACGCGAATAGTCCATCCGCTTACTTGTGCCTCCGCGGCCAAGGAAGGCAGCAGGGCGATTAAGAGGTAGCTAAACTGTTTCATGGGGGCAAGATGGCGCCAACCAGCCGAATTAAGGGTGATATTTGTCACTTCAATCCCTTCTTCTATGGCCACGGCGCACAGCACCTACCTCGGCAGCCTTCGCTGCGAAAACGTCCACCTTCAAAGCGGTACCCAAATTCTCACGGATGCCCCAACGGACAACCAAGGCATTGGCTCGGCCTTTTCGCCCACCGATTTGTGCGCGTTGAGCCTCACGACCTGCATCATCACGACCATGGGCATTTACGCCCAGGGCAAAGGGCTAGAAATTCTGGAAGCCAAGGGTGAAACGACCAAGCACATGGCGTCAGATCCGCGCCGCATTGCGGCCATTGACGTGCGTATCACCTTGCGTTTGGGCGCTGGCCAAGATGCCCATAGCCAGGAGGTGCTGCGCCGCGTGGCCCACACCTGCCCCGTGGCGCGCTCTCTTCACCCAGACATCGATCAGCGTGTGGAGCTTCATTTTCTAGACTGATGCACAGCGACTTGCAATGGGAAGCCTGGGCAGACGCTCTGGCCGAACACGACTACGTAGTGATTGACGGCTACCTGCCCGACGATCTGCTCCAACTCCTCGAAGCCTTTTTTCAGCAGCACCAGGAGGCCTTGCAGCAAGCCAAGGTGGGCGCTTGGGCGGACCGCCAAGAGGCCTTGAAGGTGCGGTCCGATCTTACCTACTGGCTGGACCGCCAGCGCGATACCGCATTAGCCCCGCTCTTTGCGTGGATCGAAACGAGCTTGCAGCGGTGGAACCGCTTGCTTTACCTGTCCTTGAGTGGCTACGAGTTTCACCTCGCCTACTACCCGCATGGCGGCCATTACAGCAAGCATTTGGACCAATTCAGGGGCCGGAACAACCGGCTCATTTCCTGCGTCCTCTATCTGAATGCTGATTGGAAACCCGGGGACGGCGGCGAACTTCAACTTTACGACCCCAGCGGAGAGACCCCTACCGAACGCATCCAACCCTTGCGCAATCGCATGGTTTTCTTTCGGAGCGATACCGTTTGGCACGAGGTCTTGCCCGCCCAGGCTCCCCGCAAGTCTTTGACGGGCTGGCTCCTCTACCAACCCAGCGGCGTGGGAGCACTTATTGGCGCATAATCCACGCGCTGGAATCCCCCGAACGCGTCCCATCCGCCGCAGCCGCATCCGAAGAAACGGCCTGAAGGCGTCCAATTTGCTTCCAGGCCTCTAGCGAATGTCCACGCTTTTCTAACGCTTTTCGTTGGCGCGTATTTAGCGCTCCTTCTTCGTAGTACAGGACTTCCGGAAGGCCTTGGGCATGGAGCTTTTTGTGGTTCACGGCCGCTTGCAGACTTTCCCCATAGCGCAGGTGGTGCAGGACGACCTGGAAGACGTTGGTGATAATCGTACTCCCCCCGGGGGTGCCCAAAACGGTTTTCGTCCCATCGGGACCAACTAGGATGGTCGGCGTCATGCTACTCAGCATGCGTTTTCCGGGCGCAACGGCATTCACTTCGTAGCCAATCAGTCCAAATTGGTTAGGCACCCCAGGTTGCGTCGCGAAGTCGTCCATTTCATTGTTCATGAAGAAGCCATCCACCCATTGTCCGCTCCCAAAAAGGCCATTTAGGGTCGTGGTAACCGCAATCGCATTCCCATCCGAATCGAGGATACTGTAGTGCGTCGTCTCATGCGATTCCAGCCTCTCGTGCGTTTCCGGCCATGTAAGGTGCTGGTGCGTCTGCGCGTCTATCTGCCCAAAGCGGCTTGCCACATAGGCTGAATCCACCAAGGCCGCCGCTGGCACCTCCATGTAGGCCGGATCCCCCAAATACTGCGCCCGGTCCTGGTAGGCGACCTGGGCCAATTCGGCAAAAAGGTGCATACTTTGGGTAGTCCAGGTCTTGCCCATCGGCTGAAGTTCAGAGGCTTGCAACAACTGCAGCAGCGCCACCCCACCGCTGGACGGTGGAGGCATGGAAATGACGCGATGCCCGCGGTAGGTGCCCTCCAAGGGCGCGCGCCAAATTGCCCGGTAGGTCCCCAGGTCTTCCGGCGTAAACCATCCTTGGGACCACTCCACCAAGCGAGCGGCATGGATACCTTGGTAAAACGCCTCTGGTCCTGTTAGGGCAATGTCTTTTAACGTTTCCGCCAATGCGTGCTGGATGAGGCGCTCGCCCGCTTGCCAGGCATGCGGCGGCCAAAAAGGGCCCTCTCCCCCTGTGGCAAAATCCTCTTGGTGACGGTTGAGCAGGCTCGCGAGAAAAGGCGTGATTTGGAAGCCCGTATCGGCCAGGAGGATGGCGGGTTGAAGAAGTTCGGGCCAACTGAGCGACTTGGAGCCAAACCGCGCATAGAGCTCCCACATGCCTCCGACCGAGCCTGGGATGCCCGACGCCGCGATGCCACGCAGCGACGAAATGGTTTGGTCGCTGGGCAGGTAGGTTTCCCGGGACGCCGCTTGCGGAGCCGTCTCGCGGAAGTCCAAAGACGCCGCCTCCCCTCCGCCGGTATGGACCACCGCAAAACCTCCCCCCCCTAGATTGCCCGCACGCGGCAGCACGACGGCCAAGGCAAAGTGGGCGGCTACGGCCGCGTCGTAGGCATTCCCGCCTTGTTTTAGAATCCCAGCCGCCACCTGGGTGGCCAAAGGATGCGCGGTAGCTACCGCGGACGCATGAACGGCAGGACCGCTCTGTGGCGTTCCGGAGACGGTAGGGGACTGACTCTGCGCGGCGAGCGAAGACAGGCTCACCAGCGCTACTAGCATACGTTTCATGGCAGGGCCAAAATAGGCAGGAATTCCTGCCTTGGCGCATAGCCTTCAAGCTCTGGAAACAGGAGCATGAGGACAAAGCTGCCTTGAGTGCCCAAAGGGGGCTCCCAGCAATCCGTTCCTTGGCCTTCAAATTCCAAGCCGCCCCAGCGGTTGTAGATGGCATAGCGCAGGGCGTCGCCGTAGGAAGTATTCAGGCAGAAAGCGTCGTTGTCGCCGTCTCCGTTGGGGGTAAAGGCGTTGGGGACCCAGCGCAAATCGCGGCCGGTGCAGAAATAGGGCAACTGCGCGTAGATGGTGTCTGTTTGGCCGCAAAGGTCCTCAATGACGGCTTCCAGCAGGTAGACCCCATCGAAGTCAAAGGAAACCAGGACAGAATCCACGGATTGGATGCGCCCATCCACGCGAAACTCTGAAACACTGGCGACATCCTGCAACCAGACCCAGTAGTCCGGGCAGGTGCCCGCAAATCGAATCAAAGGCGGCGGATTCAGCTTAAGTTCAACTCGCTCATAGGTTAAGCAGCCGTTCGCGTCAAATTTCTCCAAGATGTAGTCTCCCGGTCGATCCCAAGCCATAGAAAACCCTCCTACTGCCGATGGAACCGCGACACCTCGCGTGCTATCAGGTCCGCGCCAGGCTAAACTGTCCACCCCGGTAAATTCACCAATTTCAGCTACATAACTCGAATCACAGACCAGTATAGTCCATGGCAGCACACGTGGCAAGGGATTCGCCGAAACGACCCAAACCGTATCCGTATAGGCACAGGAATCAGAGGTGGCATACAGTACGAGTGGGCCATAGCCGCCATAAGCGACCGTCTGGGTGGTGGCACCTGTGGACCAGAGGTATTGGTCCATCCCAAATGGAGCCGTAATGGAAGCCGGCTGGTCCGGACAGCCGATCACGGTATCGGGAAGCAAATCGGCCCCTTCCGGGTAGTAGGGAAAGCGCATTAAGACCGAATCCATGGAGCCGCTCGCATCGCGGGCCACGAGCCGAACCCAAATCTCCCCCGCAAAACCCGGTGCCGGCTGCACCGTCAAAAGCGTATCCCAGGGATTGCTGTCCGTTACGGTGGCCTGGCCGCTGATGACTTTGGTGCGCAGGACCTCGACCGGGCGGTTGCAGGTTTGAAGGCCAAAAAAGCCCGGCAAGGGGGTGCTGCAGCGGACGGGGAAATTGAGAATACTCGAGCCCAGTTGCAGGTACGGATCCAAGAGGTCCAGGTCGGAATCAAAGCCCGAGTAAAACCCCGCCAGCCCCGTTCCTGCCCCTTCCCCGGCGATGACTTCGACGTGGAACTGCTTTTGGCAGGTCAAGGCCCAGGTCCCCGTGACTTGGTTATCCGGGATGTAAATGGACTTCCAGAGCCCATTGGTACTGGTTTTCACGGCGCCTGACCAGGGGGTCCCGTTGAACTTCAAGCTAGACACCCCATTCGTCGGCACGATGACCAGCAGGTGGGTGTTGAGTCCGCTCATTCGGGTCGCATAAACGGCGCGACTGCCGGTACAGCCAATGGGAGGCACGAGGGACATGCCCAATTCAGGCTGGAATTGATTGGACCCTGTGGAGATATGAAAGCAGTAGAGGGGCGCAGAGGCCTCCACGTGCGCTAAGTCGCCCACATTGGATTGGTTGCCCGCAAAGGTGATGGTGGCTGGAGCGGCTCGGTTCCAATAGCCTTGCACGACACCATTCACTTTGATTTCGGTGCTATCTGCGGTTGGTATAAGGACGAGGTAGTCCAAACCCGTCGGAGCGATGCCGCGTGCAATCATGTACTCGGCGCCCAGCAAATCTTCGGGCACGAGCTGATCAAAGCCTCCATCCTGCGAGGGTGCGCCCGAATTCTGTTTGTAGTGGTTCCCCCCCGTCGTCACCGCGATGGGCTGGGTGGAGGTAATGCTCGACCCGGCGAATTGATAGGTCTCAGCAATCGTGGTGGTGTAGGACTCCCAGGCCTGCAGGGAGACCGTCATTTGGTTGGCCCCTGCCGTGTTGAGCACCCCAGGCGGAAGCGTAATAACCACTGTGGTATTGGGCTCAGTCGCCACTACGGAGATAAAGCCCATGGCCGGTTCAGGCGCCGGATTGGCCGCGACAATTTTTGTTTGGTTCCCCGCGAGAAAGGCCGTCCCCAGGGCGCGTGTCCCTTTTCCGGTGACGAGGTCTTGGTTGTACACGTGGTTCACCCGTTGCGTCACCATGATGTCTCGGTTGCTCCGAACGAAGAGGGCCGTTCGGGTCATCGGCTGATGCGCTTTGGTGAGCGAAATGGCCCCGTAGGTGCTCCAAAGGTTGGTAATTTGGGAATTCAAGGCTAGCGTGACCGGCAGCCCTTGCACCAAATTCACGGTTTGGAAATAGCTACTGTCCGAATTAAACACCACCACCTCGGCATCCGGGAAAGGCGTGCTCAGGGTGATTTCTTGATTTTGGTCCAGCCATTCGGGGATGGGCGGCAGGTAGAAGGCCGTATCCAATTGCGCAAACAGCCCAAATGCATTCAGAAAAGCGAATAGGAAAAACAGGGCTCGACGCACCCCTTAAAGTTAGGAATACTATTTCTACTAGAAGGGGCTAAATAGCCCGCTACACAAAGGGGTTGAAACGCGCTGAAAGCAGGTCCAAGCGCTTTGCGTCATAGTCCACGCCGTAGATGGCCGGTATGGTCCGACTGCAATGGCGCGACCACAAAGCGTAGGCATTGGATCCGGTGTTCAACAGAAGCAATCCGTCTCCCTCTTCCAAACGCGGCAGGTCCACGCCTTTTTGGAGATAGTCGCCCGCAAAACACAAAGGGCCCGCGATGTCCGTGCGAACAGAAGAGCGCATTGCCCCCTCGCCCAGTACCTCAAAAGTTATTCCCCGTGGCTTGACATAGGCATCCCGCAGCAAAAAATCGGCACCAAGGTGGACGTAGGCCACGCGTGTTTCACCTCGCTGCACCGCATACTCGACGTGAGAAAAGGCATAGCCGGTGTAGAAATAGGACCACTGGCCAAACTCCGTGATAATCTGAAAGTCCCAGAGCTCGGGACAGGCAGTGCGCAATGCATCGGCATAGCCCTGCATGCGCGAGGGGGCTGTACGGAGCATCTCAGGCATCAAGCCGCCGCCGATATCGATACTGTGAATCTGACGACCGAGGCCCTTCGCCGCCAAGCGTGCATTGGCTTCCTGGGCCAAGGCAACCACACTTTGGATAGCCGCTACGGCCGAATCCAACTGTGCCATGGAACTCCCGCTGTGGACATGCAATTGAACGACCGGGTAGCGCTCAATGGCAGCCAAAAGCGCCTCTCGTTGACCGATGGGCACCCCAAACTTGGACTCGTCGTGGCTCACATGGTACACTGATGGCGCCCCGGTATCTACCATGGGGTTGATGCGAATCCCCACGGCAAAGGAGGGCTGCTCGGGCAGACGCTCTAGTTCCTCCAGCGAATTCACATTGAAGCGCAGTCCAGGGAGGTTTTCATGGCAAAAGGCAATTTCCGCGCGGGTCTTGACGGGGGAATCAAAGACGATGCGCTCGGAGGGGCAGCCTGCATGGAGTGCGAGCTGCACTTCTTCCATGCTCGCGGCCTCTAGTCCAAAGCCCCACTCCACGACCCGCTTCAGGATTTCCAGGTGGGGCTGTGTTTTTATTGCCACCGCATGGAGGGCACGGGACTGCCCAAAGGCCTGCGCTAAATGATCGAGGTAGCGCTTGTGCGCATTCCAGGAATGGAAGAGCACGGCCGTGTCCGCCTCAGTGGGGAAACCGGATGCGCGCCAGGCCTCTACGGCCCAATGTGCCTCTTCCCGCAGCGGATTCATGCCGAAAACACCTTTTCCACGGCGCGCTCGATGAGGGCAATGATTTGCAAATCGTTCGTGGGGTCAAACTGCTGCTTGGCCAGTTGCTTGCGCACACTGTGGGAGCCAATAGCCAAGCGAATAAAACTCTTATCTCCGTACTGAACGGGTTGGCCTAAGAAAATTCGGTTGTAGTCGCGCAAACCCTCGTGGGTATTCAGCACTAAATAATCAAACAAAGTCTTCAATTCCATGTGGTTAAGCGCTCTACCTTGCACCAACACCATAAAGCTCACAATGCTGTCATTGGTCAGCTCCATGTTGGGCATTAAGCGGAAGGTATCGCTCTGCGCCAGGCGCCCCGTCACCACTTGGTTCCAGCGCCGAATCAAGCCATTCGCCTCCTCTTGGGAATAGGCCATGTAGGCCTCCATTTCCTGCAGGGCAATTTCCCAACGGAGCAGGAGACCCAGGTTTTTATGGGCCCGGAGTTGGTTGCGCACAGCAGGAAGCGCTGTTGGGATGTCGTAGGAGGTAAACAGGCCGTCTAAACCTTTCGCCACATCACCCTCTTTTTCCGCGAGCATGCGCGTCCAATTTTTGGGGACGAGCAAAGCCCCGCAGAAGGGAGGTGCTTGGTAGAATTTGGAGCCCGTCACCATGAGCATCACCCCTTTGCCAATTAGTTCGTGAATCAAGGTGCGGTCCGTGCGGAATTGGCACATATCCACCACCCACATGACCCCTTCTTTGAATTCATCAACGATATCGAGGTCATCTTTAATGCCTGATTTTGAACCAAATACAAGGTTTCCAATCAAGGGTTTTCCAGGGTTCTCCGCAATGAGATCGCGAATGGCCTGCTTGCGGTCCACAATGTGTCCGGTGGAGGCACGCGCGTCGAGGTAATGCACTTTGGAACGAATGCCTGAGGTTACTTGCTCTCCCATAGGAATGCGCTCGCCAAACTGGTTCCATTCGGCATAATAGGCGCCTTCTGCGGCCGCCTTTGAACCCGAGCCCAATTCCTCCGGACAGGAAACGATGTTGATGATTTCCTCACCAGGATGCAGCATACTCTGGAAGAGCAACGGGAAGTACATCATGTCACTCCCGCTTGGCCCAAAAAATACGTGAAATTCGTCCTGCTCGTCTTCCCTCAGCAAGGCCTGCAGGCGCTTCGCTTGGTTCTTCACGTAGGCTCCGTGCTGCGCTTCGTCGTAGCTTTCCAAGAAAGCCTTTGCCGCACGGTGTCCTGACGGAGTTAACGTGCCGCAGGTACAGGAGCCTCGATGGAAGAGGCCTTCGTACTTTAAAGGGTTAAGGTGGTACTTATTGGCGTCCGTCTCTGGACGTAGAAATATGCGCTCGTCGCATCCTGAAGTCAGGATTTGGAGGAGCGTGGCGTCATCCGTTTGCATCTTCCCCAAAGTTACGGGATTCGTCGGCAACGCTGGCGTTCGTTGGTCGCTTTCTGCGCTAGCGTTAACCAGGCGTAATGCGTATCGTGAACCAATTGGGCCTTCCCGGCCTTCCAGTCTTCCACCCACTTAGCGGGGCAGGCATAGGGAGCTTTGAATTCTTCGGCGCCCGAAAGATCAATGCGCGCCATTTCTAGAACTTCCGCGCCTTTGGCCTCTACGCGGTGGTAGGCGCCTTCACCAATACCTCCGAGGTAGACGTCTGAAGGCAAAACTCCTTTGGGTCGCTGGTCCGGCTCATCTAGCTGACCTACACGGTTGTCCGGCGGCAACAACTTGGCCTTGCTCTTTCTAAAGGCGTACGAGCCTTTGATTAAAATATCCTTCAATGCGTGCCCTACCGGCTTACGCTGCCACTCGGCTTGGCCGTTTGAATAAATGACAAACTCCCCAGAAGATGCCCCTGCTAGGACATTGAAGTAGGGCGACGGCGCATAGGTTACAGGATATTTGAAGCGACGGTACTCCTTGGTGTTTCGCTCCATGCTCGCCAAAATCGTGTTGGTTACAAAGCGGGCACAGTTGGTTTGCTTTTTATCCAGGCCATGGTAGCCGACGTAGCCCTTTTCCTGAAGTGCACGGGCATACGCCAACGCTTTTGACGAATCTCCCCCGTAAAAGATGGAAGCGAACAAGCGCCCTTCGCCATGTGTAGCGGCCTTCTTGGCTTCGAGTTCTGAAAGTAAGACTTCAAAATTGGTCAAGCGCCCGTCCGCATCCCATGTGGGGACGGTATCCAGCCGGAGTTTGGGATCGGTTTCGGCGCTTCGAGGGCGGCCCATAATTCGGGGCGTGATGTAGCGCCCAAAGTCAAAGTAGTGAAAGCGGTTCGATTCCACGATGACCATGCCTGCATGTCCCACCACCATGTTGACATTTTTTACAATGCCCACTCGACGCAAGTAATGCCAAATTTTTTCGCGACCGCGAGCGGTCATTTCGGGCCACGCTAAAGGAATTAGCGCCGATGGATGCTGGGTGCCTGTAGACATGCTGCAAAGATGCGTTCCAATCAAGACGCTTGCAAGAAGTTGCCCTTGTGACAATTGTCACTTTATCTCCATCGATTGCTTTCGATATTGTGTCAACCTAACACGAATAAACTAACCCCCCTATACCATGTCAAACTTTGACGTTCTCATTGTAGGCGCTGGCACCGGTGGTGTCATGGCTGCTGCACAACTGAAAAATGCCAATGGCAAACTGCGCATTGGTTTGATTGACCCTGCGGATACGCATTGGTACCAGCCTGCTTGGACCCTCGTAGGCGCGGGCACCTTCAACTACAAAAAGACCGCTCGCCCCATGGCCTCCATCATCCCAAACGGGGTGGAATGGATTCAGGACAAGGTCACCACCTTTGATCCCGCCAACAACCGCTTGAGCACCGCAAAGAGTGGCGATTTGGGCTACAAATTTCTCATCGTTGCGCCTGGCCTTCAGTACGACATCGATGCATTGCCGGGCTTGCGTGAGGCTTTGGACACGCCCTATGTGTGTTCCAACTACCTCAACCCGGAGAAAACCTGGGAGGTCCTTCAGAATTTCGAAGGCGGCAATGCGGTGTTCACGCAGCCATCTACTCCGATCAAATGCGGGGGCGCTCCTCAAAAGATCATGTACTTGGCCGAGCACTACTTCCGCAAATCCGGAAAACGCGACAAGACCAACGTCATTTTTGCGACACCTGGTTCTATCATCTTTGGGGTGCCCGACTTTGCGCGCACTTTGAACGGCATCATCGCCAAGCGCAACATCCACTTCAAGCGCTTCTACAACCCCATTGCGATTGATTCCGCCAACAAGACCGTCACCTTCAAGTTTATTGCACCTTCGGGCAGCGACTGCGTGCTCACGAAAGAAGACCGTTTGCACGAAACCCTCAAAGGCGACACCGAAATCACCATCCCCTACGACATGCTGCACCTGGCGCCCCCGCAAAGTGCGCCCGACTTTGTCAAGCAAAGCCCCTTTGCCGTGAAGGAAGGCCCTGGAGCAGGCTGGATGTCTGTGGACAAAGGCTCGCTTCAAAGCACGGAATTCGCCAACGTCTACGGCTTGGGCGACGTCGTTAACGTGCCCACTGCCAAAACGGGCGCAGCCATCCGCAAGCAGGCCCCTGTCGTGGTTAAGCACATCTTGGCGGGATTGGCCAATGGCCAGGCCTCTGACACCTACGAGGGCTACTCATCGTGCCCCTTGGTCACTGGCTACGGAAAGATGGTTTTGGCCGAGTTCAAGTACGACAACGTGCGCGACTCTGACCCCTTCTTGACGAAGTTTGTCGACACCTCCAAAGAACAGTGGTCTATGTGGATTCTCAAGAAATACGGCCTCCCCTGGTTGTACTGGAACCGCATGATGAAAGGCAAAATGTAAATCTCAGAGCCCGGAGCCAGTCTCCGGGCTTTTTTTCGTGATGCAAGTCACGCTGTAGAAAATTGCCTTCTAGCACCTTTGTACTCCTAATCTCTCTGAACGAATGCTCATTCTCGCTTACCTCGCTTCCCTTCTCATCGGCCTGTCCTTGGGCATTTTGGGCGGTGGCGGATCCATCCTCACCTTGCCGGTATTGGTCTACCTCTTTGGTATTGATCCTACGGTAGCCACGGCCTACTCCTTATTTATTGTGGGCGCTACCAGTTTGGCATCTATCGTTCCAAAAGCCAAACAAGGCGAGGTCGACTTTGGCACCGCCCTCTACTTTGGCGCCCCTGCCGTTGTGGCCGTCTATGCCACCCGCGCGTTCCTTGTTCCCCAAATCCCGGACAGCATTGCCACCTTGGGCAGCTTTGAGCTCACACGCGACACCTTTTTAATGCTGCTTTTTGCCGTTTTGATGCTTTTGGCGGCGCGCGGCATGATTGTCGGCAAGAAAGCTTCTTCGGGTACCAGCGAAATGTCCACCGCCAAGAAAATTGCCATTGTATTGACCGAAGGCTTGGTCGTTGGCGTGCTCACCGGCCTGGTGGGCGCGGGTGGTGGCTTCCTCATCATTCCTGCCCTGGTTCTGGTGACGGGATTGGACATGAAGACTGCCGTCGGAACGAGCTTGACCATTATCGCCTTTAAATCCCTCCTCGGCTTTACGGGCGACCTGGGCCATCACGAGATGGACTGGACCTTGCTCGGCTTGGTGACTTTGGTCGCAATCGTCGGTATGGTGATTGGTACATTTGTCAGTAAGAAGATCGAAGCCAAGCGCTTGCAGAAAGCATTCGGCTGGTTTGTCCTCATCATGGGCATCTTCATTGTCGGAAAAGAATTGTTGTAAACGAACGAACCTCAACCCCAAAGAACTATGAATATTCATCCCAACGTCGAACAGATCTACACCGGCTGCCTCGCTCAAGGCGCCTACTTCATCCACTCCAACGGAGAAGCTGTAGTCATCGATCCACTGCGTGAGTCCACGCCCTACTTGGAGCGCGCTGAAAAATTGGGCGTCAAAATCAAGTACGTTTTAGAGACGCACTTCCACGCGGACTTTGTATCTGGACACGTGGCATTGGCTGAAAAGACAGGCGCTACCATCGTTTACGGCCCCAATGCCAACCCCTCCTTCACCTTCCACAGCGCTGCTGATGGCGAAATTTTGGAGGTAGGGGACTTGAAAATCAAGGTCTTGCACACGCCAGGCCACACCATGGAGTCTACGTGCTACCTCTTGATCGACGAAAACGGTGCAGACCGAGCACTCTTCTCAGGCGACACCCTTTTCTTGGGCGATGTCGGCCGTCCCGATTTGGCGCAAAAAGCAGCGAGCATGACACAAGAAGAGTTGGCAAGCACCTTGTTCGATTCATTGCGCACCAAAATCATGACCCTGAGCCCCGACGTGGTGGTCTACCCTGGCCACGGTGCCGGTTCCGCCTGCGGCAAGAACATGAGCAAGGAGACGGTGGGAACCTTGGGCGAGCAGCTTGAGACCAACTACGCACTTCGCGCCAACATGACGCGTGAAGAGTTTGTGAAAGAGGTAACGGACGGCCTTTTGCCTCCCCCCGCCTACTTCCCCGAGAACGTGGCCCTCAACAAGCAAGCCATCCCTGGTTTTGAAGAGCTCCTCGCGGAAGCGGGCAAAGCCTTTGACCCTGTAGCTTTTGAAGCCATGGCGAATGAAATGGAAGCCTTGGTATTGGATACGCGCAAGCCCCAGACCTTTGCCGCGGGCCACATCCCTAACTCCATCAACATCGGTATTGACGGCGGTTTTGCCCCATGGGTAGGCGCCCTCATCCCTGACATCAAACAGAACATCTTGCTCGTGACGGACAACGGCCGTGAAGAAGAAGTCATCAAGCGCATGGCGCGCGTGGGCTACGACCGCGTCTTGGGCTACCTCGAGGGAGGCTTTGAGGCTTGGATCGCCGCTGGAAAAGACTCCGATAGCGTAGAAAGCATCACGACGGCAGAATTTGCACAGCGTCTGGCAGCTGATCCCGCAGCCGTTGTTTTGGACGTGCGCAAAGTAGGCGAATACACCGCCGAGCGCATGACGACCTCCATCAACTTGCCGTTGGACGATCTGAATGCACGCTTCAACGAATTGCCCTCAGGAAACCCCGTGTACATCCACTGTGCCGGTGGCTACCGCTCGATGATCTTCAGCTCCATCCTCAAGAGCCGCGGCGTTCACACCATCGTGGACATCCAAGGCGGATTTGGCGCCATCAAGAACCAAGAAGGCATCACCGTTACGGACTACGTTTGCCCCAATAGCGGAGTGGCAATGGCTCCACCCGCTACGGCAGGATCCAGCGATGAGCCGTTCCTGAAACGACTCCTAAACCGTCTAACACGTTAGAATAGACGGAGACGGGCTGTGTAAACGGATTCCCGTTTGAATTTTGGTACTGATCCATGGATCGCTCATAAAAGAAGGTGGCCTCGTCCACCTTCTTTAGTTTAAAGAGGATTTCCATACTCTGCTGATCCCACTGATACACACGCAGCGTCATGGTGTGCGTACTGCCCAGGAAGAACTCATTCGAGATATCAATGCGCTGCGACCATTTGTCTTGACCAAAGCCGCTGCCGTTGACCAAGGGGTCGTCCGTTTCAATGGTCATAGGGTATTCGGGAATCGTAAATGTTCCGCGCAGGCGCTCGTATCCTTCAATTTGGTAGTAGCCCGGTTCGCCATCGTCGATGATTTCAAAGGAATACTCGACATAGGGCATACCGCCCATGCCTGGGCCGCCCGAACCGCCATCAAAGGCATCCAGAGAATCCACCGCTCCTTCCGCTGGAATAGCTGGAATCTTCGCCGAGCCGCTTACCGCAGGCAATGAGGGGTGGGTGGCATGGATCACATAGGTTTGGCCCACTACACCCGTCAAATTGGGCGAGCGGTACTGCCCAAATCCGATGAACGCCAAGGTATCCAGCACCTGGCCGTTGCCGTCCTCAGCCCAAACGGTAGCATCCTCCAGCAAAATGGGTTCACCTTGATCCAGAATGCCCACCGACCGCGATACGAAAGCCTCCACAGGCGCATCGGGCTCCAAGGAACTGTACAACGTAATTAAGGGCTGATCGTCCTCAGCCGTGAAAGGAATAATGCGCTCGCAGGACCAGAATACCAGGGCCAGTACGGCAGTTGTGGCAAGAATAGATTTCATCGCTTAGAATTTAAACGCGTAAGACACAGAAGGAATCATGGGGAACAACCCATAGCCTTTCAGCACGCGGTTGTCGTTGTCGTCGTAGCCAAAGTCCATGAAGAAGATGTTGATGCGGTTGTAGGCATTGTAAACGCCAAACTGCCAGCTCTCCTCGCCCCAACGGGTAGGCGTGGTGCGGGTGACGGACAGATCCAAACGGTGGTAGGCAGGCTCACGGAAGTTGTTACGTCCTTGGACTTGCTCAATCGTGTAGTACCAAGGCTCCCAGGAGAAGGTCTCAGGACGCGCGTAGTACTTCCGAGTGGGAAGCGTCGTAGCTCGGCCTGTACCATAGACCCACACGAGTCCACCTGACCACTTCTCATTGAATTGGTGGCTCATGGTCAAACTCACGTCGTGGCGGCGGTCGTAGGTGTACGGATAGGGGTCGCCAAAGTTGATTTCATCGAACTGACGCATGGCCTTCGCCCAGGTATAGCCCAACCAGCCCGTGGTCCGTCCGGATTTCTTTTCCAGCAGGAATTCGGCGCCATAGGCCCAACCGCGGCCGACCGTCACCTTTTCCTGCCAGTCTTCGAAGCCAAACAAGAAGGAGGCCCCGTCTTTGTATTCGATCAGGTTCTGCATGTCCTTGTAGTAGCCTTCCAACGTCAGTTCCCAGCCTTTGCCCAAATTGTGCGCATAGCCGATGGCCGTCTGCCAGGCTTCTTGCGGCCGAATGGTCTCCGTCACCGGCACCCATAGGTCCGTGGGGAGGCCAATCGTTTGGTTCGCGAGCAAATGCATGTACTGCACCATTTGGACATAGCTCCATTTGAGCGAGCTGTTTTCACTCAGCAAGTAGCGCGCCGACATGCGGGGCTGTAAGCTCTGGTAATTCACCTCATCCACTTGGAATCCGTTAAAATGAACCCCCATATTCACCCGAAGACGATCCCCAATCTTCCAATCGTCCTGGAAGAAGGCCACGTAGTCGTTGGCCACCTTGGGGAAAGAGCCAAAATTGGTGTCCAGGGTGTTGCCCCCCGATGAGAAGGTGATGCTATTTACCCCGGGCTCGTAGGCGTGCTGGGTAAAGGAGGCCCCAAACTTAATGGCGTGATTGGGCGATGGCGCATAGTCAAAGTCCCACCGCGCACCCTTGTCTTCAATGGACGACAAATAGCTGATGGCGAAGCGGTCGGTGCTCGACTGCTGCGTGGACAAATCGGTCCTCGTGTCTTCCAAATTCAAATCTGTCAAGAAGCGGTACCGGCTGTAGGTGGCCGTGACATTGCTGAAGAGCTGGGGGGTGATAATCCAGTTCCAACGGGCGGTCGCGATGCGGTTGCCCCAGTTTAGACTGTTGTCGGACTTAGTCGTGGTTCGAATTCCCTGATTCTCCCAGGTATTTTCGTAGCGGATGTAGGCCTCGTCCAATCCGTTGTAAAAGCTCAAATACAACTGGTTGTTGCGGTTAATCTTGTGGTTGACCTTGGCGTTAAAATCGTAGAAGTAGTAGCCGCCCGTACCGTTGGGGTTGTTCGCGAGGATGATGGGCTGAGTCAGTACGTCTAGGTAGGTTCGGCGGCCCGAAATCAACATGGACGTCCGGTCCTTCCAAAGCGGGCCTTCCACGGTCAACTTCGAGGAAATCACGCCCACGGCCCCTTCGGCTTTCCATTCTTTGAGATTGCCTTCTTTCATTCGGACATCCAGAACGGAGGATAAGCGGCCGCCATATTCCGCGGGAAAACCGCCCTTGATGAGCTGGACATTGTTGATCGCGTCCGCGTTGAAGACCGAGAAAAAGCCAAAGAGGTGGGAAACGTTGTAAACGGGTACGCCATCGATCAGGATGAGGTTTTGGTCCGGTCCACCGCCGCGCACGTAAAAGCCCGACGTACCCTCCGTACCACTCTGAACGCCCGGCAGCAATTGAATGACCTTGAGCAAATCCGTTTCACCCAGCAGCACCGGCAAGTTTTTCACCGTTTTGATGTCCAAATTGACCGAACTCATCTGCGTGCGCTCTTGCACTTCGCCCGCCCGGACACCGACCACTTCCACTTCTTCGAGCAGAATATCGTCGGGCACCAGCATGACATCCATTTCCGTCACGCTGCGCTTGTTGAGGAAGCCGCCTTTGAGGTAGGGCTGGTAGCCGATGAAACTAACCTGCAGGGCCACGCTGTCTTTGGGGAGCGTCATGGAAAAGAAGCCATAGGCATTGGTCGTCGTTCCCTGCTGGGACACTTGATCAAATACGTAGGCCGAAATGAGCTTCTCACCGGTCTGGCTGTCAGTGACAAAGCCGTTTACAGTGTAGGAGCCACGGGTTTGCGCTCTGAGCGGCTGTGCGAGTAGGGCCAAACTGGCCAAAAGGAATACGGAAAATTGCTTCATGCGTCAGAAATGTTCTACAAAGATGCCAAAAAGCATGCCGTCGTTTGCGCGCGCCTTCCTGTTTGTGCAGAATTCCCCTACTTTTAAGGAACACAAAATCTATACATCCTATGAAACGCTCATGGATACTGGCGATCGCTTTGGTTGCCCTCCCCGCCCTTTCCTGGGCTCAGGTCCTCACCCAAACCGTTCGCGGCACCATTGTCGACGCGGATTCGAAGTTCCCTTTGATGGGAGCCACCGTTAGCATCGGCGATCAGAAAGTGGTCACGGACGACCAAGGCGCCTTCAAACTGGTCAACATCCCCGTGGGCCGACAGACCCTGACAGCAGGCCTCTTTGGCTACGGGGCACAAACACGTGCCCTGGAACTGAACTCCGCCAAAGAAGCCGTCCTGACCATCGGCCTCCAAGAGGTGGCCACCCAGCTGGGCACCGTGGAGGTTACCGCCGTCGCTTCCGGCCAAGCCAAAAATGAGATGGCCACGGTGTCTGCGCGGCAATTCTCTGTGGAGGAAACCAATCTGTACGCGGGTTCGCGGGGTGAACCGGCCCGAATGGCGACCAACTTCGCCGGCGTGCAAGGTTCAGATGACCAGCGCAACGACCTCGTCATTCGAGGCAACACCCCTGCTGGCGTTTTGTACCGCATGGAAGGTATTAACATTCCCAACCCCAACCACTTCTCCATTCCCGGAACGGGCGGTGGTCCGGTGACCATTTTGAACAACAAGTTCTTGGCCAATTCGGACTTCTTTACGGGCGCATGGCCCGCCGAATACGGCAATGCCATTGCCGGTGTCTTTGACCTCCAAATGCGCGACGGAAACAACGAAAAATTTGAAGGCTCGGCTCAGCTGGGCTTGCTGGGCACGGAGCTCATGCTCGAAGGACCGCTGGGCCCCGCCAAGGAAGGCCAGCGCGCCCCTTCCTTCTTGGGCGTCTACCGCTACTCGACCTTGAGCATGTTCCAAGCGTTGAACATCAACCTAGGCACCAACGCCATCCCCAAATACCAAGACGGCGCCTTCCGCCTCACCTTCCCTCAAAAGAATGGAGGAAAACTGGCCCTCTGGACGATGTTTGGCCAATCGGACATCGAGATTCTCATCAGCAACCAAACCGATACGAGCGGATTTGAGAGCTACGGCTCCACGGACCGCGACCAGTACTTTGGCAGCGACATGATTGTGGGCGGCGTCAACTACACGCGCCCCATCAACAAGCGCACCTTCATGAAGGCGGGTATCGCTGCTTCTTCGGCACGCATTCAGGCGGTTAACACCAAGCTCCAGCGCGAAGTAGGTCCTCTTGGCGATGGCACCTTCGGCTGGGTCGTCACCGCCAATGACACCATGCTCAATTACACCTTTACGGAGAACAAATTGCACGGCTTCTTGGCCTACAACCACAAGATTGGCTTGCGTGGCACCCTCCAGTACGGTGTGAATGTGGACCTCTACATGCTGAACTACCAAGATTCGGTGCGTCAGTACGACGGTGTGACCGGTCAATTGCCCCCATGGCGTGTGCAGTGGGCGACTAAAACGGCTTGGCCCGTCGTTCAGCCTTACATCAGCTACAAGACGCGTTTGAACGACAAGACCACGCTGACCGCGGGCGCGACCTCTTTGTATTCGGGCGTCAATAAAATCTCCTTCATGCCCTTGGAGCCGCGTGTGGGCATCAGCTACCAGGCGACGGACAACGACCGCTTCTTCGCAGGTTCAGGTCTGCATGCCCAAATGCAAGCTCCCTACCTCTACTACTACGCGGTTACGACCAATGGGCACGATCCTCTAGAGCACAATCCGGACCGAATTGGCCTCATGAAGAGCTTCCAAGTGGCCGGTGGCTGGGAGCGCACCTACAAAGGCCTTCCCATCAAGACCAAAGTGGAAACGTACTACCAGTACCTCTTTGACGTCCCCGTCGAAACCAAGCCCAGCAGCTTCTCCATGCTGAATGCCGGTACGGGCTTTGGCCGAATTTGGCCCGATACGCTCCAGAACACGGGCGTTGGACGCAACTACGGCCTGGAGCTGACTGCCGAGCGCTTCTTCGCCGGTGGCTTCTACTTCTTAACGACGGCTTCCCTGTTTGACGCGAAGTACCAAGGTTCGGACGGCGTTTGGCGCAATACCATCTTCAACGGCCGCTACGCATTCAACGTGCTCGCCGCCAAGGAATTCAAGTTGGGCAAGAACAACCGCTTCAACGTGGGCATCAAGTACACGACCGTCGGTGGCCGTTGGTTTGGTGCGGAAATCGATGAGACGGCTACCCTTCGCACGGGGGAAATTGTCTTCGTCGAAGAAACCAACAACACGGTACAGTACCGCCCCTACGAGCGCTTTGACCTCAAGTTGGGCTACAAGTGGAACAACCCCAACACGGCGTGGGAATTTGGCCTGGACTTGTCCAACCTCTTGGGCAACAAGAACATCTTGACCCTCACCTACGTGCCTGGCTTGGACGACCCCACGACAGCGGTCAACGAGTCCGTACGCGAAGAATACCAATTGGGCCTCTTCCCGGTATTCTACTTCCGCTGCGACTTCTAAGCAAGGGTTTAGCTACTCCTTTGCAGAATGAAAAAAGCCGCCCCGTTTGGGGCGGCTTTTCTTTTGGGCCCTCGATGGGGGGACCTTAAATATTGTCAAAGCGGTAGATGGGATCGATGTCCTCCAGCCCGTCGTGCATGACGTCCAAATCGTGCAGAATACCATCGGACAAGCCATAGACCCAGCCATGGATGCGCAGTTCACGCTCCTTCCAGGCGCGCTGGACATGCGGAATTTTGGCCAAATTCTTGACTTGGGCAATGACGTTAAGCTCTACCAATCGGCGGCCACGGGCGTGTTCATCCGCAATAGCCTCCAGTTCGTGGCGGTTGTGGCTATATACATCCTTGATAGCGCTGATCCAATGGTTCACTACACCGATGTGGCTGTTGCCCATTGCGGCGAGTACGCCGCCACAGCCATAGTGGCCGCAGACGATGATGTGGCGCACCTTCAGAACATCCACCGAATAATGGAGCACCGAAAGCATGTTCATGTCCGTGATGTCTACCAAGTTGGCAACGTTGCGATGCACAAAGATTTCGCCACTATCTGTGCCCGTGATGGTGTTGGCGGGCACCCGAGAATCCGAGCAACCGATCCACAGAAAATCGGGGCTCTGCCCTTCCGCGAGGTGGTCAAAGTAGCTGGGGTCCTCCGCCAAGCGTTCTGCGACGAATTTCTTGTTGTTGTCTAGTAAGCGCTGGTAATTTTCCGTTGCGGTGTATTTCTCGTTTGCCATAGGTAGTTATTTAGTGGGCCCCTGGAGCCAGTTAAGCGTGCCTAACTGAAGGAATCGTGGCATAAATATAGGCGCTTTGCTGCTGAGGTAGTTCATAATACCCGGAACAGTTCGCCTTTTGCCCGCAAGCGCTGCACGCACTCCAGCCTTGGCTACAGAAGCGCTTGACATTTGGGGCATCCAAGGACCGTCTAACAAAGGCATGGCGCCCATACCTGCGCGTTCAAAGAACTGACTGCGTGTAGGGCCGGGGCAGAGCGTTGTGACGGTTACACCGGTTCGACGTAGTTCCGTATGCAAGGATTCGCTGAACGACAGGACAAAGGCCTTGGAAGCATAGTAGGCCGCCATGTGCGGACCGGGCAAAAAGGCTGCGGTGGAGGCCACGTTGAGAATTCGGCCCGAACCAGCCGCCACCATGCGCTTGGCCACGACGCGAGAAAGACGAAGCAAGGCCTCCACATTGAGGCGAATCATCTTCTCCAATTCATCGTCCGCCGCGTCTATGACATCCTTCCAAACGCCGTAGCCCGCATTGTTGACAAAAAGGTCCACAGAAACCTCCCCTATCCACTCCAAGAGCGCAGTGCTGCCTGATGTCGTACTGAGGTCAACGGCTAGGTATGGGGCATTCCCGAGCTCTATCGAGGCCGCCTTTAAAGCCTCCTCGCGTTGCCCTGTGATCCAAACTTCCATGCCTTGAGCGTGGCAGTAACGGGCCATTTCGAGGCCGATTCCTGCAGAGGCTCCGGTAATTATTGCGCGCATTCGTCCGATATTTGCCGCCTGATGGCGGATTCGCCAACAAGGTACATCGTGAAAAGGTTCCTCTCTCCCTTCCCCACTCTGGCACTCCTGTGTCTAGGACTGGTATCCACACAGACCGCTCAGGCACAAGGCCAAGCGAAGTACCCCATCACCGAACACACCGTGCCCTTGGCCCCAGCGCAGGTGGTCTTTGACGGCGTGGTGACCCCGGAGGAGTATGCCGGCGCCATAGCCTTGGACCTGCAGTATGAAATTCAGCCTGGCACCAATACCCCGGCGCCCTACAGCAGCAAGGGCTACGTATTCAGAACCGAAGAGGCGCTCGTGGTGGGCTTCCTCTGCCAGTTTGACCCGGAAAATTTTCGCGCCAACCGCGGCCTCCGAGACGACGTTTGGGACGATGACTTCATCGGCATGGCCTTGGACGTCTATGGAGACACGCGGAACATGGTGTTCTTGGGCGCCAACCCCTATGCGGTGCAGTTGGATATTCGGAAAAACAACCCGGCCACGGCGCGGGACGATGAATTCGATTTGTCCTACGATATGAACTACGAGACGAAGGCGCAGATTGGTGAGACCTCGTACAGCGTGGAGATGCGCATTCCCTTCAACTCGATACAATTTGGCAGTAGCAAGGAGCAGCGTTGGAAGTTTTGCTTTTTCCGCCAAACCTATGTGAAGGGCCAGCAGGTCAACGTTCAGACCTACAAAGTCGATCGCAGCAACCCCTGCAACGACTGCTTGTACGACCATGTGCTGATTTTGGACGGCCTGAAACCTTCCTTGCGCCGCCAGTTCTTGCCCTATGTGTTTGCGGCGTCCAGCCCCACGGCAAGTCCTGCTACCCAACTGAAGGCGGGAGGCTCTGCCTTTGTCGCGTTGAGTGCCGCCACATCGGTGGAGGCGGCGGTCTTGCCGGACTTTTCACAGGTGGAAGCGGATGTGGCGCAGGTTAGCGTGAATTCGGCCTTTGCCCTCTTCTACCCCGAACGCCGCCCCTTCTTTATTGAAGGCAGTGACCTACTGGAGACACGTTTGAAGTACGCCTACACCCGAACCATCAGCCAACCCTTGGCCTTGAGCAAAATCAACTACCAAAGCCAAGACCTGCGCATTTACGTGCTGAGTGGCATGGACCAGAACTCCCCCTACCTCGTGCCGGGCGAAAACTATTCCAGTTACGGCGCATCCGGAAGCAACTGGTCCACCGTTTTGCGGGCGGAGCACCCCATGAAAAACGCCTCGTCGTACGGCGTGCTCACCACGCACCGCATGTTTCGCGATGGCGGCTTTGGCCATACCCTGGCCGCGGACTTTGACTACGGCCTTCCGGGAAATTGGCGGGTGAAAGGCGAGGTAGCGCGCTCGGAGACGCTGGAACCCACCGCCGACTGGATTGACGGAGGTGAAACTTTCCTTGGCCACAGCGCGGAATTGGACGGCGAACGCTTTAACGGCTATTCGGGCTATGCCTCGCTGCGCCGCAATACGACCAATTGGAATACGCGCTTGGACTACATGGTCCTCTCGCCCACCTTCCAGGCGCAAATGGGCTTTGAGCCGCGCAACAACTTCCGCCGCTACGAAATGGGCAACAGTCTCAAGTTCTTCCCTAACGGCAAGCGCATCAAGCAGTACGGCGTGTACGCAGAAGCCTCTTTGTACGAGAATTTTGAGCACGTCGTCAAGGAAAAATCGGTCTTGTCCTTTGCGTGGATGCAGCTCGCGGGCAATTTAACGGCCCGAATGTTTGGCAAGTACCGCTTTGAAGAGAACTACCTCGGTGTCACCTACCGCGACCTCTACAGCGCCAATGTGGGTATGAATTGGTCCCCTTCAGTCGCCTTTAGTGCCGAAGCCAACCATTTGCGCGGCCGTACCCTGGCCTACAACGAATCCGTCATCCGCATGGGCTGGACCGCCGAAACCAACCTGAGCATCACCCTCCAAGCCGCGGGTCGCTTCAAATGGAGCCACAGCCTGAACAAAGTGTCCTTGCGCGAACTCACGGACCCCTCTCTCTTCATCTACGACGGCTACCTCTACCAAACAGTGCTGAACGCCAACGCCAACCAATCCCTGGGACTGCGTATGGTCTTCCAAGTGGATAATTTCAGCAACCAAATCCTCTTCCAGCCGCTGCTGCAGTACCGTCCGAGCGCCTTTGGCCTCTTCTACGTCGGCGGTCTGTACAACGCCCAAGGGTGGCAAGCCTACCTCAAGTGGCAGCAGCAGATCGGATAATCGCTCCTTTGCGTATTTTGGGTGCATGATTCGCACCGCTATCCTCTTGGTTGTCACGCTCTTTGCAGCTTGCGCCTACACCTACTTTCAAGCTCCTGCCCTCACGGATGCCCAGTGGAGCTTGCTTACAGACGTGTTGTGGATTTGGGCCGGCTTCACCGCTTACACGATCGTAGCGGGGGAACTTACCGGCAACTGCAGCCAGGTGGACCGCCTCTGGAGCATCATCCCCATCGTCTACACGGGCTATACCGCTTACGCAACAGGCTGGGACGCCCGAGCCACCTTGATGGCTGCCTTAGTGGCCATTTGGGGTGCACGCCTCACCTTCAATTTTGCCCGCCGCGGAGGCTACCACTGGCTCCCTTGGAAAGGCGAGGAGGACTACCGCTGGGAAGTATTGCGCCAGCAAGCGCCCTTGAACAAGGCAGTCGTCTGGAAGCTCTTCAACATTTTCTTCATTTGCATCTACCAAATGGCCCTTATCGCGCTCTTTACCCTGCCCATCGTCTATGCGTGGCGGCCAGAGGCGAGCGCTCTTGGCTGGGCGGACGGTGGCCTCGCGGTTCTCATGCTGGCCTTGGTGGTCTGGGAGACCATCGCGGACCAGCAGCAATGGGATTACCAAAAAGAAAAGTACCGCCGAAAAAATGCGGGTGAAGACCTCGGGGACTTCTACGGCAAGGGCTTCACACACACCGGTCTCTGGTCGCTCTCACGCCATCCCAACTACTTTGCGGAACAGAGCATTTGGGTCGTCTTCTACGGCTTTAGCGTGGTGGCCACGGGCGAATGGTTGAATGCTTCCGTCTTGGGTGCCATTCTGCTCATTTTCCTCTTCCAGGGCTCTGCACAGTTTAGTGAGGGATTGACCGCCCGGAAATACCCCGGTTATGAAGACTATCAATCCAAGACCCCTCGTTTTTTACCCCTGGGTCGGTACAAAAAGTAGATTTCCATACAGTACCCCCTATTTTTTTAGGGTATTTCGCGAAATTTTTATTCTTTTTTCAACAATACCCCCTTTAAATCGCATTCTTTTCACATTTTCGTGAAAAATTTTGCGATATGGCTTTAAAACACCGCGTCCCCTTCTACGTACTTCTCGTTCTGGCGATCCTAGCACTCTTTCTGCCCGGACACGACCTTCCGGCTACTGAGTCCTATACCTATGACTCAGGTGACACCGCTTGGATGCTTATGTCGACGGCCTTGGTCCTGATCATGACCCCCGGTCTCGCCTTCTTTTATGGGGGTATGGTTCGCAAAAAGAACGTCATCTCCACGATGCTTCAAAGCTTTGTAAGCATGGCCGTGATTACCGTACTGTGGGTAGTCGTAGGTTTTTCGCTGGCATTTGGAGACAGTTTGGGCGGCTTGATTGGCGACCCCCGTCAATTCTTCCTCTTTCAGGGCGTCAGCCACCATGCCCCGTATGCGCTGGCTCCTACTATACCTTTCCTACTGTTTGCCCTTTTCCAACTCAAATTTGCCATCATCACCCCTGCCTTGATTACTGGGGCATTCGCCGAACGCATTCGCTTCACCTCCTACCTCCTCTTCCTCATCCTGTTTAGCCTGTTCATCTATTCCCCCTTGGCCCACGCTACGTGGCATCCGGACGGGATTCTAGCCCAAGCGGGGGTACTGGATTTCGCAGGTGGCACGGTCGTCCACATGAGCGCAGGTATTGCGGCCCTTGCAGGCGCTATTTTCTTAAAGCGCCGAACCGAAAACGAACACCAACCCGCCCGTATCACCTATGTCTTGCTCGGAACAGGCCTTCTGTGGTTTGGATGGTTTGGCTTCAATGCGGGTTCTGCATTTGGCGCCAATCGCTTGAGCGTAGTTGCCCTAGCCACCACCACCACAGCCAGCGCTGCCGCAGCCATTACCTACATTCTGTTTGACAATTACCGCGGAAAGCGGCCCAGTGCCATGGGGGCCTGCATCGGTGCCGTGGTCGGCCTGGTGGCCATCACCCCAGCCGCAGGATTTGTCAGTGTGCCGCATTCCATCTTCATTGGAGCCACGGCCGCCATTGTGAGCAACTTGATGATTGACTGGCGTAGCCGCACCTCCATTGACGACACGCTCGATGTCTTCCCCAGTCACGGTGTAGGCGGCATGGTGGGCATGCTTCTCACGGGGGTTTTTGCCAGCAAGGCCGTCAATCCAGACATCGCCGAACAAGGGGCCTACTTTGGAGAATGGGGACTTTTCGCAGTGGAAGCCATTGCCTTGGTTGGGGTGGCCCTCTTCGTTTTTGTCGGCACGTGGATCTTGCTGCTTCTCACCGACGCCATCACCCCCATGCGTGTGACCGAAGAGGATGAAGCCCTGGGCTTGGATGTCAGTCAGCACAACGAACGGCTTTAGGTTGTAGCTTCATAGCATGAATGCTACCTACGTACACCTACTCGTCAATCACCTCCCCTTGTTTGGAGCGCTATTTGGCACCGTGGCCCTGGTGTGGGGCTTACTGAAGCACAATGCCGGAATGAAAACGGCCGGCCTCATTTTCTTGATTGCGGCCTCCGTCGGCGGCTGGATGGCGCATATTTCGGGCGAACAGGCCGAACATTTTGCCGAAGAGCTCCCCACCGTATCGCGTCGAACGGTACACGAGCACGAAGAAGCCGCTGAAACTACGCACCTCTTTGTCGTGCCCTTGGGCGTACTCGCCATCTTGGCCCTCTACCTCGACCAAAAAGGCTCACGATGGACGCCCTTGACCCTGTGGACGGTAGCCGCACTTGGCGCAGCCACCTGCGTTACGGCAGGCATTGCGGCTGAAACCGGAGGACATATCATTCACACGGAAGTGCATGGCTCGGATTCCGACGCTGGCGAGCACGGGTCTGACGCCCATCCTGAACACGAAGACTAACGCATGAATCTCAAGCCCCGCGTGCAACGTATCGCCCTAGCGGGCGGGCTCTTCTTTATTCTCAGCACGGCCCACCTTTTTACACCCGGGCAATTCATGGACGGCGCCACCTACGCGGCCGTTTCTCGGAATCTGGCTATGGGGCTTGGGAGTACCTGGGATCTTTTCTATAGCCCTGAGCTCTACCCCCATTTTGTGGAACACCCTCCCCTCCACTTTTGGCTTCAATCGCTCTTTTTTCGACTCTTTGGCGACCAGTGGTGGGTGGAAGATGTATACGGTTTGTCTCTGTGGGTCCTCACCGCCTTGGGAATAGACCGCCTCGGTCGCTGGTCCGGCCTCTCCCAACGCGCCTTGCAATGGGCCTTGCTCTTGTGGACCTTAATCCCTGTCGTGACGTGGTCCTACGGCAACAATGTGCTGGAGACCACCTTAAGCGCTTCCATGGTTTGGGCGGCCGCAACAGCGGTATATGGCATGCGGCGCAATGCCTGGATCTTTGCCTGGATTGCCGGACTCTGGGTAGCTGCGGGCTTCCTCGTGAAAGGTCCGGTAGCCCTCTTTCCTTGGGCCTTGCCTTTGTTTTGGCACATCACCGGCAATTGCCCAGATTCCAGCGCCAAGCGCATACTCAAGGACAGCAGCGGATTGATCCTCGGCAGCATCCTTCCCATCGCCCTGCTTTGGCTTCTGCCTGATGCCAAATCCTATCTGGAAGCCTATTGGAACAAGCAAATAGTGCACTCTCTGGCCGCCGTTCAAACCGTAGAAAGCCGCTGGTTCCTCCCCGCCAACTTTGCGATGCAACTCTTGGTGCCCCTATTGGTGGCTCTGGGCGTTCGAAAGTTTCGACCCATTTCCGAAGGCCGCCAGGTCATCTCTCCCCGAACGATCGCCTTCTTGTTAATCGCCCTTAGCGCGGTTGTGCCCATGATGGTATCCTTGAAGCAACGGGACTTTTATGCCACCCCGGCCTACCCCTTCGCGGCGCTCGCATTGGCCTTCCTCTTGGACGGACACAAAACAGCGGGCAAGCCCCTGCACCCTCGAATTTTGTGGCAGTGGACCTTGGCGTTTTGGGCATTGGGCTTTGGCCTGCGCAGCTTACCCGAAGTCCATACCTCCCGCGATTTCACCCTTCGCCAATCCATTGTTCAGGCCGCCAAGACCTACCGGGGCCAAACGCTCTACGCGGCGGACAGCCTGCTCCAAGATTGGAACTTAACCGCCCAGTGTGCGCGCGTCGGGGAAATGTAACTGAAGGGTGAATCCAAAGACAGCCGTGCAACGGGTCCCCGTCTCCTAGACAAAGACGGTCGCGTCCTGGTCTTTAAGGATTGACGCTCAGCGCTTCTTCGCCTTGGAAGCACCGCGTTTTTTGACGTCTTGAATGGATTGCTCGTAGCCCTCTAGTTCTGCACCAAGTTCCATGGCCTCTCGGGTCACTCCAAACACCTCCTCGGCACAGGGCACCACGATTTTTTTAAAGACATCGCTTTGAGGATCCGCTGCCTCCATCACATCCCCAAACGTATACGCATCGCTTTCCATAAGGGCGTCGATGGCGCATTGGCAGTACTCCTTGGCCATTTGGTCTGAAATCACGTCGCCCGCTGGGTCTTGCTGCCGAACGCCCTCTAAGCAGGACTTCAAGAAGAAGGTTTGGGCTTCCATATTCCCAACACTCCCTGCAGCTTCAATGTCGCGCAAATGCCGGCTGAAGTTGAGCTCCGAACTGTCAATGTTGGAATTCTCCTGGATGCAGTTCATGAGGATATTCAGGTTTTCGCCTTGCAGCAAAAAGTCCATCATTCGGCCCGATTCGTTGGCCTCAATGATGTCCGCACTTTCGAGCGAAGGAATCAAGTTGAGCATGGCGCATTCGCAGTAGGCGCGCGTATCCACTTCAATGCCCTGCAGGACCATGGCACGGCCTTTCAGGGAGGCATCTGCCGCTGCTTTACACGTACGGACCAAAAAATCACCGTCGCCCAAGGGCACGCCATCTTTGGTGTAGACGGTTTGGGCAGAGGCAAGATATCCTGTCAGCACAAGTAGGATGGTGAGGGCTTTTTTCATCCCGGAAAGATAGAAAAGCGCATGACACGGCACCTATCCATGCACGCATAAAAAAACCCGCTCAGTTATCGGAGCGGGTTCTCGTGGTTTTGGCGGAAGAAGAGGGATTGCCCCCTGGGGCCTTCGGGGCCCGGGGGCGTT
Source organism: Schleiferiaceae bacterium (assembly GCA_964229925.1). Classification (GTDB taxonomy): domain Bacteria; phylum Bacteroidota; class Bacteroidia; order Flavobacteriales; family Schleiferiaceae; genus TMED14. The sequence goes on from CAXRFY010000059.1 coordinate 29,875, forward strand.
CCCCGGCGGGGGGGGGGAGGTGCTTTGGCTCTATCAAGCGACCACAGCGCGCTTCGCCCGCCGCCTCCCTTTTTTGACCCCCGACTCACTTGAACGAGCTCGATCGCCGAGGGTCAAAAAAAAAGCGCCCCCAGCTGGGGGCGCGGTCGCTCGATTGAGCCAGCGGAAGAAGAGGGATTCGAACCCCCGGACCTGTTACAGTCAACGGTTTTCAAGACCGCCGCGATCGACCACTCTGCCATTCTTCCGCGGCAAAAGTACGTAACTTCGCCATTATGCAAAGAATGCTTGTTCTGGGATTTTTTCTTTTCGCCCAAACCCTATGGGGGCAAGGGGTTCGAGTGGGTGCCGACGTTCACCCGTACTGGAACCCGGAAACGGGTCATTATCTGGAAATTACCTACAGCGTGGAGCCCAGTTCGCTCTACGCCGCTTGGACAGAATCGGGCGCACCAAAAATGACCTTGATCGCGGTGGTGCGACGGGGCAATGAGGTGCTTTCGGCCGATAAAATGGCGGTAACCTGTCCGGATCAAGACGCGGATGCGGAAATTCTCTACCCCATTGTCCAGAATGCCTTTTTGGCAGCGGATACGGGCGACCTGCAACTCACGGTGTTTTACGGGCTGGGCGACAGTATTTCGGACACGTTGAATGGAAGCTTCTACCTCGCCCACCAAAATGGCGTACAACTCGCCGCCCTTCAGTGGAAAGAACCCCTAGAAGGCAAGCTGGGTCCTCGGGCGCAATTTGGCCAAGCCGTATACGCCAACGACAGCGACAAAGTGTATTTCTACACGGAGGCCTACCGCCTTCCCAAGGGACAAAAGGCCTTTTTTACCTACGAAGTGTATTCGCTCGACACAGACCGCCCAATGGAAGGCTATGGAGGCGTCATGCGTCTTCCGAGTACAACGAGCGTTCAACCCATTCAGGGAGGCATTCAGGTCACCGACCTGCCCACCGGCCAGTACGAATTGCGCTGCACCCTAAACATCCAAGAGATGGACCGCGAGCGCTATCCCCAGCAACGCCTCAAATTTTACCGCGTCAATCCCACAGAGCTTGCCCGCTGGAACGAAGAAAGTCCCATCGACCCCCGCTGGATGGGCCAACTCGGGACGGGAGATTCCCTACGCCACTGGATCAACGGCTTCTACCCCATTGCCAGCATTGCGGAGCGCCAGCAAATTGAACGCATGGGGCCTGGCGTGAGTGACACCCTGCTGTGGCGCTTTGCCCAGCGCTTCTGGGAGAGCCGCTACCCCGTCGATGCCTTAAACCACTACGTCGAATACAAGAACCTCCTTCGCCTCGTGGATGGGCAGTACAGCAGTCGTGCCGTGCCCGGCTACGCCACGGACCGCGGACGCATCTTCTTGCAGTACGGCCCGCCGACCTTGACGGAAAAGCGCCCCTTTGAAACGGATGGCTACCCCTATGAAATTTGGCAGTACAACACCTTGGACGTGCCCAACTCGCCCTACCAGATCAACAAGATTTTTGTCTTTGTGAACTACGCTGTGGTGGGCCGGAACTACGAATTGCTGCATTCGGACGCCATCGGCGAAGTCTACAACAGCCGTTGGAAGGTGGCACTCCAAAAGCGCTCCTACATCACGGAAGACATCGACGACACGGGCCAAACGGGCTTTGACAAATTCGGCAGCCGCATCTACAACAACATCATCCCGGGCGGAAAATGAGAACGGCCGTGGTCATCCTGAACTGGAACGGTGTGCACTGGCTCCAGAAATTCCTGCCTAGCGTGGTGGCGAATAGCCCCGATGCCACGGTGGTGGTCGCTGACAATGGCAGCCAGGACGACAGCGAGACCTACACCCGTTCCCAGCATCCCGAGGTACTGTGGCTGGGCATGGACGCCAACCGCGGCTATGCAGGCGGCTACAACACCGCTCTGAAGATGCTGCAGGACCGCCACCCCGAACTAGAGTATGCGGTCTTGATGAATTCGGACATTGAGCCCTTGGCCGGCTGGCTGGAGCCCCTGGTGACCTTTCTGGACGCCCATCCTTTGGCGGGTGCCATACAGCCCAAATTGCTGGACTACGGGCATCCCGAACGCTTTGAATACGCCGGTGCGATGGGCGGCGGCATGGACCTCTGGGGTTACCCCTTTGCGCAGGGCCGCATATTTGACCACTGCGAAACGGATCAAGGTCAGTACGACCAACCGGCTTTCCCGGAGGTTTTTTGGGCCTCTGGCGCCTGCTTGATGGTCCGAATGTCCGCCTTCCTGCGTGCCGGCCAACTGGACACCCAGCTCTTTGCCCACATGGAGGAAATTGACCTCTGCTGGCGCATGTGGCGCGCGGGCTTCACCGTGCACGCCGCAGCGCCTTCCAAGGTTCTGCACGTCGGGGGAGGCACTTTGGGCGCCCTCTCTCCTCAAAAGACCTTTCTCAACTTCCGCAACAGCCTCTTGGTGGCCGTCAAGAACCTCCCTGCCCTCGCGGCTATGCGGGTGGTGGCGGCACGCTTGTTCCTGGACGGGATTGCCGGCCTGCTCTTTCTCTGGCGCGGCCAGGGGGCGCATTGCTGGGCCATTGTTCGGGCCCATGGCCAGTTTTACCGCCTGTTTGCCCGTTTTGCCTTCCGTCCGCAGCAGGACGCCAAAGGCTGGCCATCCGCCGGGGTCTACCGGGGCTCCATCGTTTGGCAGTACTACGCTCGCAAGAAAAAGCAGATTCCCCTTTCGTAGGGCTCAACCCGCACTTTTGGGGTGGTAGGTCAGTACGGTGTCGCGCAAATGCACCTGCTCCAAATGCGTGTAGATCTCCGTGGTGGTGATGCTTTCGTGGCCTAGCAGGGCTTGAATGACCCGAATGTCCGCCCCGTTTTGAATCAAATGCGTCGCAAAGGTGTGGCGCAAGGTATGCGGCCCAATTTTCTTGGCGATGCCCGCCGTCTCGGCCAGGGCTTGCAAGCGTTTGAACACCCATATGCGGCTCAGGGCCTTTCCGCGCTGGTTCAGGAAGGCAAAGGATTCCTGGCCTTTTTGCACGGGGACATGCACCCGAACCTCGTCGATGTAGCGGTAGAGGGCGTCCAGGGCCGAGGCGTAAATGGGCACGATGCGCTCCTTGTTGCCCTTGCCCACGACCCGAATCAAGCCCTCCGCCCGGAAGACATCTTCGAGGCGCAGACCTACGAGTTCGGACACGCGCAATCCGCAGGCATAGAGCACCTCGAGCATGGCTACGTCGCGTTCGCCTCCCGATTGGCTTCGATCGACCGCGGCCAACAGGGCATCCACCTCCTCGATCGTGAGGTAGACGGGCAGCTTGCGGCCCAGCTGCGGCGCCTCAATGCCCTCCATGGGGTTGTCTTTCCGAACCTCCTCTTCCAGCAGGAAGGTGAAGAACATGCGCAAACTGCTGCGCATCCGAGCTTGGGTACGCGGAGATTTGCCAGCTTTGGCCTGGGCTTGAAGGAAGTGGCGCAGGGCCTCTTGGGGCAGATTTGTCGGGCGAAGGTCTTGCTCCTGGGCCCAGGCGCGGAGCTGCTCCAGGTCTTGCTGGTAGGCTTTTAGGGTGTTGGCACTTCGGCCGCGCTCCAAACGCAGGTACTGAACAAACTGCTTGAGCGCGAGGGGCCAGTCCACGTTAGTGCATTTGGGCCGTTAGAAGCGCTTCCATAGCCAAACGGTAGCCCTGCCACCCCAAGCCACTGATCGTCCCATGGGTGTGCGGAGCCAAGAGGGAAACGCGGCGGAACGCCTCACGCGCATAGGTGTGGCTCAGATGCACCTCGATGACGGCCGCCTTCAAACCCGCCACGCAATCGCGCAAGGGAATGGACGAATGGGTCCAGGCGCCCGGATTGAGCACCACCCCCACCTCTGGGCCATCCACCTCCTGCAAGAAGCGAATGCAGGCCGCCTCATCGTTGAATTGAAGCGCCTCTAGCTCCACGCCCGGCCAGTGCTTTGCCAGCCAACCGGTCCAAACGGCCCATTGATCGCTCAAGGTCTGCGTTCCGTAGATCTCCGGTTGACGCGTTCCAAGCTGGTCCAAATTGATGCCGTGTACGACGTAGAGTTTCATAGGCTAAAGGTAGGCAATGGGACTCAGCCGCGCTTTTTGTGCAAACCGCCCCCCAGTACCGCCTCCAAGAAGCCAAAGGCGTAGCCGCTCATCATGACGACGGTGCTGGCCACGGCGAGGAAGCCAATGTGGGGTGAACGGTACTGGGCACCCGCCAGGATGGACGGAACCATAAAGTAGCCAATGAAGACGATGGGAAGGGGGACTCCGGTACTGGCCCCTAGAAGAATAGAAAACAAGGTCCCAATCGTTAGGAAAACTGGGAAGAGGTGGGTCACCTTGAGTTGGCCGGGATGGCGCTGGGCGAGGGCCCATCGGGCAGCGCCAAATCGGCGGACCTGCTTGAAGAACTGAGGCAGGGTGCTCCGGCGCTTGTGCCAGACCACGGCCTTGGGGATCAGGCCAACTCGGTAGCCCGCCTCCTGGATGCGAATGCTGAGATCAATATCCTCACCGGTCTTGAAATCGATGTCGTAGCCACCCACCGCGTCAAATACGGAGCGCTTCATGCCCATGTTGAAGCCACGTGGGTAGTGGGTGGCGGTGCGTTTGGTTCCTCCGCGGATGCCGCCAGTGGTCCAAAAGCTGGTCATGCTGAAACTGATGGCTTTTTGGAGCGGGCTGAAGTCTGCCGGTGCCGCATCGGGGCCTCCAAAGGCGTCCCAGTCCTGTGCCGCCAGGCCCTCTGCGACCTGCTGCAGGTAGTCCTTGGGCAGTAAGCAGTCGGAATCGAGGAAGATCAAGTACGCGCCTCGGGCATGGCGGGCCGCTAGGTTG
>CAXRFY010000060.1:0-4706 GCA_964229925.1 Schleiferiaceae bacterium
CATCCTGCAGATCAAAGAGCACGACATCCACATCGGCCAAATCTTCCGCCGTGGGTTTTTTGTGCGCGCCGTAGAGCGAGACCATGGGAATCTTTACGCCATCTACGTCTTCATCTTCGACGTGCTCGCCGGCCGAAAAGCTGCCCGTGAATCCGTGCTCCGGGGAGAAAATCTTCACCACGTTGAGATGGAGCTTCCGAGCGCGTTCAACCGTATTGTAGAGGCGCTTTCGCTTGCTATCGTAGTTCAAACTCGCCGCATGTGCGACCAAGGCGTAGCGCAAAGTGTCTGGGGCTGCTTTGAGAACTTCCAACTGCAGAGCCCCAGTATGTTCGGCGCCTTTCAAGTACGGGGTGTACCCTTGTGCCTGAACGTGCAAAGTGGAGAAAAAGAAGAGGACGATGCCTACGGCTCCGGCGAGCCAAGTATCTTTACGCTGCATGGCACCAAGTTGGCGAAATTTCTCGATATGGTTGGGGTGGCAGTGGGGAAAAAGAAGCCCCAAACTGCACCGAGCAAATGGTCTCGCTACCGCCGTCATTGCTGCGGGCGTTTTTACGGTCGTCGTGGGCATTGCGACGGGCGACGGCTTGCAGCAGGCTATTGAACAGAAAGTCGATGAATTCCATGGCAGCCTTCAAATTCGTGGCTACCAACAGCAGCCTACATCGGATGCCCTCGAATTCACTTGGAACGAAGCTCAAGCAGCGCAGGTCTCGACATCCCTTTCGGATCAAGCCACCGAGGTGCTTAGCGCTTCCTTTAAAGGCGGCATGGCCAGTCATGGCACCCAAATGATTGGGGCACAGCTCATGGGCGTCAGTGCGCTTCCTAAGGGTATCGTCGCCCAAAAAACCCTAGGCAGCCTTCCTGAATGGCCTAGCAATGACGTCTGGATTTCCGCTACCCTGGCCCAACAGCTCAACGTGGCTGTGGATAGCAGCTTTGAAATGTATTTCTCCCGCGATGCCCAAAGCTTGCCCACCCTGCGCTATTTCACGGTGGCAGGCATTTACGAGACGGGATTGGTGGAATGGGATGCCCAAACCATTTTCTGCCACGAGCGCCAAGTCCAAAAGCTCAACCGATGGGAGCCAAATCAACACCAGGCCCTCCTCCTCTACCGCTCCAGCCCTTTTTCCGAGGAAGCGCGTGCAGCCCTCCTTCTTACCCTTCCCGTTGAACTTGGCGTCTACAGCGCACGCGACGATTACCCCCAATTGTACCAATGGCTGGACCTCTTTGACACCAATACCTGGCTATTGGGGGTGATTTTGACCTTGGTTGCAGCATTTAATGCGGCGGTAGTTATTTTCATCCGAATCATCGAACGGCGCAAAAGCGTGGCCATTCTGCGTACCATGGGCCTATCGAGCGGGCGCCTAATGACCAGTATCCTCACCCTCTTTAGTAGAAGCATTCTGTGGGGACTCTTATACGGAAACCTATTAGCTTTCAGTCTTTTATGGGCTCAAGACCGCTTTCAATTCCTACCACTAGACCCTCAAACCTACTACGTCGATGCCGTTCCCGTCGCCTGGAATTGGGTCGGATTTTTACTGGCTAACCTGTTAATTTTCATAGCGGTGCTGCTCACCTCCTTGGTCCCAGCGAAAATTTTATCCAAAATCCTTCCTTCACAGGTTTTGCGAATGCAATAAGCGGTATATATTTGCACCCTCTTCACAGAGAACCAACACTGGTGCGGTAGTTCAGTTGGTTAGAATATCGGCCTGTCACGCCGAGGGTCGCGGGTTCGAGTCCCGTCCGCACCGCAAAAAGCCTGCTCCCGAGCAGGCTTTTTTGTTTCTAGCCCGTGCTTCTGCCTATCTTCTGCCCATGAAAAGCAAACTAGGCCCCAGCCTCCTTGTGGTAGGCTACCTCTTGATCCTGACGTCCGATATTTTCTTTATGAACCACCTCATGGGCGCGCGAAACGTGTACTGGACCGGCTTTACGCTATCAATGGTGGGAGGCGCCCTGACCTTATTTCAGTGGCTGAGAGGCCCAAAAGCCTAACTCAGCCCCCGCATTCCCCGGCCGTCCAGGATTCGACACCCGCACAACCGGCCTCGCAGTCATTGCCGTAGGTTTTGCCATCGCAGCCGCATACCGGATCGTAAACGGCTGGACAGAGGCAGTCGGGATTGGGCTCCCCGGGAGGGCAGGTGGGCCTTTCACAGCCGCTTACAAGGACCCAACCCATAGCAATCGCCCAAAAGGAGTATTTTTTCACCGCAATGTGGGGTTTTTGTGACTTTAGTTGCATGGCCAATTTACGGAGGGCAGTTACATTTGCTATTCACATTTTTCTCAACGATCGAAATAGTTAGCATGGCACTCGAGATTACCGAAAGCAACTTCCAGGAAGTAGTCCTGAATTCTGATAAGCCCGTATTGGTTGACTTTTGGGCAGCATGGTGCGGCCCCTGCCGCATGGTAGGCCCTATCGTCGACGAATTGTCCAACGATTTTGAAGGCCGCGCCGTGGTAGGCAAGGTGGACGTGGACAAGGAAGGCGAAATCGCCATGCAGTTTGGCATCCGCAACATCCCTACCCTCCTCGTTTTCAAAAACGGCGAAGTGGTCGACAAGCAAGTCGGTGTAGCGCCCAAGAACGTTTTGGCCGGCAAACTGGAAGCCCAGCTCTAATCCATGGTGAAAACCGCAGTGGTTTTGGCCGGTGGGAAGGGCACGCGCCTTGCAGCTGCCTTCCCCCATACCGCAAAACCCATGGTTCCCATTGCTGGGAAACCTGTTTTACAGCATCTGATTGCAACCTACAGCGCTCAAGGAATTGAGCGCTTTTTCATTACCATAGGCCACCTCGGCGAGCAAATTCAAGCGCACTTTGGGGACGGATCCGCCTATGGGGTGACGATCGACTACCTTCTCGAAGACGCGCCTCTGGGCACGGCCGGCGCACTGCCCTTACTTAAGGAGCAGTTGACCGATAGCTTTTGGGTCTTTTACGGCGATACGCTGAGCGACGTGGATTTGAGCCGCATGGAGGCCTTTCACGTCAGCAAGCGTGCGCAGGCTACCCTTTTTGTGCATCCCAACGACCATCCTTACGATTCCGATCTGGTCGATTTGGATGCCACAGGCCAAATTCGCGCCGTCTTTGGCAAACCCCACCCCGAAGGCGTGGACCGCGCCAACTGCGTAAATGCGGCCCTCTACCTCTTTGAACCCGAACTCCTGGATGCCATACCCTCAGGCGTTTCCACGGACTTTGGACGAGATCTCTTTCCGGCATGGGCCGGCAGCTATCGCTTGTTCGGCTATTCCAGCCCCGAATACATCAAAGACATGGGCAAACCTGAGCGTCATGCGCAGGTCGAAGCGGCCCTCGTTAGCGGTAAAATCGCTGCTCGAAATTTGGACCATCCGCAGCGTGCCATCTTTTTGGACCGCGATGGCGTGATCAACATTGACACCGACCTCATCAAGGATCCAGACGAATTCACCCTCTACCCTTTTGCAGGTCCGGCCATCCGCCGCATCAACCAAAGCCCCTACCTCTCCGTAGTGGTTACCAACCAAAGCGTCGTAGCCCGCGGCCTAACCGATGAAGCAGGCGTGGACCGCATCCACGCACGCATGGACCGCCTGTTGGCGGAAGACGGCGCTTTTGTCGACGCGCTCTACTACTGCCCCCACCACCCGCATGGCGGCTTCCCGGAGGAGCGCCCCGAGTATAAAATCGCGTGCACCTGCCGCAAACCCTCCCCCGGCATGCTGCTGGCTGCCGCCGAGCGCTTCAACATTGACCTGGAGGAGAGCTGGTTGATTGGCGACAGTCCCCGCGACATTGAAGCCGGCAAAGCAGCCGGGGTAAAAACGATACGTGTGAAGACGGGGCATGGAGACGTGCCTGGACCGGAGCCTGACTTTTGGGCCGAGAATTTGGAATCCGCCGTAGCCCGTATCTTCACGACCACAAGCCAGACCTCGTGATAATAACGCGCACCCCTTTCCGGATTTCGTTTGTAGGTGGCGGGAGTGACCTCCCGAGCTTTTACCGCCAACACGGTGGGGCGGTCCTGTCTACGACCATTGACAAATACATGTACATTTCGTCGCACGACTACTTTGAGCCGGGCGAAATTCGCACCAAGTACTCCAAAACAGAAACCGTGGGCGCGGTAGCCGACCTCCAGCATCCTATTCTGCGTACCATCATGCAGAAATTGGGCGTGAGCGAAGGCTTGGAGGTCAGTTCCATCGCCGATGTGCCTGCAGGTACGGGCATGGGCTCGTCTTCGAGCTTTACGGTGGGCACCTTGCACAACCTCATGGCGCGCCAAGGGCGTTTGGCCGAGGTAGACAAAGCTTGGCTGGGCCACACCGCTTGCCAAGTGGAATTGGAAGATTTGGGCGAACCTATCGGAAAGCAAGACCAGTATGCGGCCGCCTACGGAGGCCTCAATATCATTCGCTTTCTCCCCAATGACACGGTCGAGGTGCAAGCACTTGATCTTTCGCAGCACCTTCAAGGCGAGTTCGGCCAGCACCTCAAGCTCTATTACCTGGGCAACCAACGCAGCGCCAGTGCCATCTTGGCGGAACAGAGCCAAAAAAGCAGCGAAGCCGACAAAGTAGCGGCCCTGAAAACCATGGTGAGCTTCGTCGATCCCTTTGCCACGGACTTATTGGCCGGCCACTGGGCAGGCCTAGGTGCCCACCTCCACGAAAACTGGAAA
>CAXRFY010000061.1:0-7623 GCA_964229925.1 Schleiferiaceae bacterium
ACCAACAACGGAGGCTACTTGGCTACCAAGCACGGCAAGACGCACCCCAACGTGTACGAGAAGATGACCACCGACCACCCCATTGACTTGACCCGTTACCAAGTGGCCAACTGCTACATGGGTAAGATTGGTTTGATCAACTCAGGTGGCGAGTCCAAGGGTGCCAGCGATTTGGCAGAATCTGTAGCAACCGCCGTCATCAACAAACGCGCCGGTGGCCAGGGCTTGATCTTGGGCCGCAAAGCTTTCCAGCGCGATTGGAAAGAGGGTGTCGCCTTGTTGAATGCCGTTCAAGACGTATACTTGGACAACAGCATTACCATCGCCTAAACCCCAAAGACTATGTCCACGGATTGGTTCCAAAGACAAGAAGCAGGGATTACCACCCCTACGCAAGAGAAGAAAGAGACGCCCGATGGCTTGTGGCACGGCTGCCCCAAGTGCAAGGTGATTGTCTCCGCAGACGACCATGCTCAGAATTTATGGGTATGCGGGAACTGCGGCTTTCACAACGGCATCGATGCCAAGGAATACTTCTCCTTTCTTTTTGACAATGGGGAGTTCCAGGAACTGGACGCCACGATGGTGTCCAAGGATCCTTTGAACTTTGAAGACAGTAAAAAGTACACGGACCGCCTAAAAGCCACACGCGCGAAGACAGGCCTCAACGATGCGCTGACCTCAGGCGTGGGTAAAATCGACGGCATGGAAGTAGCCATCGCGGCGATGAACTTCAAATTTATCGGCGGTTCCATGGGTTCCGTGGTAGGTGAGAAGATCGCCCGCACCATTGACTACAGCCTAAAGCACAAGGTTCCCTTCATCATGATCAGCAAGTCTGGCGGCGCGCGCATGATGGAAGCCGCTTTCTCCCTCATGCAAATGGCCAAAACATCCGCCAAGCTTGCTCTCCTAGACGAAGCGCACATTCCCTTCATTAGCCTCTTGACGGACCCCACCACGGGCGGTGTTACCGCCTCGTATGCGATGCTGGGTGACATCAATATTGCGGAACCCGGTGCGTTGATCGGCTTTGCCGGACCTCGTGTCGTAAAAGAAACGATTGGCAAGGACCTTCCTGAAGGATTCCAAACCAGCGAGTTTGTCAAAGAGCACGGTTTCTTGGACTTCATTGTGGAGCGCAAGCACCTCAAAGCGAAAATGAGCCAATGGCTGCACTTGGTGGGCAATGTTCCCGCCAACGTGTAAGTAGTCTTAATTTTTTGTACTTTTGCCCTCCCGAAAGTCGGGTATACAGCACAACCATCTAAGTGATCTAGGCATGTATCTAAACACTGAAAAGAAGCGTGAAATTTTCGCGCAACACGGCAAAGGCCCCGAAGATACGGGTTCAGCCGAAGGGCAAATCGCCCTCTTCACCTACCGCATCAGCCATTTGACTGAGCACCTCAAGAAGAACCGTAAAGACCACAACACGGAGCGTTCACTCATCCGTCTGGTCGGTAAGCGTCGTAGTCTTCTTGACCACTTGCACACCACCGAGATCGAGCGTTACCGTGCGATCATCGAAAAATTAGGACTCCGCAAATAAGCGTGAGCTCCCTCTAGCGGAATCATTCAGAAAAGGCAATTCTCACCGAATTGCCTTTTCGCGTTGGAAGAAGCGGCCTGGAGAAATCATCATCGAAAACAAAAAACATGAATGCACCTACCCCCATTACCACAAGCGTAACGTTGCCTGATGGCCGCGTTATCACCCTAGAAACGGGCCGCATGGCTCGCCAAGCAGACGGAGCTGTATTGCTCACCTGCGGCGGAACTGCCCTCCTCGCCACCGTTGTAGCCGCCAAAGACGCGCGCCCCGGTGTCGACTTCCTTCCTCTTTCCGTAGAGTACAAAGAAAAATTTGCCGGCGCTGGCCGCGTTCCTGGTGGCTTCTTGAAGCGCGAGGGCCGTCCTAGCGACCGCGAAATCTTGGTTTGCCGTTTGGTGGACCGCGTTTTGCGCCCCTTGTTCCCTGAAGATTTCCACGCAGAAATCCAGGTGATCATCACCATGCTCTCGTACGACCCCGCCGCTGCGCCCGAGTCTTTAGCGGGCATGGCCGCATCGGCAGCCATCGCCATTAGCGACATCCCCTTCAACGGCCCAATGTCCGAAGTGAACGTGGCCCGTGTGAACGGTGAATTCATCATCAACCCTTCCTACGTTCAGTTGGAAGAGGCGGATATGGAAATCATGGTGGGTGCTAGCGCGGATAGCATCGTGATGGTTGAAGGCGAGATGAAAGAAGTTTCCGAAGACGAAATGTTGGAGGCAATTTCTTTGGGCCACGAGGCCATCAAAGCCCAAATCGACGCACAATTGGCCTTGGCCGCTTTGGTTCCTACCTCTAGCCCCAAGCGCGAATACAGCCATGAAACCCACGACGAAGAACTCCGTGCGCGCGTCGAAAAAGCCACCTACGAAGGCGCCTACAAGGTGGCCGGCATGGGCTTGACCAACAAGGCCGAGCGTTCTGCCCAGTTCAAGGCTGTATTCGAAGCCTTTGCCGACACCCTTAGCGACGAAGAAAAAGAAACCTCCTTGGATTTGGCCAAAGTCTACTACCACGACGTGGAGTATAAGGCGATGCGCAACCAAATCTTGGACAACGGCACGCGTTTGGACGGTCGTAAAACCAACGAAATCCGCCCCATTTGGGTGGAGACCGACGTGGTTCCCGGCCCCCACGGCTGTGCCCTCTTCACCCGCGGCGAAACCCAATCCTTCACCACAGTGACCTTGGGTACGGCTTTGGATTCTAACCGCATCGACGCGGCTACCATGACGGGCGATGAGAAATTCTACCTGCACTACAACTTCCCTCCCTTCTCTACGGGTGAGGCGCGCATGATGCGTGGCACGAGCCGTCGCGAAGTCGGTCACGGCAACTTGGCCCAGCGTGCGTTGAAGAACATGATTCCCGCAGATAGTGGTTTCACCATCCGCGTGGTATCAGACATCTTGGAATCGAACGGCTCTAGCTCTATGGCTACCGTTTGTGCAGGTACGCTCGCTTTGATGGATGCCGGTGTCCAAATCACCAACCCCGTAAGCGGTATCGCTATGGGCTTGATCACCGACGCCGAATCAGGCAAATACGCCGTATTGAGCGACATCTTGGGCGACGAAGACCACCTCGGCGATATGGACTTTAAAGTCACGGGAACCGAGAAAGGCATCACCGCTTGCCAAATGGACATCAAGATCAAGGGCTTGAGCTTTGAGATCTTGAAGAACGCTTTGAACCAAGCCAAAGACGGCCGCGCCCACATTTTGGGTGTGATGACCGATGCTATGCCTGCTCCACGTGCTGACCTCAAGCCCCACGCTCCTCGCATGGTGGTCATGGAAGTGCCCAAGAGCTTCATCGGCGGCATCATCGGACCTGGTGGTAAAATCATTCAGGGCATGCAAGCTGAAACCGGTACCACGATTACCATCGAAGAGATCGGCAACATCGGTCGCGTGGAAATCAGCGGCACCAACGCTGAAGGTATCGCCTTGGCCCAGCAGCGCATCAATGAAATCTGCTTTGTTCCCGTTGTGGATACCATCTATGACGGCGTTGTAAAAGGCGTGCAGACCTTCGGCGTATTTGTCGAAATCGGTCGCGGCACGGAAGGCCTCTTGCACGTATCCGAAATGGATTGGAAGCGCGTGGAAGATCCCGCCGCACTCTACAAAGAAGGCGACAAAGTGCAAGTGAAATTGCTCAGCATTGACGACAAAGGCAAGCTTCGTTTGTCTCGCAAGGTGTTGATCGAGAAGCCTGAAGGCTACGTAGAGCGCCCCGCGCGCGAGGACCGTGGACCCCGCCCTGAGCGCGGAGACCGTGGACCCCGTGGCGATCGTGGACCTCGTCGTGACCGCGGCGATCGTCCCAACCGCGAGGACCGTGCACCCCGTCAAGAGGATTGACAAAATCCCTTAAATTGAACGATTGTTACTTCGAACGAAATAAAGCCTCATGCGTCAGTTAAAGATCACAAAACAGGTCACCAACCGTGAAACCGCCTCCTTGGACAAATACCTCCAGGAGATCGGCAAGGTGGAATTGATTACCGCGGAGGAGGAAGTGGAGCTCGCCCAGCGCATTAAAGCGGGCGACCAACGCGCCTTGGAAAAACTTACCAAAGCCAACTTGCGCTTTGTAGTCTCTGTGGCTAAGCAGTACCAGAACCAAGGATTGACCCTCCCCGACTTGATCAACGAAGGCAACTTAGGTTTGATTAAGGCGGCGCAACGTTTTGACGAAACCCGTGGTTTTAAATTCATTTCCTACGCGGTTTGGTGGATTCGCCAGAGCATTCTGCAGGCGTTGGCCGAACAGTCTCGTATTGTTCGCCTTCCCTTGAATAAGATTGGCAGCATCAACAAGATCAACAAGGCCTATGCCTCTCTGGAACAAGCGCACGAGCGCCCACCCAGTGCAGAGGAAATTGCTACCAAGCTAGAAATGAGCGAAATGGACGTTAAAGAGTCCATGCGCAACAGCGGCCGTCACGTGTCCATGGACGCGCCTTTGGTGGAAGGTGAGGACAGCAATTTGTACGACGTCTTGAATTCGGACGATTCGCCCAATCCAGACGACGATTTGATGGTGGATTCACTCCGCACCGAAATCGAGCGTTCTTTGGCGACCCTGACCCCGCGCGAAGGCGACGTCATCCGCCTCTACTTTGGCCTCAACGGTCAGCACCCGCTGACCCTGGAGGAAATTGGCGAGAAATTTGACCTCACCCGCGAGCGCGTCCGCCAAATCAAGGAAAAGGCGATCCGCCGCTTGAAGCACACGTCACGCAGCAAGATCCTCAAAACCTACTTGGGTTGATGTATTTTTGAGCCTATGGCTCGAACCTCATTGACAACCGTTCTAGCCACCCTGCTTATCGCAGCGGTGGCTTTTTCTTGCTCCCCCACCAACCAAGCGCTGAAGCGCAGTAAAAAGTTGGCCGCGGCGGGGCTTACCTATGAAGCCACTGTGATGTCCTTGGAGGCCCTGGAGCGCAAGCCGGGCAACCAGAAGGCGATGATTCAGGTCAAGACCTACGGCGAAAAGGAAATTAAAGCGCAGTTGCGCGAATTTGAAAAGCTTGCCGAAGCAGGCGAAACTGTAGGTGCCCTGGACGCCTTTGTTCGCGCCCGCGACCTGGAGGACCGCGCCAATGCCGCAGGGGTCCTGCTCTCGGGTACCTCCGCCCATATCTCGGAGTACAACGGCCTAAAGCGGAACTACGTGAAGGACCTCGTGCAGCAAGGGCAGCAATCGCTCGAGCAAGAGGACTTTACAGGCGCCGAGCGAACGCTCGCTCGCGCCCTTAAATACAGTCCGGAAGACAATGCCATTCAGGAGTTGTGGCGTTCGGCCGTAGCAGAGCCTATGCACCTAGAGGCGCACCGCATGTATGCCAACCAGAAATACCGTGCGGCCTACTACACGTGGGCGGATATGGAAAGTCAGACGGGTGAACCCTATAAAAACAGCCGTCAGTACCAAGACTCCGCGGTGTTCCACGGGATGGTGACGGTGGGCGTTCGGGACATTTTGGCGCCTACCCGCCAAGAGCTGAATTTGAGCCAGAGCATGCGTGCGGACTTGATCAATAATTTGGTTCGGACCGACGACCCCTTCATCGATTGGATCGATTGGAACGACCAAACGCGCTACCAATCCAACGAGCAGCCGGACTACCTCTTGGAAATGGAAATGACGGATTGGACCGAAGTACCCGGCACCATGTCGCGCTACGAACGCCAAGGCTACCGCAAAGAGGTGGTGGACAAAAAGAATCCCGACACCGGCGTCGTCACCAAAGAAACCGTGTACCACAAAGTCGTTTACTACGATGTGGACTACCGCGTTTTCATCCATGGCGCCTTGAAATTCAGCCTCGTTGACCCTGTGAAGCGCAGCATTGTTACCTCACGCGAGGTGGAAGAGCAAAGCGAGCGCATCATCGCTTCAGCGGAATACAGCGGCGACCCCGCCAATCTCTACCCTGGGCAGTGGACGAGTATTTCGGAAGCGAAGACCACAGACCAAGTGCAGTACGGCCAAAAGGGCAAGCTTGACAGTCGTTTCCGCACGAGTTACAATCCTCGCGTGGTACAGGACATGCGTGAGACCGTCAAGAACAGCCTCGTCAAGAAGGCCAGTGTGACGCTGATCGAGACGCTGAACTCTCCTCTTTTTCTGCAGTAAATCACGCCACGCGGGCTCGTGGGCTTGCCGGCCCAAATGCCTACCTTTGCCCTTGCAAGCATCTGCATGGGGCTGACCGGTATTGACAGCAAGATGAAGGGGTTTGTAAGCATGTCGAGCTATTCGATTGACGCTCGTTAATTCAACATCGGAATCTATAACTGGCGAGTACAACTACGCTCTTGCCGCCTAATCATCCGATAGGAGATTAAGCTAATTCCGCACAAGGTGCGGAAGCGGGACATCCCTCAGAATCCCCGTCCTACGGAGTCTGATCCAGGGGTGCTGGAAAGGTGGGAATAGGAGGCCCTGAGCTGCGGGGGGCCTTTGAAGCTTTAGCAGATAGGCTTGCGGTGGGGTGTTTGTTCTCAGCCGCAGGATGAAAACCAAAGACAAACTAAGCATGTAGAAAGCATATCGTTTCCTTGTCTGGACGCGGGTTCGATTCCCGCCAGCTCCACTAAACGAGACTCAAAGGCATTTTGTCTTTGAGTTTTGTTTTTATTGGACTCCCAAGATTCTATAAAACAGTCTGTTATATCAAATAACAGGTGCATCTCCGAGGTTAGATATTCTTGTTTTTTCATGGAGTACCTCAATCCTTCAGGGAAGATCAACTTTTGGAAGGACCTCTTTTGCTTTCCATTTAAGGAATCGTAGAATTGACGAGGGTTTTTGAGGACCTCCATGAGTTTGGCATCCATGATTTCTTGGTTCGATTTTTTTGAAGGCATGGACTCAAGTTTTTCCTCCAATCCTGCTATTTCACCTATGATTGCCTGCGTATGCTTTTCGTACATGGCCTTTGTGATTTCACCAATGACGAAGTTGTGCTCTATGCGCTCAAGATGAGTGGTTTTTAATTGAATCTCGTCCAAAACCTCCCTTCGTTTGGACTCGAATCTCCCAAGACTTTGATCCAAGCTTTTTTCCAATTGAACCTTAAAGACATTGTAAAGTTTGGGGTCTAAATGAAACCCATCTAATAGGTCCCTAAAGCGCTCATGGACACCTGGCCTTAGGGATTTGGGAGTGGTATCTGCATTGGCGGTTTTATTGCAGGAGTTGCACTTGTAGTAATAGGATTGGGTCTTCTTATTGAAATAGGAAGTCATGTTGTGCGCGCACTCATCACAACGTAAAAACTGTGGAATCAGAGGGGTTGCTTCTTTGCCTTTGAACTTAGGCACTCCAGCCAGGAAGGAACCGTCCAATCGTCCCTGAAGCAGTTCAAATTCTTGTAGGGTGATGATAGGCTCCCATGGACCTTTGGCATTGGGGTCGATAATATGTTTGTTTTTGTAGATGCCCGCATAAAATGGATTCTTCCACATCTTACATAAGGTCTGCGGGGGAATCGAGTATCCTTTTTTTGCCATAAAGTCAATGATTTCACGGTCGGTTGCACCATCGTG
>CAXRFY010000062.1:0-7181 GCA_964229925.1 Schleiferiaceae bacterium
CTTGAGGTACCAGCCAAAGGGGATGCGCTCCAGCCCCATCACGGCCACGCCAGCCGCGGAACCAATGATGAGCAAGGAACCGCCGGTGCCCGCACAGAAGGCCAGGAACTTCCAGAAGAGGTCGTCCTGGGCAAAGTAGCCCACCTCTGCGATGGGATACATGCCCATGGAAGCGGCCACCAAGGGTACGTTGTCTACAATGGCAGAGAGCACCCCAATGATGGAGCCTACCAGGTAGATGCCCCCTTGGCTGTTCGTGCCAATGCTGCTGTCGAGCCCTTTGGCCAAGTCGTTGAGCTGACCGCCTGTTTGGAGGCTAGCCACGGCCAACAGAATGCCCAAAAAGAAGAGCACCGAAGGCGTGTCCACTTTGCGCAAAACTCCCAAGACGCCAATACTGTGACGCACGTTAGGGGACTTGTGGCGGTGCATGATATCGGTCAGGAGCCAAATCACACCCAAGCTAAGCATCATGCCCATGAAGGGAGGCAGGTGGGTGACCGTTTTGAAGATGGGCACGAAGAGCAGGCCAGAAACGCCGGCGATAAGGACGGTGATTTGTTCGGACTTGCTGATTTCTACGCCGTGAGAACTGGTGCTTTCGGCTTCAGGCCGCTCGACCTCACCTTTTAGGGTGAATGTCAGGTAGAGGAGGGGAACCAGCGCACAAACGACTGAGGGCAAGAAGATGTAGGCAATGATATTAAGGGTGGTCACCTGTCCACCAATCCAGAGCATCGTAGTGGTGACGTCTCCGATAGGCGAAAAGGCCCCACCTGCATTCGCGGCGATGACAACGACACCGGCGAAAAGCCAGCGGGTGTTTTGGTCTTTGACGAGCTTTCGGAGCAAGGAAATCATCACGATGGAGGTCGTCAGATTGTCCAAAATGGCCGAGAAAAAGAAGGTCAAAATGGAGACGGTCCACAAGAGGCTGCGGACGTTTTTGGTTTTGATCTTGTCGGTAATGACGGCAAATCCTTCGTGGGCATCGACGACTTCCACAATGGTCATGGCGCCTAAGAGGAAGAAGAGGATGCCGGAAATTTCAGACAAATGCTCCAGCAAGGCATGCTCGGCCTCGTGCAGCTCTGCACCCCCAAACAAATAAAACGTCCAACAGAGTACCCCGGTAACGAGCGCCGCTGCAGCTTTGTCAATCTTCAGGTTGTGTTCAAAGGCAATGGCCGCGTATCCGAGGACAAAAACGGCGATCATGAGGAGGTACATAAGCGAATTCAGTAACGTTTGTTGTAGGGTCGAAGTTTCCCATGAAGCTACGGCAAATCTCCGAATACCGTGCCATCGCAGCCATCTTTTGGGCCTCCGGTCACGCTGGCCCATACATTTTTCTCGCCCCGAAGGCGCAGCAACCCAAGGAAGGCAAAGCAAATCGCTTCTTTGAAGTTCAATTCTTCCTCGCTGGGCACTTCAAGCGGTCGGCCCGAAAGTGCTTCAATGCGCTCGAGCAAAAAGCGGTTCTTGGCACCGCCCCCTGTCGTGAGGACCTTTCCCGGGGGCGCCTGTGCCAGTCCTTTCGCTACCGCCCAGGCACTGTGCTCGGTGGCGGTGGCCAGGGCCGTCAAAGGGTGTAAGGGTTGAAGGGCCGCGTCGATGTGGGATTCCACCCATTCGCGGCCCAGACTTTTGGGGAAGGGCTGGTGGTAGTAGGGCAGGCTTTCGAGGGTTTGGAGCGTTGTTTCATCGGGTTGTCCGCTTCTGGCGAGCTCCCCCGATGGGTCGAATGGATGGCCCAGGGCTTGGGCGTAGGGGTTCAGGATAAAGTTGGCAGGCCCCAGATCCCCCGCTTTGCGCTGGCCGTTTTGGTCCCAGCTGGCGTTGGAGAAGCCGCCCAGGTTGAGGCAGACGGGGTAGTCGCCGTAGAGCAGAGCGTCCGCCGCAGGGACCAGCGGCGCGCCTTGGCCGCCGCGGGCAACGTCGGCGACGCGGAAATCGCAGACGACCGGGCAAGGCAAGCCGTGGGCGAGTTCAGGGTCGTTGCCGATTTGAAGCGTGAAATGTTTTTCCGGCGCATGGGCGACGGTGTGTCCATGGCTGGCTACGGCGTCGACGTGGCTGTCGCCGATGAAGGAGGTCAGTTGCGCGTTTAGCCAGCGGCTGTAGGCCTTGGACGTTTGAATGCGTTGCGCTGCGGATGCCGTGTAGGCTGCGGGAAGGTCTTTCGCCCAAGGAGTATCCGCGTAGGAAATGAAGTGGGTGGCTTCGATGCGTTTTTGCCAGGGCCCGGCGGGGGATTCCTTCCAAAAAACCACCTGGACAAGATCCAAGCCGTCCAACGAGGTTCCCGACATGGTCCCCACAACGGTGAAGGGGCCAATTCCGGAAAAACGGGGGTCGGGCGTGGGGGCTTCGTATTGGGGCATTGCACAGACGTTTTAAGCGTTTGGCTGTATCAAAGGTGGGGACTTCTCGCCTTAAATTTGCGGGACACTCAGAAATCCACCCTTGATTATGCATTTTGAACTTAGCGAAGAGCACCTCATGATCCGCGATGCGGCCCGTGACTTTGCGCGCACCGAACTCCTCCCCGGCGTCATTGACCGCGACAACGAGCAGAAATTTCCCGCCGATGGCGTGAAAAAGATGGGCGAGTTGGGCTTCCTGGGCATGATGACCAACCCCGCCTACAACGGGGGCGGCATGGACACCATTTCCTACGTGCTGGCCATGGAGGAGATTTCCAAAATTGACGCTTCGGCTTCCGTGATCATGAGCGTGAACAACTCCCTGGTTTGTTGGGGATTGGAAAAATTTGGCACGGAGGAGCAGAAGCAGAAGTATTTGACGCGCCTCTCCACCGGTGAAATCATTGGCGCCTTCTGTTTGAGTGAGCCGGAAGCCGGTTCGGACGCAACCAGCCAGCGCACGACGGCGGTAGATAGGGGCGACCACTACCTTCTCAATGGTACGAAGAACTGGATCACCAACGGTGGGACAGCGAGTGTGTACCTCGTTATGGCCCAGACGGATGCATCCAAAGGCCACCGCGGCATCAACTGCCTCATCGTCGAGAAAGGCATGGACGGCTTCATCGTCGGCAAGAAAGAAGACAAGTTGGGCATTCGTGGAAGCGATACCCACTCCCTCATGTTTACGGATGTCAAGGTTCCCAAGGAGAACCGCATTGGCGAAGAGGGTTTCGGCTTCAAGTTTGCCATGAAGACCTTGTCTGGTGGTCGCATTGGCATTGCCGCGCAGGCCTTGGGCATTGCGTCCGGTGCCTTGGAGTTGGCCGCGAAGTACGCGACGGAGCGCAAAGCCTTTGGCAAGCCCATTTCGGAGCACCAAGCTATCTCGTTTAAGTTGGCGGATATGGCGACCAAGGTGGAAGCCGCTCGTCTCCTCGTGTTGAAGGCGGCTTGGTTGAAGGACCAAGGCCAGAACTTTGACAAGGAGTCCGCTATGGCAAAGCTGTACGCATCGGAAGTAGCCATGGAGGCAACCGTGGAAGCGGTCCAGATCCACGGAGGCTATGGCTTTGTGAAAGAATACCACGTGGAGCGCTTGATGCGCGACGCCAAGATTACGCAGATCTACGAAGGCACCAGTGAAATCCAGCGCATCGTCATTGGACGTGCGGTGTTGGACGAACTTGGTGCGCAGTAAGGACGGCTACTGAAATCAGCATAAAAAAAGCGCGGCCCCAGGGCCGCGCTTTTGCGTTAAACGTTTAACGCCGCGCGGTGCGCGGCAGAGAGATTATTTAGCGGCCTCGGCTTCTTCGCGGCTAGGCGCTTCCATGCCGTTGAGGATTTCGGCTAGCTTACCAGTGAGGTCCAATGCCTCCGAACCGTAGAGCAAGTTAGACTCGTACACGAAGATGAGGTCCAAGTCCATGTCCTCTTGCAATTGAGCGATGGCTTTATCGACCTGCTCCTTCACGATGGCGTTCATCTTAGCCTCTTCTTGGGCAAGTTCGCCACTGCGCTGCTGCTCCAAAGCTTGGTAGTTCTGGTTGACACGCTGGAAGTCCAACTGTGCGCGCTCCAATTCAATTTTGGACAAGTTGGGGGCGGCCTTTTGCAAGACTTCGTACTCCGCCTGCAAATTTTGCTGGCTGCGGATGAGTTCGGCCTCCATTTTCTTGGCGGTAGCCTCAAATTCAGCCACCAATTCACTGTGGTAGGTGTAGAGTTGCGTCAAAGAGTCCAGGCGTACGTAGCCCATGTTCAGGCCTTCGCCTGAGCTGCTACCACCGCCGTTTTGGGTGCAGGAAGCGGCCATCAAAAGGGCGGCGCCTGCCAATAAAAGTGTTTTCACCGTTTTCATGCCGCCGAAAATACTCAAAAGACGCGGTTGATGGCATCCTCCACCAGAGAATCGTCTGCAATTTCTGCCCAAGTGACCTTGAGGCCGGGACTGCGGTCCATTTCTCGGCGAATGGCGGTGCGCGCCTCCTCGTTGCGAGCCCAGGCGCGGCGGGCAATGCCGTTGTTGACGTCGTAGAAGAGCATGGAGGAGAGACGGCGGTTCGCTTCGGGGCTTCCGTCGAGCAGCATGCCAAATCCTCCATTGATCACTTCGCCCCAGCCCACGCCGCCGCCGTTGTGCAAGCTGACCCAGGTGGCGCCTCGGAAGCTGTCGCCGATCGCGTTGTGCACGGCCATGTCCGCCGTAAAGCGCGAGCCGTCGTAGATGTTGGAGGTTTCACGGTAGGGGGAGTCGGTGCCGCTCACGTCGTGGTGGTCGCGGCCTAAGACTACGGGGCCAATGTCTCCGCGGGAGATGGCTTCGTTGAAGGCGCGCGCAATGGCAATTCGGCCCACAGAATCCGCGTAGAGGATGCGTGCTTGAGAGCCGACCACGAGGCGGTTTTCTTCGGCCTGCTCAATCCAGCGCAGGTTGTCTTCCATCTGCAGGCGAATGTCCGCCGGGGCTTCGGCCGCCATGCGGCGAAGCACGTCCGCAGCGATGGCATCGGTGGCGCGTAGGTCTTCGGGCTTACCGGAAGCGCAGACCCAGCGGAAGGGCCCAAATCCATAGTCAAAGCACAAAGGCCCGAGGATGTCCTGCACGTAGCTGGGGTAGGCGAAATCGAGGCCGTTTTCGGCGAGGATGTCGGCGCCCGCTCGGCTCGATTCTAGCAAGAAGGCATTGCCGTAGTCGAAGAAGTACATGCCGCGCGCATGAAGCGTGTTGATGGCCTCCACGTGGCGGCGTAAGGTCGATTGGATGGCTTCCTTGAATCCGTCGGGATCGGACACCATGAAGGCATTGGCCTCTTCGTAGCTGTAGCCTTGCGGGTAGTAGCCACCGGCCCAAGGATTGTGCAGGGAGGTCTGGTCGCTGCCCAGGTCGACGGCGATGTTGCGTTCGACGAGGCGCTGCCAAAGGTCCACGGTATTCCCGACAAAGGCGATGGAGCGGTTGCCGCCGGCAGCCTGGCTCTCTAGGGCCGAATCAATGGCCGAATCGACGTCTTCAAAAATGGCATCGACCCAGCCTTGGCTGTGGCGCTTGTGGGCGGCGGTGGGGTTGATTTCGGCGGTGATGCTCACCATGCCCGCGATAGAGGCGGCTTTGGGCTGTGCCCCACTCATGCCTCCCAGGCCGGCGGTGACAAAGAGCTTGCCTTCCAGGGGACCGCGGGTAAATTTTCGGGCCGCATTCATGACCGTAATGGTGGTGCCGTGTACGATGCCTTGCGGGCCAATGTACATGTAGGAGCCGGCGGTCATTTGGCCGTATTGTGAGACGCCCAGGGCGTTCATTCGCTCCCAATCGTCGGGTTTGGAGTAGTTGGGGATGACCATGCCGTTGGTCACGACGACGCGGGGCGCTTCCTTCGAGGAGGGGAAAAGACCCTGGGGATGGCCGCTGTGCATGTGCAGGGTTTGCTCCTCCGTCATGGTGGCGAGGTACTGCATGGTCAGCAGGTACTGGGCCCAGTTTTGGAAGACGGCGCCGTTGCCGCCGTAGGTAATGAGCTCTTGGGGATGCTGGGCCACGGCGGGATCCAGGTTGTTTTGGATCATCAGCATGATGGCAGCGGCCTGGGGGCATTGGGCCGGATAGTCGCCTATCGGGCGGGCGTGCATCGCGTAGGTAGGCATGAAGCGGTACATGTAGATGCGGCCGTAGTCTTTCAGTTCCTGAGCGAATTCAGGTGCCAGCGTGGCGTGCCAGTCTTGGGGGAAGTAGCGCAGCGCGTTTTTGAGCGCGAGGGCTTTTTCACGACCCGAAAGCACGTCCTTGCGCACCGGCGCGTGCGAAACGTGGGGGTCGAGTCCAGGATGGACGGGAAGTTCAGCGGGTATGCCGGCTAGGATAGCCGATTGAAAGGTGTGCATCATCAAGGCGTCTTTATGCGACCAAGTTTTTTGTCAAAGCCGTAGGGGCAGTGTTTGCAGCCACTTTGGCAGCAATGGCCCCGCTTGAGGTGGTAAGCCTCCGTGAAGACGATGTAGCCTTCTGGGCTGTGGTAGAAATCTTCCGGGTCTAGCTGCTTCATGGCGGGGTTGCTCCTACAAAAGTCGGCCATAAAAGTCAAAAAGGAGCGACCTTTATCCCATGAGAACGTTTGCTTTCCTCCTTAGTTCGGTGCTTTTGTTGGGTGCGAATTCGGTTTGGGCCCAAAAAGCCGCCCCCAGCGCAGAGACGGTACTTTCCCCACGCAAAACCTACATCGCGACCTACGCCAAGTGGGCGGTGAAGGAAATGAAGCGCACGGGCATTCCGGCCTCGATTACGCTGGCCCAGGGAATTTTGGAGAGTGGAAACGGACAGAGCCGTTTGGCCACGGAGGGGAATAACCACTTCGGCATCAAATGCCACGATGGCTGGAAGGGCAAAACGATGTTTGTGGACGACGACAAGCCGGACGAGTGCTTCCGCGTCTACCGCGATCCCAAGCAGAGCTACAAAGACCACTCGGATTTCTTAGTGAGCCGCAGCCGCTACGACGGTCTCTTCCTACTAGATCCCCGCGACTATGCGGCCTGGGCGCGCGGCCTGAAAGCAGCTGGATACGCCACCAGCCCTACGTATGCCGAAAAACTCATCAAAATCATTGAGGAAGAAGAACTCTACCGCTTTGACCAGCAGGTCATCAAGCCTGCGACCAAGGGACTCAAGGCGCATTCTCGCTACAAAATGGCCCCCAACGGAGCGGGCTATGTCCTGCTGGAGCAGGGGGAAACGGTGGAGCTAGTGGCCTTTGA
>CAXRFY010000063.1:0-7610 GCA_964229925.1 Schleiferiaceae bacterium
TGGCAAGAAGATGGCGTTAGAATGCTGCTCAGAGTTGTAGTAATCGTCTGAATCACAGGTCAATCCACCGAGGAGTACGCGTTCGTACTGACTTTCCCAGTTGTTGATGGCCAACATGATAAAACGCTTGTTGATGGCCCAGGCATCCGGAAGGGTGGTCATGAAGCTCGAGTCAATCATGTACCACTTCTCACGGTCGTTTTGCTTCTTCTCGCCCATGATGGAATAAAAGGTTGCGCCGCTTTCGCCCACGGTAAAGCTTCCAAACTCGGTGAAGATGTGTGGTTCGGGTATTCCAGCTTGATCGCATTGACGCTTTATCTGTGCAATGATCTCTTCCGCCAAGTACTCGTAGTCGTATTGGAACGACAGGCTGTTCTTGATTGGGAAACCTCCGCCAATGTTTAAGGAGTCCAGCGTTGGGCAAACTTTCTTCAATTGGATGTAGACATTTACACACTTGAGGAGTTCGTTCCAGTAGTACGCGGTATCGTTGATACCGGTGTTGATGAAAAAGTGGAGCATTTTAAGCTCGACGTTTTCTTGATCCATTAAGTAATTCTTGTACATCGGAAGTACATCCTTGTACGAGATGCCTAGGCGCGAAGTGTAGAACTCAAACTTGGGTTCTTCTTCTGCCGCGATGCGTATGCCTACTCGGACCGGGCCTTTGCCTTTCTGAACCTGCTCCATGAGCATGGGAAGCTCTTCTTTATTGTCCATCACCGGAATCACATTGGTCCAGCCTTCGTTGATGAGGCGCGCAATGTTCTCCAAATACTGGGCACGCTTGTAGCCGTTGCAAACCACAAATTGATTCTTGTTGATTTTACCTTCCTCTTCGAGGGCTTCAATCAAGTTGATGTCAAAGGCGGAAGACGTCTCCAGGTGGATATTGTTCTTCAAAGCTTCTTCCATGACGAACTGGAAGTGGGAACTCTTGGTGCAATAACAGTAGTGGTAGTCTCCCTGGTAATCCACTTTGGCCATCGCCACGTTGAACATACGCTTGGCGCGCTGAATGTTCTGCGTGATTTTGGGCAAGTAGGTCACCTTTAAAGGGGTACCGTATTGCTTGATTAATTCCATCAAAGGAATGTCGTGCCAATGCAGT
This sequence comes from Schleiferiaceae bacterium, assembly GCA_964229925.1. Lineage (GTDB taxonomy): Bacteria > Bacteroidota > Bacteroidia > Flavobacteriales > Schleiferiaceae > TMED14. The sequence continues at coordinate 1,115 of CAXRFY010000063.1, forward strand.
TGATCGTCTTCCACAAAGAACTCTTCCTGTGGAAAGTCAAAGGTCTGCTCGATTAGATCTACGTACTTGTTTTTCATCGGGTTGCGTTTAACAAGGGCTGCAAATGTAATCCGACTGAGACGGATGGCCCACTATTTACACAACCAACTCAGTTGGATTTAAGCAGTAACCGAAGGAAATTCAATCTTGAAAATACTTAACTAATTGAAATACAATTATTTATGAAAAATTGAGTCTTAAGCCCCTCGCATGAAACTCCTTTAAACCCTTTTAAAAGCACACATCCGTCTGCGTTACATTCTAGATTTTGCATGGTTTTACGGAAATCCGCCTGGAGTATGCCCTTGAAAAAGGTAAAAAATGCCCAAAACAACCTTACCAGAACCTTTCAAGTCCATTCTTTTTACCCCACCTTCACCGCGGAATACTCATTTCGGTATATAATTTTGTTAAGTATACCTAAATTCCGAACTTAAACTTTCAAACGCCTATACCCCATGTTCGATCAAATACGCCAAAGCATTGCCCCTTCTATCGTTGTCTTCCTAGTTGCGCTTCCCTTGTGTTTGGGGATTGCGTTAGGATCTGGGGCGCCTTTGATTTCTGGAATTATTGCCGGCGTTGTTGGTGGTATTGTCGTTGGCGCTATTAGCGGTTCGCATTTGAGTGTTTCTGGGCCTGCTGCGGGTCTGATTGCCATCGTTATTGTGGCCATCACGGATTTGGGTGGATTTGACACGTTTCTTCTAGCGGTTTTCCTTGCAGGCCTCTTTCAAGTTGCTTTTGGCTTCATGCGCCTCGGTATTATTGGGCACTACATCCCTAATACCGTCATTAAAGGCATGATGGCCGCTATCGGATTGATCCTTATCCTCAAACAGATTCCGCATTTGGTGGGCTACGACGTGGATTTCATGGGGGACGAGGGCTTCTGGCAGCGCGCCAATGAGAACACTTTCAGTGCCGTTCAGCACGCGTTGGGCGCCTTCACCTTTGGCCCCACGATCGTAGGGTTTTTCAGCCTGCTCGTTCTCATTGCTACTCAAGCGCTTGGCTATGCGCGCTTTGGGATTTCCAAATTCCTTCCAGCCCCTTTGCTCGTCGTCATTGCCGGGACTGCTTTGGGCTACGGTTTGGGCCAAATCACCCCCGAATGGGCCATTCTCGCCGAACATAGCGTCCAGCTTCCCAATTGGAAAGAAGGCTTGACCTCCCCAAATTTTTCGGCATTTGGCAACCTTGATGTTTGGGTTGTTGCCCTCACCATTGCGGTCATTGCGAGCATTGAAACCCTCCTATGCATTGAAGCCGCCGATAAAATGGACCCCTTAAAGCGCGTCACACCCACCAACCGGGAGCTTATCGCCCAAGGGGTAGGCAATAGTGTATCCGGTCTCATTGGAGGCTTGCCCATTACGTCTGTCATCGTTCGGACCTCTGCCAATGCGCAAATGGGCGCGAAGCACAAATCGAGCGCCATCCTGCACGGTATCATCTTGGCGGTTGCAGTAATTGCCATTACGCCTATACTGAACCGAATTCCACTTGCCGTTCTGGCCGCCATCCTCATTATGACTGGCTACAAGCTAGTCAGCCCTACGGTCATCCGAACCATTGTCGCCAAAGGCTACACGCAGTGGGTGCCCTTTGCCATCACCGTGGTGGCCATTTTGCTCACCGATTTGCTCAAAGGCATCGCACTGGGACTCGTGGTGAGTTTGATTTTCATCGCTATCACCGACTTCAAAACCAACATTGCCTACGACGAAAAAGACGGGGCCTTTACGTTTTCGTTCCGGCGTGTCGTCACGTATTTGAGCAAGGGGCTATTAAAGGAACGCCTAGAGCGTATTCCTGAAGGAGCGACCTTGACCTTGGACTTTGGGCAATGTGAATTTTTGGATGCTGACATCGAAGAGGTTATCGAAGATTTCAAGAAGCATTCCGCGTATAAAAAAATCACAGTCCGGGAAATCCGTTAAAATTCAGGGAGTTCTGGGATTTATCCGGGATAAAGGGAGTACTTTTGCGCCGCCAAACTGAAGGCGACTTTTGACTCCATTCTCATGACCCCTATTCGGAACATTGCGATTATCGCACACGTTGACCACGGAAAGACCACCCTGGTAGACAAGATTTTACACTACTGCCAACTCTTCCGCAGCAACCAGGAAACGGGGGAATTGATTCTGGACAACAACGATTTGGAGCGTGAGCGCGGTATCACCATTCTCGCCAAAAACGTGAGCGTTCGGTACAAGGACGTTAAGATCAACATCATTGACACCCCGGGCCACGCCGACTTTGGCGGTGAGGTCGAGCGCGTTTTGAACATGGCCGACGGCGTATTGCTGCTGGTCGACGCCTTTGAAGGTCCCATGCCCCAAACCCGCTTCGTGCTTCAGAAGGCCTTGCAAATGGGCCTCAAGCCCATCGTCGTCGTCAACAAAGTCGACAAGCCAAACTGCGATCCCGAAGCGGCGCACGAAGCCGTATTTGACCTCATGTTCTCCTTGGACGCCACGGAGGAGCAGCTCGACTTCCCTTGCGTATACGGTTCGGCCAAGCAGAATTGGATGAGCTACGACTTTAAGCAGCCCACGGATACCATCGAGCCCTTGATGGACATGGTGTTGAAGCACGTTCCAGAGGCCGTTTCCTTGGAGGGAACGCCCCAGCTGCTCATTACGTCTTTGGACTATTCTTCCTATACGGGCCGAATGGCCATCGGACGCCTGCACCGCGGCACCTTGAAGGAAAACCAACCCGTTTGCGTAGTCAAGCGCGACGGCACGGTGACCAAATCCCGCATCAAAGAGTTGTACGTCTTTGACGGCCTAGGACGCACCCGCGTGGAGACCGTGAAGGCCGGCGAAATCTGCGCCTTCAACGGGGTAGAAGGATTTGAGATTGGCGATACCGTAGCCGACTACGAAAACCCCGAAGCACTTCCCCCCATTGCCATCGACGAGCCCACTATGAGCATGGTGTTCACGATTAACGACTCCCCCTTCTTTGGCAAGGAGGGCAAGTTTGTGACCTCGCGTCACTTGAAAGACCGCTTGGAAAAGGAATTGGAAAAGAACTTGGCGCTCCGCGTGGAGGCTACCGACTCTGCCGATACCTTCCGCGTGTTTGGCCGAGGCGTATTGCACCTTTCGGTCCTGATCGAAACCATGCGCCGCGAAGGCTACGAATTGCAAATCGGCAATCCCCAGGTCATCATCAAGGAAATCGACGGCGTCAAATGTGAGCCTGTGGAGGAACTCGTGATCGACTTGCCCGAATCTATGAGCGGCACCGCCGTTGAAATGGCGACCCTCCGCAAAGGCGAAATGCTCAACATGTCCCCCAAAGGCGAGCGCATGATCTTGACCTTCCACATTCCTTCCCGCGGATTGATCGGCTTGCGCAACGCCTTGCTGACCTCCACGGCTGGTGAGGCCATCATGAACCACCGCTTCTTGGAATTCCAGCCCCTCAAAGGCGACTTGCCCAAGCGCAGCAACGGTTCCCTCGTTTCCATGGAGCAGGGCACCGCTATTGCTTACTCCATCGACCGCCTCCAAGACCGCGGCCGTTTCTTCATCGAACCCGGCGAAGAAATCTACGCGGGCCAAATCACCGGCGAGCACACGCGTGGTTCCGACTTGGAAGTCAACCTGACCAAGGGCAAGAAGCTCACGAACGTTCGTGCATCCGGCACCGACGAGAAGATGCGCATCGCGCCCGCCATCAAGCTGCGTTTGGAAGAAGCCTTGGAATACATCCAGAGCGACGAGCTCGTGGAAGTGACTCCCAAGAGCCTTCGTCTGCGCAAGATGAAGGTGAAGAAGGCCTGAGCGGTTCGCTTAAAAGGTTAAAGGGTTAAAGGGTTTAAGGGTTTAAGGGAGATAGTGTTATATGCCCTTGAACGCTTTAACCCTTTTACGCTTTAACCCTTTTACCCTTTTACCCTTAAACCCTTTTACCCTTCTGCCCTTCTGCCCTTCCCGGGATTTTCCTAATTTCCCTTCGTGAACCACTTGATCAACACCCCGTCCATTCTGATTGCGCTAGCCGCGATTGTGATTGTCTCCTACTTGTTCAATTTATTGGCCAAGAAGACGCGCATACCCAGCGTGCTCATGCTTTTGGGCATGGGAATTTTATTCAATTTAGGCGGGCAATACGCGGCGCTTCCACAGCCGGATGTTCGTCCAGCGCTGGAGATTTTGGGTTCGGTCGGATTGATCATGATCGTCTTGGAAGCCGCGCTAGACTTGGAGCTGCGCCGGGAACACTCCGGCATGATTGGCCGAAGCTTGCTTCTCACCCTCCTGGAAATGGGTGCAACCACCTTCTTTCTGTCCGCCCTTTTTCACGTGGGCATGGACGCCCCATGGGACCGCGCCATCCTCTATGCGGTGCCCTTGAGCATCTTGAGTTCGGCCATCATCATTCCTTCGGTGGAGAACATGCGTCATGACCTCAAAGAGTTCATGATTTACCAGTCCACATTTAGCGACATTTTGGGCATTATGCTCTTCTATTTCTTGGTGGAAGGCTTCGAAAATCCAGGGGGCAGCACCAGCGAATGGCTGCTTCAATTTGGCTGGTCGTTTGGGGTGAGTGTGCTGGTTTCGGCCGTCTTTTCCTACCTCTTGGTCTTACTGCTCCAAAACATCAAAACGCAGCTCAAACTCTTCCTCTTGATTGCAGTGCTCATCCTGCTGTATGCAGTGGGTAAGATGCTGCATTTGAGCTCTTTGCTGGTCATTTTGATCTTCGGCCTGATCCTCAACAACCCCAATTTATTCTTCCCCGGCAAGTTGCAAAAATGGCTCAAAGCGGACATCGTGAGCGGCCTGTTGAACGACTTCAAATTGATCACGCGCGAGACCGCCTTTATTGTCCGAACCTTTTTCTTCGTCGTTTTTGGCTACAGCATTGACCTAGGTTCTTTGGCCAATCCCTTGGTCATTTTCTTTGCGCTTCTGGCCCTGGTGGGTATCTACCGAATCCGTGCCGTCGCCGTCCAGTGGACCGTACCCAAACCGGAAGCCATCCTCACCTATTTGGCGCCCCGCGGCCTCATCACCATTTTACTGTTCTACGCCATTCCGCCCACCATGGGCATCGCCCAGTTTGACAATGGCATCCTGCTCTACATCATCCTCGCGAGCTCCGTCTTTATGGCGTGGGGAATGGTCCGAAACAGCGACAAAGACGACCACCGCACTTTGGGCGAGGTCCTTCGCGAAACCGCCAGCGTGGGTCCCGAGCACACTTCATCTGCTAGTAGCGAGGAAGAAACCCCGAAGGAGGCCTAAACTCAATCAATCCAGTCCGCCACAAACAAGTTGGTTTCGCGCGTGCCGCCGTTGTTTCGGTTGCTCGCAAAAACCAGTTTCTTCCCATCGGGCGAAAACATAGGAAAGGAATCAAACGCGCTGTCAAACGTGACTTGCTCCAAGCCCGTTCCGTCGACGTTGATCAGGAAAAGATTGAAAGGGAATCCGCGCTTGGATGCGTGGTTGCTGCAAAACAAAATGTGCTGGCCGTCAGGCGTGAAAAAGGGCGCCCAGTTGGCATTCCCCAAATGCGTGACCTGGCGCTTGTCGCTCCCGTCCGCACGCGCTACGTACAACTCCATGTTGGTGGGCTCCACGAGGTGCTCGGCAAGCAATCCTTTGTAATGGGCGATTTCCGCTTCCGTTTTAGGTCTTGATGCGCGCCACACGAGCCACTCACCATCTGGCGAAAAGAAAGCGCCTCCATCGTAGCCCAGCTCGTCCGTCACTTGGACCACATCGCTGCCGTCCAAATTCATGGTATACAGCTCCAGATCGCCGCTTCGGTCACTCGTAAAGACGATGCGATCGCCCTTGGGAGACACCGTAGCTTCCGCATCGTAGCCCGGCTCATGGGTCAATTGACGCTGCAGCTCGCCATTGAGGTCCGCCACAAAAATGTCAAACGTCTCATAGATAGGCCACACATAGCGACCGCCTTCGCGGGAAGGTTCGGGCGGACAGCTGTGCCCCCCCAAATGGGTCGACGCATAGACGATTTCTTGATCGCCGGGAAGGAAGTAGGAACAGGTCGTTCGGCCCAGTCCCGTGCTCAGCATCTTGGGCGTCTTTTCCACCTGGCGCACATCTTCGTAGAGGAAGATTTGATCGCACAAGGTTCCCCACGCTTCATAGTTCGCCTGAAAGACCAAACTCTTGCCCGAAAAGCTCCAATACGCCTCCGCATTATCGCCGCCAAAGGTCAATTGCCGCACATTGGCCAAATGCTTCTCCCCCGGATACGTCAAGGTTTTGGCATCCAACGTAGGGCCAGCGGGAGCACTGTGCGCATGTTGGGCCGAAAGCGAAAATGCCGTCACACAGGCAACCAAAAGGGGTAGTAAAAAACGGAATGAGGTAGATGAGTTCTTGGGCTTACAAGTACATTTGACGCAACCCTAGTTCTCACACGACGATGACTGTGCGCAATACCTCTATTCGAC
>CAXRFY010000064.1:0-2473 GCA_964229925.1 Schleiferiaceae bacterium
GGCAGCGAGTTGCTCTGCGGGTGCTGGAACTCAATGTGGGCAATGCCGTTGGCGCGCGTCACCTGAACGCCGCCTTCTAGGGTAAAATCGGTACTCATCGTCTAAAATGACTAGTTTCTTCAATGGGGCAGACCACGCTTCGGTACGCGTGGTACCAATGCGAGCGGCCCTGCACTTTGGCCTCGCGGTGCAAGGCATCTGTCCGCCACGCGTCGACCGCCGCCTTGTCCTTCCAGTAGGAAATAAAGATGGCGTCTTCGCCGTTGCGCACGAGCTCGTAGCCCAAGTAGCCTTCCATCCCTTCCACCGCTGCCATGGTGCGTTGGTCCATGTCCGCGTAGCCCTCCGGGTCGGTGGGGCGTTCGGACAAGAACAGCACGGCGTAGTTGCCGGGGGCTAAGGGAAGACCGTCTTGGATAAAACTCATGCCTGGTTGCGCTTTTTAACCATGGTCAGGATGGTTGCCACCGCCACAACTTCTTGGGTGTCGTCGGTGACCTCCACATAGTACTTCACGATGCCCTTGGCGATGTCCTCGGGACTGCGTTTTTCCTGGTCGATTTTCTCCTGAACCGTCAATTGAACCCCAATTTCCGTGCCCGGATAGACGGGTTTGGTAAAGCGGCAGGATTCCAAGCCGTAGTTCAACAAAACAGGCCCTTTTGGGGGGTCTACGAAGAGGCCCGCAGCGCGGCTCAAAATGAAGTAGCCGTGGGCCACCCGTCCGGTGAAGATGGTGCCCTCCAAGCTGTTTTCATCCATGTGCGCATAGAACTTGTCGCCACTGAGTTCAGCAAAGTCCTCAATGTCTTGCAAAGTGACCAAATGCTTCGCCGTCGTCACCGTATCGCCAATGCGCAGGTCCTCAAAATGCTGGCGGAACAAGTGGGGCTCGGCCTCTGGGCGGTCCGCTCCCGGCGTAAAGCGCCCGGTGACGGCCGTTAAGGTGTTGGGGTGGCCTTGGAGTGCCACGCGCTGCAAGTAATGCATCACCCCACGCATGCCGCCCATTTCTTCGCCGTCGCCCGCACGGCCGGGACCCCCATGGGTGAGCAGGGGCATGGGCGAGCCGTGGCCGGTAGATTCTTTGGCGCTGGAGGCGTCCAAGAGGTGAATTCGGCCATTGCTGTAGGCGGCCTCCAAGGTGAAGGCGCGCGCCGCATCGCGGTCTGCCGACACAAAGCTGGTGACCAAGGAGCCGCGGCCCAAGGCCACAATCTCCGCAGCCTCCTGCAGCGATCGGTAAGGCATCAGCGTGGAAACCGGGCCAAAAGCTTCAATCTGGTGGGCACTTTGCTTGCCAAAGGGGTCTTCGTTGCGGAAGAGCACCGGAGCAAAGAAGGCCCCCGCCAAAGGGTTGGAGGCTTTGGCTTCGCCCTGTCCATCCAAGCGGCCAAAGACGATTTCATTCTCAGCAGCAAGCGCTTCCACCGAGGAGCGAACGCGCTCTACCTGCAGCTGGGTGGCCAACGAGCCCATGCGAACTCCCTCCACGGAAGGGTCCCCGTAGGCTGTGGTAGCAAGGCGCCCCGCCAGCGCCTCCTGGACCGCGTCCAAGTGATCGGCCGGCACCACGACCCGTCGAACGGCTGTACATTTTTGGCCCGCTTTAATCGTAATCTCTTTGGCGGCCTCCTTGATGAAGATGTCAAACTCGGGCGTGCCCGGAGCGGCATCCTCGCCGAGCACCATGGCATTCAGCGAATCCGCTTCCAAGTTGAAGGCGACGCCGCGCTCCAAGAAATGCGGCTGGGCCTTGAGGCGCATGCCTGTGGCTGCCGAGCCCGTAAAGGTGACCGTGTCTCCACGTTCGACGGCGTCTAGGATGCCGTGGCCCTTACCGCTGACCAGCTGGAGGGCGCCTTCGGGCAGAATTCCGCTCGCCACGATATCCTGGACGACGACTTCGGTGAGGAAGGAGGTGAATTCGGACGGTTTGACCACCGCCGGCACCCCTGCCAAAAGATTGACCGCGATCTTCTCCAACATGCCCCAAACGGGGAAGTTGAAGGCGTTAATGTGCACGGCCACGCCCCGCTTGGGCACCATGATGTGCTGCCCGAGGAAGGTGCCGTTTTTCGAAAGCTTCACCGGCGCCCCATCGATGTGGAAGGCTTGATCCGCAAACTCCCGGCGGAGGGAGGCGTTGGTGAACAGGTTACCAATGCCGCCTTCAATGTCAATCCAGCTGTCCACGCGGGTGGCCCCCGTCGCCGCGGAAACGGCGTAGTAGGTCTCCTTGCTCTCTTGCAGGTAGAGGGCCAGGGCTTTGAGCATCAGACCGCGCTGCGGGAAGGTCATGGCGCGCAGGGCACTGCCCCCCTTTTCGCGGCCGTAGGCCAGGATGTCCGCGTAGTTCAGGCCCTCACTGGACACATGGCCCAAGGAGGCTCCCGTGATGGCATGCTTGGCTTCGTATTCGGAGGCGCCCCCGTTGACCCATTGGCCTAAAACGTAGTTCTGAATGTTCATG
>CAXRFY010000065.1:0-3038 GCA_964229925.1 Schleiferiaceae bacterium
GTGCAGGTGCATGTCCATCAAGCTAGACGCGTGGAAAATGGGCTGCCGAAAGAGCACCACGGTCCGCATGGCCGGGAAATGCTGTGAAAGCGAAGCGTAACGCAGGAGGGTGTTGTTGTTCTTGGCCAAATACCGTCCACCGCCCTGTTCAGCGCATACGAGTGCGCGGTAGGTCGCATAGTCGGTAGCACGCGCTTCCGATAGGGTATATTCCATCAACTGAGTCTCCTTCACATAGCCGTCGTAGGCACTGAAGAAGTACTCTTCGAGCGCTTCGTTGGATTCGAGGCTCACCTCAATGCCGTCACCGTGGCTCCGCTCTTGGGCTTGGGCCGCAGTGGGCTTATGCCAGCGCGCCCAGGTTCCAGGCGCCATCAGAAACGGCATGTGGCGGTAGTTCAAGGAGGAGAAGGCGCCTGTTTCGCTCAGGAGGTTTAGGAGGCTGGTCGTGCCGGCGCGGGCCAGCCCCGTGACAATGAGGAAGGGCTGTTCAGAGACGGGCTGACCCTTCATGACCCGCTTGGCTTCGCGCTTAAAGAGCATTCGGCCCACGTTGGGATGATCCAATACCAAGTGGTGAAACAGCTGCTGAATGGGGCTGTAGGGACCGTTATGCTTGGACCGGCGCAAGAAAGGAAGCGTGGCGCCGATCGAGAAAGGCCCCCAGTGCCAGAAGGTCCACGGGGCAGATGACCCCTGGAAAAAATCCCCCGCCTGAACGACGGCCCATCCGGCGGCAAGCGCCACTAAAACGAGCAGGAAAAAGCGCCCGAGTGCCGCGAGCAGCTGTAGGTTGCGGCGCTCGACCAAGGGGAGTTTTTCCGCTTCGGGAAGGGGGCTGAGCAGGGCGTCCACGACGCTTACAGCAGCGTGCGCGAGTGCGCTGAGCCATTCGGACCGCCAGAGAATCAAACGAACCAACAACCAACCCGAAAATAGAGCCGTCGCGAGGGAGATGAATTCGGGCACTCCTTACTTCTTAAAAATGCGCTTGATGCGCGCCCAAACGGTATAGCCAACTGCGAGTAAAACGATAGCGGAAATCAGGAGCACCAGGATCAGCGTGCCCACGCCCATTCCCGGTCCGATGTATAGAAAAAGCGATGTCATTTGGAAAACGTAAACCACAAAGATACCGCTGATTAAAAAATGGATTTCTTTCAGGTGCCAGGAACAAAAAACCGCCCCAACGCTTGCGCGAAGAGGCGGTCTTGCCGGAGAGGCGCATCGCACCTCTGATCTGTAGCCCCGGCAGGAATCGAACCTGCATCTTAGGCTCCGGAAACCCACATACTATCCATTGTACTACGGAGCCAAACCAGGCAGCAAAAGTAGTTCCTACCTTAGGAACATGAATCAGAAATCTACCCTCTTACTTACCGGATGTGTGCTCAGTCTTTTGACTGCTTGTTCTTCGGAAGCGGAAAACCCAGCCTGCAGCCTCGAGCACTCTGTGGATGAGGTGCACCGCGTCATGGACGCCTGGCACCGTGCCGCGAGTGTGGCCGACTCCAGCGCCTACTTTGGGGCCATGGCTTCCGACGAAAGCATCTTTATTGGAACCGACGAGACCGAACGTTGGACCACCTCCGAATTTAAAACCTGGAGCCGCCGCTACTTCCAGCGCGCCTCTGCATGGACCTTCGTGCCGGTCACAGGCGAACGCCACGTCCAGACCCAAGGCGACGTAGCCTGGTTGGATGAAAAATTAGACTCGGAACACATGGGACGCTGCCGCGGGACGGGCATCTTGACCTTTGACCATGAGGCGAACACGTGGAAAATAGCACACTACACCTTGTCGTACGCGGTGCCCAATGAGGTGGCCGATTCGGTCATGCAAGTCATCCAACGCTGGAACGACTCCAAATAAGCCATTGCCCGGTGAAGGATTAGGCTATTCGGCATCATTTTTGAACCTTTGCCGTCAAAGTATCCTACTATGCGCCAGACGCTTGCCCTCTCCCTGCTTGTTTGCACCGGCCTCCTGCTCGGCACAAGCTGCACGCACGAGCCTTTAAATCCCATCGATCCCAATCCTACCGATACGACGGGTACGGGGGGACGCGTTTGCGATCCGGATACGGTGTATTTCCAGCAAGATGTCCTGCCTTTGATAGTGTCCAGCTGCGCCATGAGCGGCTGCCACGATGCTGCTTCGGCCCAAGATGGCGTGGTCCTCACGTCCTACACATCCATTATGACTACGGGCGATGTGAAGGCCGACCAGCCCAACAACAGTGAGTTGTATGAAGTTTTGGTGGAGAATGATCCGGATAAAATTATGCCTCCTCCTCCTGCGAGCTTAACGGCGGCCCAAATCCAACTCATCAAGACCTGGATTCAGCAAGGCGCACAAAACAACTCCTGTGAATCAGGCTGCGACACCACGGCCTACACGTTTAGCGGTACCATTCAGCCCATGATGCAGAATTTCTGCGTGGGCTGCCATGCGGGCACCTCGGCCTCTGCCTATGTGCAGTTGGATTCCCATGCCGGCGTAGTGGCTGCGCTGAGCAATAACCGTCTGATGGGGGCTGTCACGCACCAAACAGGTTACGCCGCCATGCCTCCAAGTGGAAACGGCTTGACGAATTGCCAAATTCGACAACTGGAACTATGGGTGGCCGCAGGCGCACCGAACAACTGAGGCTTCGCCTATATTCGTGCCCATGACACACGCTTTGGGCCTTTTTCTGCTGCGCGCAGGCACTTCTTTTTTGATGATTCCACACGGTTGGGCCAAGTACGAACGCCTAACCCAAGCGCTTGAGGCCGGTGAACCAGTCAAATTCATGGATTTCATGGGAATGGGCACCACGGTTTCCTTGGCCTTGACCATTTTTGGCGAGCTCATCGCCCCCGCCCTCATTTTAGTAGGCTTCAAAACGCGCTGGATGGCGGCACCTGCGGCCTTCACCATGCTGGTGGCCGCCTTTGTCGCGCACGGCGCTGACCCGCTGGCCGAAAAGGAACACGCCTTGCTCTACGCCTTTGCTTTCTTAGCCGTATTGCTGCTGGGTCCAGGCCGATGGAGC
>CAXRFY010000066.1:0-4893 GCA_964229925.1 Schleiferiaceae bacterium
AGCAAGCAGCGCTCACGGGCGGCCTTGTGTTCCACGATAGGCTGGGCATAGCTAGAAGTCCCATATTCCGGAACCCAGCGCTTCACATAGGCGAGCTGCTTGTCAAACTTTTCCAACTGACTTTCGGGGTTGAAAATGCGGAAATAGGGCGCAGCATCGCAGCCAGAGCCGCTCGCCCACTGCCATCCGCCCACATTGGAGGCCAAGTCAAAATCTAAGAGCTTGGCAGCAAAGTAAGCTTCGCCTAGGCGCCAATCCAGGAGCAGATGCTTGGTGAGAAAGCTCGCTACCACCATCCGAACGCGGTTGTGCATAAAGCCTGTGGCATTGAGTTCGCGCATTCCGGCGTCGACCAAGGGGTAGCCGGTTTGACCTTGGCACCAGGCCTCAAAGTGCTTCTCATTCCGCTCCCAGACAATGCGGTCGTACGCGGGCTTGATGGCCTTTTGAGGGCTCTCTGGGTAGAAATAGAGAATCATTTGGTAGAAGTCGCGCCAAATGAGCTCCGTCAGGAATTTGCTGTGTTCGGGATAGGCCGAGCGTGCCAAGGCCCGGATGGAAAGCGTGCCAAAGCGCAAATGCACCCCTAGACGGGTGGTGCTCGTCGGCAAGGCGGGGAAGTTTCGCTTGGCCTCGTACTGGGCCAAGGTCGCAGCGGGAATGCTGCGTTCGGGTACCTGCCGATGATTGCGTTGGAAGCCCATGTCCTCCAAACTGGGCCACGTGTAGGGCGAAGGCGCTGAATTCCAACCGCCGGTGGGTGTTGGAAACGCATCGATTTGACTCGGTGTGAAGAGGCTGCGCCACTTCCTCGAATAAGGCGTAAAAACAGTGTATGGATTGCCGTCGTCTTTGAGCACCTCTTTGGGTTCCATCATCACGTGGTCCTTGCACCACTTGGATTCTTTGCCCGCTGCTTGGTAGAGTGCGTGCACCGCCGTATCGCGCTGACCCGCATAGGGTTCATAATCGCGGTTGGCAAATAGTCCCGTGATGGAAGGGTCTGCGGCCCATTTCTTATGCCAGGCCAACGGGTCCCCATAGACGACCCAAAGCTGACCTCCCTGGGCGGAAATTTCAGTCTGTAAGCGCTCCAATTCCCCGTAAATAAAGGAAACCCGGGCATCCTGCTCGTCTTCCAGCCGGTCGAGAATAGCGGAATCAAAGATGAAAACAGGCTGAACAGGCGGTCCACTCCCATGCGCTTTAGCCAATGCGGCGTTGTCCTCCAGCCGGAGGTCGCGTCGAAACCAATGAAGTACCATGGAAAAAGCTAGGAATTACCCTTTGAGCGCTCCCAGGAACTCGGCCCGGACACTTGGTTCCGTAAAGCGACCGCTGTAGTGGCTGGTCACCGTCGATGAACCACAGTCCTCTACCCCACGCGTTTTAACGCATAGGTGCTCTGCGTCGATGTAGACGGCCACATCTTCGGTGTGTAGTACACGCTTCAGGTCTTGCGCAATCTGTTCCGTCAAACGTTCTTGCACTTGAGGGCGTTTGGCCCAATACTTCACTATGCGGTTAAGCTTTGAAAGTCCAACGACCTTACCGGTCGCGAAGTAAGCCACGTGGCAAACCCCTAAAATGGGTACAAAATGGTGCTCACAGGTGCTGTGCAAGGTGATATTACGCTCTACCAGCATCTCCTGGTAGTGGTAGCCGTTTTCAAACAAGGTCACCTCGGGCTTATTCAAGGGGTTCAGCCCTTGGAAGGTTTCATGCACGTACATTTTGGCCACGCGCGCAGGGGTGTCTTTCAGCGAGTCGTCGGTGAGGTCTAGACCCAAAATCTCCATGATGTCAGCGAACTTTTCGGTGATAAGCTCCACCTTTTCCGCATCGGTAAGCACATTGGGAAGTGTGGGCTTTGCTGCTTTGATAGCCGCGACACCTACGCCATTGCTGTGGCCATTTGCATGGGCCTTAATCACTGAATTCGACATAGTTGCGAGGGGTTTCATACAAGGTTACTTTAAGTTTTAATGCGGCGTCAATGTGGGGACGCAACCATCCGTGAATGACCACGGCAATATTCTCCGCACTGGGGTTCAGCGTGGCAAAAACCGGAACTTCTTCGTTCAGATTTTTATGGTCCAACGCTTCCTCCACTTCCGACTTGATCAAGTCCCCGAGGACTTTCATGTCGTAGACATACCCCGTCACCGGGTCGATCTCACCGGTTAAGGTGACTATGAGTTCGTAGTTGTGGCCGTGGTAGCGCGGATTGTTGCAGGCCCCAAAGAAGGCGGCATTCTCCTGTTCCGACCACTGAGGGACATGCAATCTGTGGGCTGCATTGAAGTGCGCGTGACGACTGACGGAAGCGATCATGACTGTGGGAGGTGTTTGGCGTATTCTGCGAGGATGATTTTAAACCAAGCCGTATACTGCTCAGGTTGGGCCTCCACATCGGCAAAAAGCGCCTCCATGGAAATCCACTTAACGGCTGCCACTTCCTCGGGGTTGAGAACGCAGCTTCCATCAAATTGCCCCACTAAAACATGGTCTAATTCGTGCTCAATCAAGCCGTTATCAAATTCAGCTCGGTACACGAAGTGAAAGTCTGAATGCAAATCTGTGATTTCCGTAGGTGCAATGCCCAATTCCTCAAAGACGCGACGATTTGCGGCATCTACCACGCTTTCCCCCTCTCGAGGATGGCTGCAGCAGGTGTTGGTCCAAAGTAAAGGGCTGTGGTATTTCTCCGCAGCGCGCTGTTGAAGAAGAGTCTCTCCCTTCTCGTTGAATAAAAAGACGGAGAAGGCGCGGTGCAACACACCTTTTTCGTGTGCTTCCATTTTCTCCATCCGTCCCACCGGTTGATCGTCCGGGGTGACGAGGATAACGTATTCTGGCATGTTACAATAGGTTGAGCGCGTGTCGCACGTAACTACTTACAAAGAGACGGTACTTTTTTGGGTTATTAATGCGAATGCGCGAATTGAAAATAGCGGCTGAAGGTGTGCGCATAATTTTCTGGAAAAGAGCGTAGTAGTACATGTACGCGATGTACACACCAAAGCGCGAGCCCTTAGGAAGGCGTAAAATACCCTCGTAGCCCATGCGAAAATCGACGGCAATGTCTTGCTCAATCGCGCGCTTGGCGTCGTCGTCAAAGGCAGTAAGGTCAACGTTCGGGAAGTAGGTTCGCCCCAACGTATTGAAATCCGCACTGACGTCCCGGAGGAAGTTGATTTTCTGGAAGGCCGAACCCAGCTTCATCGCAAAGGGCGTAAGCGCTTCGTACTTCTTTTGGTCCCCGTTCACAAAGACTTTAAGGCACATTAAGCCCACAACTTCCGCGCTACCAAGGATGTATTTCTCATATTCCGACTGGCTGTATTCGCGGTCCTCTAAATCCATTTCCATGGACGTCAAGAAGGTGTCGATTAAGGAGCGGTCAATCTGGTAGGTGTTGACCACGTTTTGGAAGCTGTGCAGGACAGGATTGGTACTTATGCCTTCATCCAGAGCCAAATGCGTTTCCGCCCAAAAGCGCTTCAATAAAGTGCGCTGGTCATGGCCGTGGAAGGTGTCTACGATTTCATCCGCTACACGTACAAAGCCGTATATGCCATAAATAGGGTCGCGTAGCTCCTTGTTCAAGCCCAAGATTCCGAGGGAAAAAGAGGTGCTGTACGCACGCGTGATCAGTTTGTTCACACGGTCGGAGCTGCGGTGGTAGAGGTCCATCATAACGCTAGGGGGTATTCTTTTTCGATTTCTGCAGAAACAACCTCGCCGCTGATGATGCAGGGAGGTACACCTGGTCCCGGAACAGTAAGCTGGCCGGTATAGTAGAGATTTGGCACTTTAGACTTCAAGCTGGGCTTGAAGATGGCCGTTTGGTCCAAGGTGTTTGCCAAACCGTAGGCATTCCCCTTGTGCGCGTGGTAGTCTTTGACAAAATCCCGGTAAGCATAGGTACGTCTGAAGACCACATGGTCCCGGATGTCCATACCGAGGTGGTCTTTCATGCGATCCGCTACGAGATCGAAGTACGTTTCCAATACCTCATCCGTATCGGGCAAGCCAGGTGCCGTTGGAATGAGAATAACCAGGGCCTCTCCCCCTTCTGGTGCCGCTCCCGCATCCGTCTTAGATGCCGCAGACAAATAGAACAAGGGCTTTTCGGGCCAACGGGGCTCTGTGTAAATCGCATCTGCGTGCACGTCAAAAGGCGCATCGAAGAACAAGCTGTGGTGCTCAATGCCCGGAATTTTAGCATCCAGCCCTACATAGTACAGGAAGGAAGAGGGAGCCATTTTCCGGCGGTCCCAGTAGCGCTGAGAGTACTTCCGGTATTGTGGAGCCAAAAGCTTTTGATCGACGTGGGCGTAATCTGCACTTGCAACCACCACATCGGCGTCGAACGAATGTTCGCCTGCCAGGACGCTGGAAATTCGGCCCTTCTCATAGGTAAAGCCCGTCACTTCTGCTTCAAACACAAACGACGCGCCTTGCTCCAAAGCCACCTTGTAAAACGCTTCCACTACCGCATACATACCTCCCTGAGGGTACCAGGTGCCCAATACCATGTCCGAATAGTTCATGAGGGAGTACAGAGCAGGCGTATTGCTTGGTGTCGCTCCTAAAAACAGAACCGGAAATTCCAAGAGCTGCTGCAGCTGGGGGTTTTTCACCACCTTCTTGATGCTGCTGCGGATATTGTTCAGCAAATCCAGCTGAAACAAGCCCTTTAGAACGCGGAAATCCGCACATTCGAATACGGAGCGCGACGGCTTGCGACCCAAGTCGTTGATGCCCACTTCATACTTGTAGGCTGCATCCGATAGAAATTTTCGTAAACGGAGGGCAGAACCTGGCTCAACGCGTTCAAACAGGGCCTCCAATTCCTCCATGTTGGCTGGAATTTCCATGGGGCCTTCT
>CAXRFY010000067.1:0-25566 GCA_964229925.1 Schleiferiaceae bacterium
ATACGATTACTTCCCGCCCACCCAGTTGAAGCACAATTTGGAAACCAAACTCGTTCCCCGCCTCTTCTTTGCGGGCCAAATCAACGGCACCACGGGGTACGAAGAGGCCGCTTGCCAAGGCTTGATGGCGGGTATGAATGCGCATCTAAGTGTTCGAGGTGAAGCGCCTTTCTTATTGGATCGAAGCCAAGCCTACATGGGTGTTTTGATTGATGATTTAATCACCAAAGGCACGGAAGAGCCGTACCGAATGTTCACCAGTCGGGCGGAATTCCGTCTCACGCTTCGTCAAGACAATGCAGACCGCCGTTTAACGGAGTTAGGCAGGGCACATGGCCTTATAGACGATGCCCAATGGAAGCGCTATTCGGAAAAGATGGAAGCCGTAGCTCAAGCAGACGAATGGCTTACGTCGCAATCCGTAGAGCCGGATGCCGCCAATGCGTATTTGGAAGAGATGGGTACGGCTGCCTTGAAGCAGCGAGGTCCTCTGGACCAATTGGTAGCTCGACCACAACTCAGCCTGGCAGGAATCTTGGAACATATTGGGCAAGAGGTTCCCAGCTACAGCGAAGAGGTTTGGGAGCAGGTGGAAATTGGGCGCAAGTATTCGGGCTATATTGAAAAGGAATTGGAGCAAGTGGAGAAGCTGAAACGCTTGGAGAATTTGAAGATCCCAGCGACTTTCTCCTTTGAAAAGATTACCGCACTAAGCATGGAAAGTCGTCAGAAGTTGACCAAGATTCGTCCTGAGACATTAGGTCAAGCGAGTCGCATTTCGGGCGTTTCTCCAGCAGATGTTCAAATACTCATGGTCCACTTGGGCCGCTAGTTTGTTTCACGTGGAACACCTCGAATCTATCCTCGCCTGCCCGATTTGTGGATCGGAAGATGTATCCAGCGCTCAACAAATTAAAGACCACATGGTAAGTCAAGAGGTCTTTACGGTGGTTGAGTGTTCCCAATGTGGCATGAAGCGAACCAGTCCTCGGCCTAGTGCTTCGACCATCGGACGCTACTATGAGTCGGATGCGTACAAAAGTCACAACGACGAGGGTGGAGGACTTTTTGATGCTATCTACCATGTGACCCGAAATTGGGCGGCAGGTAAAAAGGCGCGTTTTTTGGATTCTGTAAGCCCTCTAAAATCAAATATTCCCGCACTTCTGGACGTCGGCTGTGGAATAGGCGTTTTTTTGGAGGCTGCAAAAAAGCAGAAATGGAGCGTTTTTGGGGTAGAAATCAGCGAAAATGCCCGAAAACAAGCCGAAAAACGTCTAAATCAGCCTGTTTTTGAAAAAATCGAGGATCTCCCAAACGGACAAAAATTTGACGGAATTTCTCTTTTTCACGTCTTAGAGCATCTTCCTGAGCCTAAAGTCATACTTGAAGTGCTCTTGGAAAAGGCTCAGCCGGGCGCCCCCCTCATTCTTGCTTTACCCAATTACGAGAGTTGGGATGCCAAACACTACGGAGCGGATTGGGCAGCTTGGGATGTGCCCATTCACTTTTGGCATTTCCGAAAAGAAGATGTTCAGGCGTTGGCCCAAACAACGGGCTGGGAATTGGAATCTATCCACCCCATGCCTCTGGATGCGTACTATGTGAGTCTTTTGAGTGAGTCCTTTCAAAAAGGCCGAAAGCGCTGGATAGCCGCCAGCTTAAAAGGACTTTGGAGCAACCTCCGCGGCGGGAAGCACAATACGTCTAGCCTGATCTACGTGCTCAGAAAGCCTTCATGAGCTGAAGGCTGGCATCAAAAAACACCAAGCGGGCATTGACATTTCGGCCGATGTCCACGTAGGCATCGTCTAAAGTTTGGTGCATGAGCAGCACCTTATCGGCATTCATCAGCTTTGTAAATCCGGCCGCATTAAAGGGCACATCTGGGAACCATTCAAGCGTTCCATGCTTCAAAGCGTGGTGCCGGAGACGCTCCAGTTGAGACAGCAAGGATCCTGCGAAGCGCAGAAAATCGCGCTGCTGTTCGCGGTTCCAGGCCCCCACAGTATCCACCCAGTTTTGCAAGCCGGGAAGGTCTTTCTTGAAGGCAAGACGCATCCACTCGACAAAGTTTTCGGCGAGCGGTACGAGGCGTTCGCGGTTTTCTAAATAATCAATAGCCACCCCTGGCTCACCGCCCGAAAGTGCGCTAAGCAATTTCGCTTGATTCGGATCGAGTTGACGTTCTTCCACGAGCCATTTGCGGACGTTTTCGGCACCCCATGGCGGCAGGTAGACGGCTTGGCAACGGCTTCGAATGGTACCTAGCACAGATTCCTCATCGTGGCTGATAAGAAAGATGGCGGTATGGGGCTCGGGTTCTTCGAGAGTTTTCAGCAGCTTGTTGGCGGCGGAATCGTGAAAACGTTCGGGCAACCAAATGAGGAGCACTTTATACCCGCCGCTGTGGGATTTGAGGCTCAGCAGATCCCCCATGCGCTTGGCTTCTTTGACCGAAATCTGAACCACTTTTTGGCTCGCATCGAGCGCATCAATCCACGTTCGTACTAGTGGAAACTTATTGAATTTCAAAAAGTTACGAAATTCACCAAGGCTGGATTCCGACGTGCCGTCCCCCGCGCTTGCCGTCACGGGAAAGACGAGGTGAAGGTCGGGATGCGTCAAACCCGAAGTCTGCTTGCACGAAGGACAGGTTCCGCAGCCGCCCTCGGAACAGAGCAAACGCTTGACATAGGACTGAACGGCCGCCCATGCCATGCCCCCCTGCGCCGAAACGACCAGCTGTGCGTGGGGCACTCTACCCGGCTTGGCGGTGGCCAGCCATTCGTGGGCGGGATAGTTGGGGGAAAGGTCAAAAATTTCGGGCACGAAGCGAAGGTAGAAACCTACCTTTGATGTCCCATAGTTTTAGCATGAAAACCATCGAAGATTTATCCCTTTCTGGCCAGCGCGTCTTGATTCGCGTCGATTTTAATGTGCCCTTGAATGAAGACGGCACCGTGGCCAATGACAAACGCATTTTAGCTACCCTTCCCACGTTGAAGCACATCGTGGAAAATGGAGGCAAAGCGGTGATTTTATCGCACTTGGGCCGCCCCAAAGCGGCACCCGAGGCCAAGTACAGCCTTCGCCCGGTGGCGGAAGCATTGGCCGTTCGCCTCGGTCAGCCCGTCGCTTTTTGTGATGAGGCTATTGGTCCTAAAGCTAATGCAGCCGTTTCAGCGCTGGACAATGGCGAGGTTCTCTTGCTTGAAAATGTCCGCTTCTACCCCGGGGAAGAAAGCGGCGACGAAGCGTTTGCGGCGGAACTCGCCAAGCACGGCGATTGCTATGTGAACGACGCTTTCGGCACCGCACACCGCGAACATGCAAGTACAACGGTTGTGGCCAAGCACTTCCCTGGAAAATGTGCCTTTGGCTACGTGATGGCGGCGGAAATTGAAAACGTTGACCGCGTGTTGGTCAGCAGCGAAAAGCCAGCTCTAGCCATCGTAGGCGGATCAAAAGTGTCCAGCAAGATTGACATTTTGCAGCGCTTGATGGACCGCGTGGATGAAATTATCATTGGGGGCGGCATGTCCTTCACCTTTATCAAAGCGCAAGGCGGCGAAGTGGGTCAGAGCATCTGCGAGTTGGACCACCTTCAGACGGCCTTGGACATCTTGGCGCATGCCAAGGAAAAGAATGTGGCCATTCACTTGCCTTCTGATGTGATTGCCGCGGACGATTTTGCCCCAAATGCCACTACTCAGATATGCCCCATCCATGCCATTCCGGCTGATTGGCAAGGATTAGATGCTGGCCCTGAAAGCCGCGAAGCGTTCAAAAAGGTGGTTGCCAATGCAAAAACCCTTCTTTGGAACGGCCCCTTGGGCGTATTTGAAATGGAGGCCTTTGCCGGAGGAACCAAAGAGGTAGGTCTCGCTATTGCCGAAGCCACGGAAAAAGGACTCTTTAGCCTCGTAGGTGGGGGTGACTCTGTGTCGGCTGTCGAACAATTCGGCCTTGCTGACCGCATGAGCTACATCTCCACCGGCGGAGGCGCCATGTTGGAGTACTTGGAGGGAAAAACGCTTCCAGGCATTCAAGCCATCTTGGACTTCGCCTAAAAAAACGCGCAGGATGGGTGTTTTAAGCGCTTCAAGCGCTTAAAACGTTTATTCCACAGAAGGGCTTAGCTCAGGCAAATACGTGGCGCTAAGGTCTAGCAGTTCGTTTTTCGCACTATTTAGGCTGCGGTAGACCCAGGATTCGCCGGTGAGGGGTTCGGAAATTGCAAATCGAGGCACAACCAAGTCGGCATACGCTGCCCAAATGAGCGCAGAGAACACGATTCCTTTGGCCAAGCCGCTGATACCGCCCAGCAAGCGGTTGGCCCAGCCCAACCAAACGAGCTTAAGCACTTTGGTGAGCAATTTGCCCAAAAGAACAATGAGCAAGTAGCCGCCCAAGAAGAGCACGAACTTTCCAACGAGTGTAGCGTTGGAAATCCCCCATTCGAAGGCATTCGACAGCCAGGCTCCGGTGGGTTCGGCGTATTTTTGGATCAGGAAGTAGCCAACAGCCAAACCCACGAGACCGGACCACTCGTTGATAAAGCCACGCCAAATGCCGCGGCCCGTGAAAAAGGCCACCAAGGCGAGTAGAAAAATGTCGACACCATTCACAGCACCTAAGGTAGGATGAGCGAACCTTTGAAAGAACACTGGGAGCGCGTTGTGGCGCTATTTACGGAGCGATTTTCACCCGGTGACCCCATGGATCTGGACGGCATCCTCTTTGCCATTGGCCTTCAAGAGCTCCAAATGCCCCACCAACGCCTTCGAAAAGACCATAAAGTGGACGTCTTCCACATTGGAATTTGTCGATTGCTCGAACCCTACGGCTACTACAAGTTTGTAGGACGCGATGAGGAGGGCTGGCCGCATTTTGAGGTTTTGGAGCCCCTGCCCCACCTGCCGCCAGGCCATCAATCGCGCTTGATGAAGGAGGCTGTGATTTCCTACTGCCAAGGGCAAGGGTGGATTTGAGGCAAAAAAAACGCCCGACTCGGGGGAGTCAGGCGAAGTAAGCGTTTAAAACGTCTGGAAGGCTATTAACAGCCTGCGCTACCGTTGGTGTAGGGCAAAACCACAATCTTCATCACGACAGTGCTGTCGGGTTCCAATTTGAGGTAGCCACAGCCGAAGACCACGGGAGGATTGTCCCCTTTTTGGGCGGTAATCTGCAGAACCGCAGGCATGGTGTATTCAAACACGTCGTCGCCCGAATCGTTGCGCATGACCCCATCAATGCCGGTATGGCCTTGGTAATCGGGAATGGCATTCACGACCGGAGCGGTAGCACGCACGTAGGCGTTCTGAATAGGAGTACCGTTTTCGTCCACCACTTCAACACTGAAGCTGTACACAGGGGCGTCCTTCTTGGTACATGCAGCAAAGCTCAAGCCAGCTGCCAAGAGGGTGAAGAGAATGCGTTTCATTGGGGACAACCGTTATTTAAATCGCCGAATGGCTTCATGAAGACGATGATTTCCGCCGTGGAGGCCTTGGTCACGTGCACATAGCTGCATCCGCGCCAGCCGCCTTTGGCCGCTTCCACGTCCAAAAACGCTTCGCCGTCAAATTTGAAACTGGGCTCGCACCAGCCATCGACGCCCGAGTAGCGGTAGTAGCTTCCCTGGGTGTTGGGATCGGTAAACAAGGTGTTCGTTCCGGGAGCGAACAGGCGCACCAAGGCATTTTGGATGGGTATAGAATCTTGATTCATGACCCGAACCCGAACTTGGGAACGCGTATCTTCCTCCTCGCAACTGGTACTCAGTCCGAGAATTCCGAAGAAAATGAGACTCCAAAGGAGTGTTTTGTTGAGCTTCATGCGGGTATGCAATAGTTTTGCGCTCAGCGCAGAGCAAATATAAACGATTCCTTTCCCATGCTGGAAATCATTGAGAAACACATCGCCACCGTCGCTTCAACGACGCTGGACAGCCCAGAAGCGGCAGAAAACTTCCGAATTCACTACCTCGGCAAGAAGGGGATTTTGCAGGCGCTTTTTGCAGACTTTAAAAACGTTCCCGGCGACCAAAAGCGCGAGGTGGGCCAAAGCCTAAACCAGCTGAAAACCGCTGTGGAAGCGGCTTTAGCAACAGTTCAAACGACAGCTCCCAGCAAGAAGAAGGGACCATCGGAGGATTACAGCCGACCTGGCTATGCGACACTTCCCGGCGCCCACCACCCCATTTCATTGGTGCGAAATGAAATCGTATCCATCTTCGAACGCATGGGCTTTGCCGTGGCGCAAGGTCCTGAGATGGAGGACGATTGGCACAACTTTTCGGCGTTAAACTTCCCGCCCGAACATCCGGCGCGCGACATGCAGGACACGTTTTTCTTGGCGAAAGACCCCGATTGGGCCCTCCGAACGCACACCTCAAGTGTTCAAGTTCGGACCATGGAGTCGCAAAAACCGCCTATTCGCATCATAGCCCCAGGCCGCGTATTCCGAAACGAAGCCATTTCGAGCCGCTCCCATTGCGTTTTCCACCAAGTGGAAGGCCTCTACATCGATAAAAACGTCTCCTTTGCGGATTTGAAGCAAACGCTATTGGCCTTTGCCCAGGCCTTCTTTGGCGAAAAAACGGAAATCCGCCTCCGCCCGAGCTACTTCCCCTTCACGGAGCCCAGCGCCGAAATGGACATCTGGTGGGGCCTCGAAAACGAAGTGGACTACCGCATGACCAAGGGCACGGGTTGGCTAGAAATCATGGGCTGCGGCATGGTGGACCCTGCCGTACTAGAATCTTGTGGCATTGACCCCACCGAATACAGTGGCTACGCCTTTGGCATGGGCATCGAGCGCATTGCTATGCAGCGCTTCCAAATCCCCGATATCCGCGCCTTCTACGAAAACGATTTGCGCTTCTTGCGCAATTTCCAGGGGGCGCTCTAAGGGGGTTTAAGGGTAAAAGGGTTTAAGGGTAAAAGGGTTTAAGTGTTGAAGCGTAAAAGGGCTGACGCTCTTAAACTCTTAAACCCTTTTACCCTTTAACTTTTCTACCAAAGAGCGTTGCGTCCGCAACGCGAGTTGGCTTATTCCCCCACCTTCTTAATGCGCATGGTGTTCGTGGTACCGCGCTTCATGATGGGCATGCTGGCCAATTGGATGATGTAGTCGCCCTCTTCGACGAGCTTTTCGTCGCGGAGTTTTTGGGTGATGTCCATCATGGTTTGGTCCGTCGACTCCATGCCGTCGTAGTAGAAACCACAAACGCCCCAGTACAAGCTGATCTTATTCAGGATGGACTTGTTGGACGTAAAGGCATAGACGTTGCTTTTAGGTCGGAACGAAGAAATCAACTGGGCGGAATACCCTGAGAAGGTCAATGTCGTAATGGCAGAGGCCTCTACGAGGTTGGCCATTTTCGACGCTTGGAAGCAGATGGCATTGTTGACAAAGCGGTCGTCGTGCTTCTTGGGCTTGCGTTCCTTGATGTGGTTGATGCCTGAAGATTCGGCGGCGGCCACAATTTTGGCCATGGTAGCGACGACTTCAACGGGGTACTGGCCTACGGACGTTTCGCCTGAAAGCATGACCGCATCGGCCCCATCCAAAACGGCGTTGGCGACGTCGTTCACTTCGGCGCGGCTAGGCGTCATGCTGTCGATCATGCTCTCCATCATTTGGGTCGCAACGATAACAGGCTTGGCGCGCTCAACGGCTTTGGCTACGATCATTTTTTGGATCATAGGCACGGACTCCAAGGGCACTTCGACCCCTAGGTCACCGCGGGCCACCATGACGCCGTCGGTTTCGTCCAAAATGCGCTCGATGTCGGAAACCGCTTCGGGCTTTTCAATTTTGGCGATGATGCCGGCGTTGTTTTTATTCTTGTTCAAGATGGCGCGCAACTCTTTGATGTCCTGAGCGTTGCGAACAAAGCTCAATCCAATCCAGTCGACGCCTTCTTCCATAGCCACTTCGAGGTCGGCCAAGTCTTTTTCCGTCAAACAGGGTAGGGAAACACGCGTGTTGGGCAAGTTCACGCCTTTTTTGGACTTCAAGGGGCCACCTTGAACGACTTCCGTGACCACTTCATCCTTGCGGTTGGTGGAGATGACGCGCATCATCAACTTTCCGTCGTCGAGCAAAATGGTTTCGCCGGGGTTTACATCCATGGGGAAGGCTTGGTAGGTCATGTAGACGCGTTCCTTAGTGCCTTCACACTTGGTGTTGGTGAAGGTGACGGTATCGCCGGGGTTGACCACAGCGCCCTCTTCCACATTGCCGACGCGCAATTTGGGGCCCTGCAAATCCGCTAAGATGGCGGCATTCATACCGGTGCGCTCTAGGATGGCGCGGATGGTTTGAATCGTGCCGCGGTGCTGCTCGTGGCTGCCGTGTGAAAAGTTCACACGGAAGACGTTTACGCCAGCGCGCAACATGCCTTCAAGGACGGCCGCATCTGAAGAGGCGGGGCCGAGGGTGGCTACAATTTTCGTTCGTTTCATGAATTCTTATACTTCGGTGTTCAGCGGTTCAAAGAGAAAGTTCTCTCGTTCGCGAAGGGTAGACCAAGGGAGGATGTTTTGCCCCACGACTCCGGGTATGGAGGCGATTCGGCGTTGCAAAATTACCATTTCCTGCGGAGATAGCTCCGGCTCCACGATTAAGAGCGCGTGAAGGTTCTTCGGTTTTTGGACCAAAACACGCTTAGGGGCTGCAGCGACCTCTTCGGAAAAGAGATCGGCAGAAGTGGCGGCGGGAGCTTGGATCCAGTCCGTGGATTCGGGAAGGTTCCACAATAGAGAGATGTCTTGGCCGGCGCAGACCCCGCGGTAAAGCGCATGGGTCGAATAGAGGGGCTTTTGAACACAGCGCCAATCCTCGTGTCGTACGAGCTGCCAGGATAGACCGGCATTCAGTGCAAAAACAAGGGAAATATCGCTCAGCGAGGTGCTGAGTCCAAGGACGCTGGGCGGGGGCCCATCATCGACGACGTCGAGAACGAGACGGTTCACGTCGACCTAAGTTAAGCGCTTTGCATGCAGCGCGTGATGCAGACTCTTCCGCAGCTTTTTTGGACTGGCCAGAGCCTTCGCCGTGCACCTCGCCATCAATCTTAACGACCATGGTGAAGCGCTTTCGGTGTTCGGCCCCATTTTCTTCGGTTACTTCGAAGTCAAAGGTCTTCTTCTGGCGCTGCACCCATTCGATTAGGAGGCTCTTGTAGGAAATCACCTCTTTTTCCACCTTGTCAAAATTGACGTAGGCATCCAAGATGCGCTTGTGCACAAAGACTTTGGTGTCGTTCCAACCGCGGTCTACATAAACGGCGCCGACTAACGCTTCCAACGTGTTGCCAGGAACAGAGGTGGTGCCTGCGCGGCGTCCGCGGGAGGATTGCTGCATCCAAGGGGGGATGCCCATTTTTTCGGCGATGCGGTTGAGGGCTTTCCGTGAGACGACCTTGGAGCGCATACTCGTCAAGTAGCCCTCGTTGCCGCTGGGGTATTTTTCGTAGAGGTATTCGGCCATGAGAACACCTAAAACAGCGTCTCCCAAGTATTCTAAGCGCTCGTAACGCATGTTCGCGCTTTTCTGCGTCTGGTCGTCGACTTTACGTCGAAACGCCGCTAAATACAAGTTTGGATCGTAGGGACGAAGGCCCGTCATTTCGCGAATAGCGGCGAGCAAATCTTTTGACTCGGCTGGAACCGAACGGAAAAAAGAGCGAAGGGCCTTCAGCATGCCTTAGTCCACCTTCTTGAACACCACGGAGGCGTTGTGACCGCCAAAGCCGAAGGTGTTGGAGAGCGCGGCACGTACGACGCGCTTCTGGGGGGTATTGAAGGTGAAGTTCAATTGGTTGTCCAGCTCGGGATCGTCCGTGAAGTGGTTGATGGTGGGGGGCACCGTGTCGTGAACGACGCTCAAGCAGGCGGCTAGCGCTTCAACCGCGCCGGCAGCGCCCAACATGTGGCCCGTCATGGACTTCGTGGAGCTGATATTCAGTTTGTACGCGTGCTCGCCAAAAACGCCTTGAATGGCTTTGGTTTCGGCAATGTCGCCCAAGGGGGTAGAGGTGCCGTGCACGTTGACGTAGTCGATGTCTTCGGGAGAGAGCCCGGCATCTTCGATGGCGTTGCGCATCACGTTCATGGCGCCCAAACCTTCGGGATGGGGAGCAGTAAGGTGGTGGGCATCCGCAGAAAGGCCGCCTCCAGCTAGTTCTGCGTAGATTTTTGCGCCGCGAGCTACCGCGTGCTCGTAGGATTCGAGGACCATGCACGCAGCCCCCTCACCCATGACAAAACCGTCGCGGTCTTTGTCGAAGGGACGAGACGCCGTTGCAGGATCGTCGTTGCGCGTTGACAAAGCGTGCATGGCATTAAAACCGCCGATACCGCCGGGGCCAATAGCCGCTTCTGAACCGCCACAGACGATGGCATCTGCCTTACCCAAGCGCAGCAACATCAAAGCATCGATGATGGCGTTGGTGGATGAGGCACAGGCCGAAACCGTCGTGTAGTTCGGACCGCGGTAGCCGTATTTCATAGAAACATAGCCGCCGCAGATGTCTGCAATCATTTTGGGGATGAAGAAGGGATTGAAGCGTGGGATACCACCGCCTTCCGCGTAGTTGGTTGCCTCTTCAAAGAAGGTGTCCAATCCTCCGATGCCAGAACCCCAGATAACCCCAATGCGGTCTCTAGAGGTTTCGGCAGACTCAATGCCAGAATCCTGGATGGCTTCGTCCGCAGCGATAAGGCCAAGATGCGTGCAACGGTCCATGCGGCGCATTTCCTTGCGGTCAATGTAATCCTCTACGTTGAGGTTCTTGATCTCGCAGGCAAATTGCGTCTTGAAGTTGCTCGTATCAAAACGAGTAATGGGAGCGGCACCGCTCTTACCTTGGAGCAGGCCGTCCCAAAATTCGTTGGCAGTATTACCAATAGGAGTTAGGGCCCCTATACCGGTAACAACTACACGCTTAAGTTCCATCCGAGGGGATGATTAGGCTTTAGCAGCTTCGATGTACGAAACAGCTTGACCAACCGTAGCAATGTTTTCAGCCTGATCGTCAGGGATCTGGATGTCGAACTCTTTCTCGAATTCCATGATCAATTCTACAGTGTCCAAAGAGTCAGCGCCCAAATCGTTTTGGAAAGACGCTTCGGCAGTGACTTCGGCCTCAGAAACGCCGAGCTTGTCAACGATGATGGCCTTTACGCGGGATGCAATATCTGACATACCTATAAGTTTAGATTGGTTGAATCGGTGCAAAGAAACGCCAATCTGCCAATTGGTACAATAGATATTTGTCAACGACCTCCTCTTTTCGCGTGAAGAACTACCTTTGAAGCCATGGCCCAAAATGCGTCGAACCCCCCGATTTTAGTGGCAATTCTGGCTTCGGGCAGTGGCAGCAATGCCGCGGCAATCGTCCAGTATTTCGAAGGGCATAATTTTATTCGGGTCGCGGGCATTTGGACGAATAAGGCGCAAGCAGGCGTCGTCCAGCGCGACTTAGGTGTTCCCGTTCACGTTTTTACCCCGGGCACAGAGGATGCCGAGGTGCTCGCCGTTTGGACGCAATTGGGCGTTCAGGCGGTCGCTTTGGCCGGTTATTTGAAGGCCGTTCCCCTGTTGTGGATTGAGGCTTTTTCGGGCCGAATGTTCAACGTCCATCCCGCCCTCCTTCCCAAGTTTGGCGGCGCCGGCATGTACGGGCTGCACATCCACCGGGCGGTTGTGGCGGCGGGAGAAAGGCGTTCGGGTCTTACCATTCACGAGGTGAGCGAGCACTACGACGAGGGACCCATTCGCTTTCAGTGCGAGGTGGACGTACTCCCTGGAGACCAGCCGGAAGATCTGCAAGCGCGTATCCTCCGCGCCGAACATTGGGCCTTTCCCCGTGTCCTGGAAGCGCTCCTCCTAAATCAAACCCTCCCAAATCCGAGCCTATGCCCCGCGTAGAATTGTACACGGACGGTGCCGCCAAAGGCAATCCAGGCCCTGGGGGCTATGGGGCTATTTTGCGCAGCGGCTCCCACGAAAAAGAACTGTCGGCGGGCTTCTACCACACGACCAACAACCGCATGGAACTCCTAGCCGTCATTGTAGGCCTTGAAGCGCTCAAAGTTCCGGGCTGCGAGGTGCTGGTGGTTTCGGACAGCAAGTATGTGGTGGACGCGTTTGAAAAACGCTGGATCGAAGGCTGGAAGCGCAAACGCTGGGACAAAGTGAAAAACCCCGACCTCTGGAAGCGCCTGCTGAAGGCCATGGAGCCCCATCAGGTCAAGTTTCAGTGGATCAAAGGCCACAATGAACACCCCGAAAACGAGCGCTGCGACCGCTTGGCGGTAGCGGCTTCGCATGCCCCCAAAGAGCAAGACCACGGGTACCAACCCTCCGCGAAAGGCTTAGGCTTGTAGAGCGAGCAGGGCGTCGGCGA
This sequence comes from Schleiferiaceae bacterium, assembly GCA_964229925.1. Lineage (GTDB taxonomy): Bacteria > Bacteroidota > Bacteroidia > Flavobacteriales > Schleiferiaceae > TMED14. The sequence continues at coordinate 12,422 of CAXRFY010000067.1, forward strand.
TCTTTCGGTCGTTGGTGAGGCGCGGCACTTTGTTTTGGCCGCCCAGCTTTCCTTCCGACTTCATGTACTGAATGAAGGACTCGGGCCCAAGGGCACGCAGCACGCAGGGCTTTAATATGTTCCCCGAAATCAAATCGTCGTAGTAGCTGTTTTTGCGGCGCAAAGCGGTGTCCAAGGTGGCCGCAAAGGCGCTGATGTCGGCGGGGAGCTCGTCAAATTCGACCAGCCATTCGTGGTACGGCAGGCCGCCTTCGCTCGGGTTGACGTTTGGAGCCACGGTGAATTCGCGCACCAGTCCGCCGTGTTGGCTGAGGGCTTGGTCCATGGCGAATTCTACTTCGGAGCCGATGACGTGTTCGCCGAAGGCTGAGATGAAGTGCTTGATTCGGCCCGTGACCCGAATGCGGTACGGAGCCTTCGACACAAACTGCACCGTGTCGCCAATGCTGTAGCCCCAAAGGCCAGCGTTGGTGTTCAAAATCAGCGCGTAGTTGACCCCTAACTCGACCTCGCCAATGCTCAAGCGCGGTGGGTTCTCTTCAAAGAATTGGTCGGCGGGTACAAATTCGTAGAACATTTCATTGTTCAAGAGCAGCAGCAAATCCGGGCTGTCCGCCTGGTCTTGGTAGGCAAAGAAGCCCTCGGAGGCGGGATAGGTTTCCAGAACGGGAATGTTCTTGCCAAAGAGCTCAAGCAAGCGTGCGCGGTAGGGCTCCAGGGCCACCCCGCCCGTGACAAAGAGGTCAAAATTGGGGAAGATCTCCGCAATGGTTTTCTTGCCCGTCTTTTCCATCAAGCGCTCAAAGTACATCTGCACCCAGGGCGGAATGCCGCTGATGACGGTCATGTCGGCGGTGTAGGTTTCCTCCGCGATGGCCTCCACCTTGGTCTCCCAATCTTCGATGCAGTTGGTCTCCCAGGAGGGCATGCGGTTTTTCAATAGGTAGCTAGGCACAAAGTGCGCGGTGATGCCGGACAAACGGCCCAAGGCGACGCCCTTCTTGTCTTCCAGCTCCGGGCTGCCCTGGAGGAAGATCATTTTGCCATTTAAAAAGCCGGTGCGTCCGGTGTTCCGAATGTGCGCAAACAGCGCGTTGCGAGCCGATTTAATGTGGTAGGGTACAGACTCCTTGGTCAGGGGAATGTACTTGGCGCCCGAGGTGGTGCCGCTGGTTTTCGCATAGTACAAGGGGCGACCGGGCCAAAGCACATCGGATTCGCCGTCCACGACGCGGTCCACATAGGCGCGAAGGCCCTCATAGTCGCGAAGCGGTACGCGCGCCTTGAACTCCTCATGGGTTTTGATGTCGGCAAAGCCGTGGTCCTTGCCAAAGGCGGTGTCCTTAGCGGTGTGCAGCAAGCGCTGAAAAACGGCCTCTTGCGTTTCTACCGGTTTGGCGGCCCATTTTTGGGTTTCGCGTTCGGCAATAGCGGCCCAAATGCGGGCGCCTATCTCTTTGATGCTGGCCATCTTAAAATCCGAGTAATTTTTCCAAATTGAGCGATTCGCCGCCCAACCAATATTGAACCGAAAGGTAGGGCTGGTCGCCTTCAGGCGCTTCCCCCAGAGCACCCAGGACATCGCCCTGGCGCAGGTAGTCGCCGGCGCGCTTGCTCACTTTGGCCAAATTCCCGTAGCGACCCAAGGCCCCGCCCGAATGCTGCACCAAAACAACAAAGCCCAACGACGGCGTACCCTCCACGCTGAGCACCGTTCCGTCTTTCATGGCGACGACGTTGTCTCCGTCTTGGCCCGAAATCTGGATCCCAAACTCGCGCCGCGAGCTGCGCTGCCCCTTCAACAACGTTCCTTTCAAAGGCATGCGCAATTCCTTATCGGGGTCCACGCTTCCCTTGGCGTTGGCATCCAATTCGGCCACAGTCTGACGCAGCGCCAATTCGCGGTCGGAAGGCTTCAGCCTTTCGGGGTTCCATCCAGCGGGAGGCGTCGCCCCGCCCAGCGAATCCACGGGAAGCTCATCGTTCATCACCGCCTGCAAGCGCCGAATAAAGGCATCTTGGTAGGACAATTGGGTTAAAAGTGAATCCGTTTCTTGATCCAAGGAAATGGCCGAACGCCGCAAATACGTGCTCGCATAGCCTGGGATATACTCCCGCAGCGGCGTATACGCAATGAGTAAAATCGTGCTAATCACCAGGACCACAGCGGTCGTCCCCACCACGACAAAGACGTTAAACCGACTGAGCACCAAGGAAAAACGCTCCTCAAACGAGGTCTCGTCCAAGAGCACGACGCGGTACTTTCGGAGCCATTTTTTCCAGCGCTTGGGCGCTTTGTTTTCGCTTTCCATGCTTCACAAAGATATTGGGTCCGCGCGGCCCACCTACATGAAATAACTTTGGCCTCGCGTCGTTAAGTTGGTTCGGCCGCAGTAATCATGGGTAAACGCACGGTATTCACTTCGTCTTTTGCAGCAGGAATCCTTCTGGTGACCTTGCTGGCATCAGGCTGTAGCCGTACCAAAGACCGCGCCATCAACCGCACCTACCACCAGATGACGGCGCGCTTCAACCCGCTCTTCAACGGCCAAGAAGCCTACCAAGAAGCCCTGAAGCAACTCCAATCCGAGCACGTCGACGTCTACGACCGCGTGTTGGACATCTATCCCTACGGGCAAGCCAAAGAAGGAAGCGCCCCCGCCGCTTCCCTCAAGCGCGCCATCGAAAAGGCCACTAAAACGGTCCAAGAACACAGCATGATGTTCCGCGGCACCCAAAAGAACACGGTCATCTACGACGCCTACGTCCTCATGGGCCAATCCCAAGCCCTCCTGGGCCTCGACGTAGCGGCCCAAGAGTCCTTTGCCATCGTTACGCGGAATACGGACCGCAAGGCGAAGCGCCCCTGGAACCAAGAGCGCCTCTTCTCCCAGGGCGAAGCCAACCTCTTTTACGACGCGGAACTTTCGCGCGTCCTCATCCTCGCCCGTCAGGGCAATGGCCCCGCCACCCTCGCGGCCCTGGACGAACTCGAGCGCACCGGAGTTCCCGACGCCTACGCCACCGAAATCCTCGTCCTGCGCGCCCAGGCGCACCGCAGCAACGAAGAGTGGATCCTCGCGGCGGACCTATTGAAACAGGCCTCCGAACGCCTCAAGGACCAAAAGCGCTGGGCGCGCTATGCCTTCATCGCGGGCCAGATCTATGAACTTCAAGGCGAGCGCACCTTGGCCCGCCAAGCCTTTGAGCGCTGCATTGCCGGCCAACCCGGCACCTACGACATGCTGTTGGAGGCCCAACTTCACAAAACCCTCAACGGCGACGGCCGCCCTCAAAAGCTTTACGCCGAACTTCTCAAGCTCCTCAAGGAGCCCAAAAATGCCAACTACCGCGACCGCATTTACTTCGCGTTGGCACGGGTCGCCCAGTCCCAAGAAGACACCAAAAACGAACTCTTTTACCTCGACCGCTGCATCGGCGCAGGCCAACAGGATCGACCCGTGCTATTGGCCATGGCCTACTCGGAGCGCGGCACGATGCACTTCGATGCGAAGCGCTACAACCGGGCGCAGGTGGATGTGGATTCGGCCTTTGCGCTATTGCCGGAGGGCCACGCGCTCAAGAAGGCCATTGCCAAGCGCCGCGACGGCTTGAACGCGTTGATGTCGGTGGTGGAGATTTTGGACCGGAACGATTCGCTGCTCGTGTTGAGCACGAAGTCGGAGGCTTTCCTGCGGTCGAAGTTTACGGCCTATATCGCGGACTTAAAGCGGCAAGAGCAGCAAGCGATCAAGGCGGCGGAGCGCGCGGCGCTCAACGCACAGTTGAATGCGCAGTCCGCGCTGCTGGCGGCGCAGGGCCCAGTGGCTGGTGCGAACACAGCTGGGGGGTGGATTTTCTACAACCCCGTGTCGCGTGCGGCGGGGATGGCCAGCTTTACGACGAACTGGGGCCAGCGCCCTAACGTGGACAACTGGCGCCTGCAGAGCGCGTCCGGCACCTGGGCCATGGGTACTATGGGGCAGGGTGGGCCGTCGGCGCCTGAGGATCCAAGCAACGCGGAGGCCTATGTAGATCCGACCTATGAGTTGTCGACGTATTTGGACGCCATTCCCAAGACGGATGAGGCGAAGGATTCGTGTCAAGCCTTGATATGTGCGGCCTTGGTGGAGGCTGCGGCGATTTACCGCGACCAGATTGGGGATTTGGATCAAGCCTTGGCGAGCTTGAAGCGCCGCGCGGCCGAATGCGGGTTGCCCGACAGCCTGCGGGGCGAGTGCGAGCGGCTGACGAATTCGGCCTGTGAAGCGGAAGCCTTTACGCATTATGCCTTGCACCGCTTGTACCTGCAGCGTGAAGAGGCCATTCAGGCGGAGGCGGAGAAGGAGCTTGTTTTAAGCCGCTACCCAAAAACGCGGTATGCGGCCCTGTTGCGTGGCGAAGTGGAGCAGAAAAGGGAGCAATCTTCGGCTTCCGCGGCCTTCCGTGGGCTGGTGGGCCATGTGGAGAAGCGGCAGTGGGACGCAGCCTTGGCGCTGTTTAAGGCCACGACGTGGAGTGCGGAAGAGGCTCCACAGGCGGCCTTGTTGCGCGCTCAAGCCGTGGGAGGAAAGAGCGGTCGTCCGGCCTATATCCAAGCGCTGACGGACGTGGAAGAGGGATTCCCCAACACGCCGCAAGCGGTGGCGGCCGGAAATATCAAAATGGCCTTGGCCGCGGATGCGGTGGATGAGGCGGCCGCTTCGTCGCCCTATGTGGAGGCGCTTTCGGTCCCGCACCAGGTGCTGATTGTCTTTAGTTCGGCCGGAAATGCCAACGACGTGCGCAATGCATTGGCGCGCTTGCACCAACAGTATTTTGCGGGGGCGCCGATGAGCATTCGGGTACTGCCCTTAAATGAAAGCACCCAAATCGTTGCGGTGGACGGCTTTAAAAACAGCACGGAAGCCATGGAGTATCGGACCAAAGTGAAACGCGCGACCCCCGTAACGCAGTTCCTTTCTCCCTACGATGCGAAGTACTGGCCTATAACCGTGCAAAATTTTACGCATTTTTACAGTCAGAAAGACTTGAAGGGCTACGAAGCCTGGGTTGAAATGATATACACGCTATGATGAATTCACCACGACGCAACGAAGCAGGCGGAGAACACAACCGCATTGTAGAAGGAACGCAACTGCAGGGCAACATCCATTCCCCAGGCGACATTCGCATTGACGGCCATGTGAAGGGCAACCTTTCTGTGGGCGGAAAATTGGTGGTGGGCCCAAGCGGAGCGGTGGACGGCGAAGTGCGCGCTCAGGAGGCGAGCATTGCGGGCCGTGTCATTGGCAAATTGGAAATCAAAGGCTTGACGACCTTGGCGCAGACGGCCAATGTCCAAGCGGATTTGAATACGGGAAAATTGGCCGTTGAAACAGGCGCCCAATTCACGGGAACCTGCACGATGGCCAACCGCAAAACGACGGCGACGCCTGCAGATACCGTAGCCGCCAAGAAAGACGAAGCTTCAGCAGCCTAAGGGCGGGCGGAGCATGAAAAACGCCATCAAATACTCGGGCATGGCCTTCCAGATGGGAGCCGTCATTGCGCTTGGCGCCTATGGAGGCTACCGTTGGGACCTCGCCGATGGACGCTGGGGAGATGGGCAAACCGCCTGGGCGACCGTGGGCTGCAGCTTGGCGGCAACCGTGGTCGCATTAACCTTGATTCTGCGCCAAGTCCTAAACGAATCCAAATGAAAACCTGGGCACTCCCTCTTCTTTTAGCCTATGCGTTGGGCCTCTTTTTGCACGGCCTCTTCTACCAAATTTTAGGTAGCACCGCCATTTTCTGGGTGGGCGACATCTACTGGGTGGGCACGGGCATCAGCTTATTTGGGCTGGCGCAGACGCTCGAAGACCAAAAGAAAGGGCGGTTTATTCCCGTCTATTTTGTCGGCGGCATTCTCCGAATGCTCCTGGGTTTAGGCGCCGTCATCCTGCCCTTGGCCATGCGGGAAGACCCCGATTTTAACGCCAAGGCCCTGCAGTTTGTGGGGGCCTATATTTTCGTTCTAATTGCAGAATCTGCACTGGCCATTTTTTGGATAAAGAAACAGTAGGATTTGGAAGGTGGGCGGAGTATCTTTGCCGCGCATTTTGCAAGGCCCCATGACAAAATTGAACAGCTTCCTTTTAGGTCTTTTCCTGATGGCATCGCCAGCCGTTTTGGCTTCGGAAGAGGCGCATTCGGCAGATGAACACGCAGCCGCGACAGAGGTCCACGCTGAGGATCACGGCGATAGCCATGCTGCAGAGCACGGCGAAGAAAAGGAGGCCTTTGACCCCGCAGAGGTCATCATGCACCACATTGCGGACAGCCACGGATGGCATCTTTTTGATTGGAACGACCACCCTGTAAGTATCCCGCTTCCGGTCATTTTGTACACGGAACAGGGTCTCGTAGTATTCTCTTCCTCCTTGTTTCACCACGACCAAGAAGGCATGCACGTGGTTGAGGTAGGCGGTCAGCGCTTTGTCAACATCCACGAGAAAATCTACTACGCTTCAGACGTAGCCAACGAGCACGGCGTGTATGCCGACATGGACCATGAGACCCATGAAGTAGCCAACGCAAGCCCTTGGGACATTTCTATCACGAAGAACGTAGCCGCACTGCTCTTTGCTGCAGCGGTTATTCTCTTGATTTTCTTGCCTGCGGCGCGCAGCTACAAGAAAAACCCAAATGGCGCTCCCCGCGGCCTGGCTGGCTTTGTTGAGCCCTTGGTGGTTTTTGTGCGCGACGACATTGCGAAAAACAACATTGGTCCTCACTACAAGCGTTTTGTCCCCTTGCTGTTGACCATCTTCTTCTTTATTTGGATCAACAACTTGCTGGGCTTGGTTCCCTTCTTCCCTGGAGGTGCCAACGTAACGGGCAACATTGCGGTTACCATGGTTCTCGCTATTGTGGCGTTTGTGGTGACCAACGTCAATGGCAACAAGCACTACTGGGGCCACATCTTCTGGATGCCCGGTTTGCCGGTAGCCGTTAAGCCTTTGTTGGCGATTGTAGAATTCATTGGCATCTTCACGAAGCCCTTCTCCTTGATGATTCGTTTGTTTGCCAACATCACGGCAGGCCACATCATTGTATTGAGCTTGGTTTCGTTGGTATTCATTTTTGAAACCGTATGGGTGAGCCCTGCGTCGGTTCTCTTGACCTTATTTATCTCCGTATTGGAGTTGTTGGTGGCCGCCCTTCAGGCGTACATCTTTACCCTCTTAACGGCTTTGTACATCGGAGCCGCTATGCATGAAGAACATCATTAAACGCTAATTTTTTTAACTCAAATCCCCCTAGTATCATGACCGGAAGTATCGCAGCACTCGGAGCAGGTTTGGCCGTTATCGGCGTAGGTATCGGTATTGGCTTGATTGGCGGTCGCGCCATGGAAGCTATTGCTCGTCAACCTGAAGCCACGGGTAAGATCCAGACCAACATGATTATCGCAGCCGCGTTGATTGAAGGTGCCGGTTTGTTCGGTATCGTTGTCGCGTTGTTGGGTAATTAATATCTCACCACTTACGGGCCGTTTGGCAGGATTTCCTGCCGAACGCGCCTCTTTGGTGAATCCGTAAACCTCAGAAACGTAGTACAATGGGTATCGTAACACCTGGCTTTGGCCTCATTTTTTGGACGACTCTCACGTTCTTCATCTTGCTTTTCCTTTTGGCGAAGTTTGCATGGAAGCCCATTTTGAAAGCCGTTCAGGATCGCGAACAGGCAATTGATTCGGCCCTCAAGGCAGCGGAAGCCGCTAAGGCGGAGATGGCCTCCTTGCAGTCGAACAATGAGCAACTTTTGAAAGAAGCCCGCGAACAGCGCGAGCAGATTTTGAAGGAAGCCCGTGCCTTGCGCGACAAAACCATTGCGGACGCTAAGACGGCAGCTTCGGAAGAAGCCGCTAAAGTGTTGGACGCCGCTCGTGCCCAAATTCACAACGAAAAGATGGCCGCCATGACCGAGGTGAAAAACCAGGTTGCCCAGCTGGCTATCGATATGTCCGAGCGCATTCTCCGCGCTGAGTTGAAAGACGCCACCGCACAGAAGGCCATGGTCGACCGCGCGATGGAGGACGTTAAAATGAATTAATCAGGCATGAGCACACTGCGCGCTTCAAACCGTTACGCCAAGGCCCTTTTGGACCTGGCACGCGAACGCCAAGCATTGGACGTCATCAAGTCCAACAGCGACAGCTTGTTGTCGGTTTTGAAAGAGAGCCGCGATTTCCGCGTCTTCTTGAAAAGCCCAGTGATCAAGCCTGAACAGAAGCTCAAGACCCTCGAATCGGTCTTTGCAGCACACCTCGATCCTTTGATGAATTTGTTCTTGGCCCTCTTGGTCAAGCACGGCCGTGAGGCACATCTTGAGGACGTGTTGGAAAAATACACCAGCCTGTATTTGGCTGAGAAAAAGGTGGTTCGTGCACGTGTTGCTTCGGCAAGTGCGCTCAGCCCCGAACACGTAAACCAACTCTTGGCCTTGCTCAAATCCCCTGAGGCTTCCGACGTTCAGTTGGAGCAGGTGGTAGACGAGAACTTGATTGGTGGTTTTGTGCTCCGCGTAGAAGACAAGCAAATCGACGCTTCGGTGTCTTCAGCCTTGTCCAAATTGGAGCGCGAATTTGACAACAACTTATACATCGCGGACTTTTAAATTCCCTTCCCATGGCAGACGTAAAACCTGCAGAGATTTCAGCCATCTTGCGCCAGCAGCTTTCTGGATTTGCTTCCGAAGCGCAGCTTGAAGAAGTTGGCACCGTATTGCAAGTCGGTGACGGTATCGCCCGTGCCTACGGTATGCAAAACGCACAATCCGGTGAACTCGTTGAGTTTGAAACAGGCCTTCGCGGCATCGTTTTGAACTTGGAAGAAGACAACGTTGGTATCGTATTGTTGGGTGCCGCTGAAGGCATCAAAGAAGGTTCAACGGTTAAGCGCACCGGCGTTATCGCCTCCATTGAGGTAGGCGAGGGCATGCTCGGCCGCGTAGTAGACACCTTGGGCAATCCCATTGACGGCAAGGGCCCCATCGAAGGCACCAAGTACAACATGCCTTTGGAGCGCAAGGCTCCCGGTGTTATCTACCGTCAGCCTGTAAACGAGCCGCTTCAAACGGGTATCAAGGCCATCGACGCCATGATTCCTGTAGGCCGTGGCCAGCGCGAATTGATCATTGGTGACCGCCAAACGGGTAAGACCACTGTGGCGATTGACACTATCATCAACCAGAAAGAATTCTACGACAAGGGCGAGCCCGTGTACTGTATCTACGTGGCTATCGGCCAGAAAGGATCTACGGTAGCTGCTTTGGCTAAGACGTTGGAGGAGAAGGGCGCTTTGGCCTACACCACCATCGTAGCGGCAAACGCTGCGGATCCCGCTCCTATGCAGTTCTACGCTCCTTTCGCAGGTGCCGCCATCGGCGAGTACTTCCGCGACACCGGTCGTCCTGCATTGATCATTTACGATGACCTGTCTAAGCAAGCCGTGGCCTACCGCGAGGTGTCCTTGTTGCTTCGCCGTCCTCCAGGTCGTGAGGCCTACCCTGGTGACGTATTCTACCTGCACAGCCGCTTGCTCGAGCGCGCCGCTAAGGTGATCAAGGACGACACCATTGCTGCCCAAATGAACGACTTGCCCGAATCTTTGAAAGGCATCGTAAAAGGCGGTGGTTCATTGACGGCATTGCCCATCATTGAAACCCAAGCAGGTGACGTATCTGCCTACATCCCTACCAACGTAATCTCCATCACGGACGGTCAGATCTTCTTGGAGGCGGACTTGTTCAACTCAGGTGTTCGTCCCGCTATTAACGTAGGTATTTCGGTATCTCGCGTAGGAGGTTCGGCCCAAATCAAGCCCATGAAGAAGGTGGCTGGTACCTTGAAGCTTGACCAAGCGCAGTACCGCGAATTGGAAGCGTTTGCGAAGTTTGGTTCGGACTTGGACGCCGCTACCATGAACGTCATCAACAAGGGTCGCCGCAACGTGGAGATCTTGAAGCAGAAGGTGAACGACCCCATGAGCGTGGAGAAGCAAGTTGCTATCATCTACGTGGGCACCAAGGCGATGTTGAACAGCGTACCTGTTGACAAGATTAAGGCCTTTGAAAACGGCTTCTTGGAGTACATGGAAAGCAAGCACCAAGACGTGTTGGACGCCATCCGTGGCGGCGCATGGGGCGATGCTCAAATTGAAGCAATTGAAAAGGCAGCCAAGGAAGTCTTGCCTGCGTACCAAGCCTAATATTCGACCCAAATGGCCAATCTAAAAGAGCTTCGTAATCGCATTGCATCGGTGTCTAGCACCATGCAGATTACGTCGGCTATGAAGATGGTTTCGGCTGCCAAGCTGAAGCGTTCACAAGACGCCATTGTCCAGATGCGCCCCTATGCGGAGAAGCTGACGGCCTTGATGGGGAATGTGAGCGCCACCTTGGACGCATCCGAAAACCCCTACGCCTTGGAGCGCCCCGTTCAGAATGTGTTGCTCATCCCGATGACCGCTAACCGCGGCCTGTGTGGTGCCTTCAACTCTTCTGTATTAAAGCGCGTAAAGGTGGTGTCTGACCGCTACGAAGCCGAAGGCGCCAAGGTGTCTGTCTTCGCGGTGGGCAAGAAGTCACGCGACCTCCTGAAGAAAACCATGAACGTGGTAGGCGAGGAGCTCGAGGTAGTGAACCAAGTGCATTTTGAAGGCGCACAGCGCGTGGCCGAAGTAGCCATGGAAGGATTCACGTCCGGTACGTACGACAAAGTGGTCATGGTGTACAACCAGTTCAAAAACGCAGCCGTTCAGGTTTTGCAAGAAGAACAAGTGTTGCCCATTTCCGCAGCATCTACCGAAAGTGCATCCGTGGGCGATTACTTGTACGAGCCCAATAAAGTTCAGTTGTTGGAGGAGTTGATTCCTACCAGCATCAAGAGCCAAGTTTTCAAAGCGTTGCTGGACTCTCAAGCCTCGGAGCACGGCGCACGTATGACCTCCATGCACAAAGCGACCGACAACGCAACCACCATGCGCGACGGTTTGAAATTGCAGTACAACAAGGCGCGTCAAGCAGCCATCACCAACGAAATCTTGGAGATCGTAGGTGGCGCGGAGGCCTTGAATGGATAAGCGTTTGTAAACGTTTAAATGCACAAAGCGCGGCCCAACGGCCGCGCTTTGGCGTTATTATTGCGCCTAGATTTGCGAATGATGAAGATGACCTGGCCGACGATCACGCTGCGCATGCGCGTATTCCTTTCCATGCTCCTGTTGGTGTTGATTGGATTTGGGGCTACAGGCATTGTGAGCGGGCTGCACTTCAAGGCAGAAGAAGTGGAATACCACAAGGACCGCTTGCAACGGAAGGAACAGGCCATTGAGGCACATCTCACGCACGAACTCAACCGCCAATCCGACGGACCTTTGCGCGCTGCGGAACTTCCAGAACTTCTGAGCAGCGAGCTTTGCGCCATCGCGGACATTCACAATATGGACGTGGCGCTGTATTCCATGGACGGGGCCCTTTTGCTGAGCTCCAATCCGGTGTTGAATGAAGACGGGACCTTCCCCATGCAGCTGCCTGAGGGCATTCGGGACCACCGCAACCAGGTTCTGACCATACACCCCGTAAATGACACGCTGCGTGAGGTCATGATTTATTCGACCGAAATTTCCAACGCATCGGGCCTACCCATGGCTATCATGGTCGTTCCCTACACCGATGGCCGGGTCATGCCTGTGGAGGATGAGGCTTTCTTTCGCGCCTTGGCCTATTTGAACCTGGCCCTTTTCTTAGCGGCGGCCTACTTTGCGTATTTGCTTTCTAGGAGCATAACGCGCGGCTTAGATGCGGTTAGTGATGCGATGCGCCAAACGCGCAGTGCAAGCGACAAAAAGCACGTTAAATGGAAATCTAGCGATGAGATAGGCATTCTCATTGCCGAATACAACCGAATGGTCGACATGACCGAAGAGCACGCCAAGGCCATCGCCCACGCCGAGAAGGAAAGCGCATGGAAGGAAATGGCTCAGCAGGTGGCCCACGAGATAAAAAATCCGCTTACGCCCATGCGCCTGATGACGCAGTTGCATGCGATGAATGCAGAGAAACAGACACCCGAAAGCATCAAGGAATTTACCGAGGGGATGTTGGCTCAAATTGATGCCATGGCCCAAATCGCGGGGGACTTCAGCCAGTTCACCCGACTTCCTGCGCACGAGCGTCAAGAAGTTTCTCTTCGAAATTTGCTCCGCGAGTGCCATGCCGCCTATCCCAAAGCTTCCATGCTCGTACCCAAAGAAGGAGAGTGGACCGTATTGGTCAATGAGGAACAACTCCTTCGGGTGCTCAACAACTTGCTCAACAACGCCTTTGAGTCCATTCCCGAAGGGCGCAAAGCCCTTGTTTCGTTTGGCATACGCAAAGAGGAAAACCGCGTCCTCGTTTTTGTTCGGGACAACGGCTCCGGCATTCCAGAGGACCGAAAGCAGCAAATCTTTGAACCCAAGTTCACCACCAAATCCCGCGGCACCGGCTTGGGCCTCGCCATCGTGAAAACGATCATTGAGAGCTTCCAGGGCCGCATTTGGGTCGAGGACAGCTCGGAGGCCGGGACGGAGTTTGTGTTTAGTTTGCCGCTGAAGGGCTAGAGGGCTAGAGGGCTCGGGCTGCGCCCTGAAGCTAGAAAGCTAGAGAGCACGCGCTTCGCGCAAATTAGCTAGGTAGCTAGAGAGCTAGAGAGCACGCGCTGCGCGCTGTAGCATGGGGCTTAGGGTTTAAGGGTTTAAGGGTAAAAGGGTTGAAGGGGATGTAGGCATGGTGTTTGACCTACCTTGACGAGCTCAAGTTGAATACTCATACCTTACAGAATATGCGGAATCTCGTTTTTTTCCTTCTTTTCATCGTTGGATTTACCCTTAAAAGCTTCGGGCAGGAGGATCGACACCGCGTGACTGTCCGAACGAGCGCCGGGCAGTCTTTTTTTGATCAGCTGGATAAAACGGCCCCCTTCAATCAGGGCTCCATGCTGCGCATGAGCTACCGTTCCAACATTGAAATTCGAATGCCCTTTGAGATAGGCTATCAGTACCAAATAGCGCAAAATCAGTGGTTGGGCCTGTCGTTTCATCAGCGCCCGAATTATTTGT